>JAGLYR010000281.1 GCA_023132135.1 Candidatus Eiseniibacteriota bacterium | reverse complement strand
AATGAGGGAATCGATTTTGATGTTGCTGATTCTTGTTGTTGCGGG
Source organism: Candidatus Eiseniibacteriota bacterium (assembly GCA_023132135.1). Lineage (GTDB taxonomy): Bacteria > Arandabacterota > Arandabacteria > JAGLYR01 > JAGLYR01 > JAGLYR01. The sequence continues at coordinate 9,397 of JAGLYR010000281.1, read as the reverse complement.
ATCCGCGTATGCCGCGGATCCTTACTTGTCCCCGGTGTCCGGTCCGGTCGAGCTGCCCGAGCTCCAGCGGGATGAGTTCTACTGCCAGCCTCCGATGGATCCTCTGTTGATACTGAATGCGATGTCCGGGCGCGGGACTGAAGCTGTCGACGATATCCCGGTCAATCTGCAAGGCCACTGGATCTACGACATTGTCGTCTATGTCGGCGAGTGGAATGCTGTGTGGCAGGATCCGGATGGGATCTTCGTGAATTTCTACGATGCGACCTGTCCCCCGGGACAGACTCCGTACATGAGCCGGTATTTCACGTGGGGGAATCCCGCGGAGATGGAGACCGAGCTCGTGCATGATGAGCCGGGTTATCTGACATGCTACCGGGTGACGCTGTGGGTGTGTCCTCCGGTTTTCATTGAAGGGACCATGAGCCTTGGGTTCCAGGTGGACAATGCCTGGGGCGATCAGGCGCCGGACTGTGGCGTTGCGCTCACGAACTACGAGGTGTTCGGCTGTGGTGAGGGCTACTGGGACGGGACTATCTGGGGATTCCCCCGCTGGACTCTGATCTCTGAGATCGCCGGGGATCCCATCGACATCGCCTACTGCCTGAGTGAGGACGAAGGGCCCAGTGCGGCCGACGAGTCGACTTGGGGAGCGATCAAGACCCTGTACAGGTAGTGAGTTCTGAGAGTGCTATCTTGCAAGGGGCAGGGGGCAACCCCTGCCCCTGTTGCGCGAAAAGGAGGGAGCCGTTGGCTCCCTGAACTGGTGCTATGTCCCCAGAGTCCTGTCACCGATCGGTTTCCGATCGTCCTGGTGGTGTGCTATAATCTATAATGATAGAGACGAATCGCATCGACCCAGTCGACCCAGGAAACCTGAGCAATGAGGAAAGCCATACTACTCGCCATCCCGATTCTTGTGGTTGCCGCGATCATTGGCATCCGCTCCGCCCCGCATCGGCAGAACTTCCCCATGCCCATGCCTACCGAGCATCGCCTTGACAGCAACGCGGAAAAGCGGAACCGTTCATTGCGCAAACAGTGGCAGGCCCAGATGCACTACGCGGCCCCGGATGCAGACTGGAAGGCCATTGAGAGAGAGAACGGCCGGGTTCTTCAGGAAATGAGAAACTCCATGCGCCGCTCCCGCTCCTCCCGCTGGGTGGAAATGGGATCCCGGAACCTGGCGGGCCGGATGCACTGCGCATGTCTGGCCGCATGCGGCGACAGCATCTGTGGAGGATCGTCCCGGGGGGGCGTGTGGAAAGGCTCCCTTAATGGCGAGGGTTGGCGGCCCATCTCGGACAACCTGTACGGCGGGTGCCACGGAGTTGCAGTGGGAGACGGTCCTCCTGAAGTCGTCACCAGCATTACCGATGGAGGCCTGGTCCACTACACGGCCGATGGCGGACAGATGTGGCAGGTCCCCGCAGGCCTGCCCGACGAGCCGTACCAGGAATGCAAGCGCATCCTCCGGGACGTGGGAACAGAGAACACGGTCTACTTCCTGCTGAAGAAGGACTCGGCGTCCAGCAAGTTGTTCCGCTCCGACGACGGCGGCATGAGCTACACAAGAATCAAGCGTCTTCAGTATCATCCGGGTGACATCTGGCTTGATCGTGTCATGGGAGGAGATCTCTATCTCCTCAAGGGCAACGTGTGCTTGCGAACGGAGGACCAGGGCGCGGCATGGGACACGGTCGGCGTCATTCCGTGCGGCCTCCCGTCGGATGTGGTGCTGACCGGGTCGGAAGCCGGCGCTCCCACGCTGTATGCGGCCATGAGGGTCGGTGGTCAGTGGGACCTCTACCGTTCCGTCGATGCCGGGGTGAGCTGGGAATTCCGCTACGACATCCACGATTTCTGGGAGACGCTGGCCGCTTCCATCACCAATCCCGACCTCGTTCTGTTCGGCGGCGTCGAGATGTGGCGGTCGACCGACGGCGCCGCCGGTTTCACGCTGGTCAACGGTTGGGGTGCGTACTACGGCGACCCGCTCAACAAGCTCCATGCCGATCTTCCCGGAACGGACGTGGTCTGGGGCCCGACGGGGGAGATCTTCTACATTGCCACCGACGGAGGACTGTACCGAAGTGATGATGGCGTCGCGACGGTGACCAACATCTCCCTCGAGTACCTGGGAGTGAGTCAGTACTACAGCACGCACACCAGTGTGAATGATCCCGACCTGATTCTCGCCGGTTCCCAGGATCAGGGATACCAGCGAAGCACGGGGCCGGCCGTGGGTCCGCTGAGGGACTTCACCCAGCTCATCAGCGGGGATTACGGACACCTGACGTCCAGCGACGGGACCCATGACATGGTCTATTCCGTGTACCCGGGGTTCACCCTGGTTCAGCAGGGAGAGCAGAACCCGAGTCTCATTGCCTACGTTGACTTCCCGGAGGGGGAACCCTGCTCCTGGATGCCCTACATCCTGGCCGACCCCGAAGATCCCGATGCGTTCTTCTTCTGTGGACGCCATCTCTGCAGATTCCAGAAGCCCGCGGGACCCCACAGCTGGCCCTATACGACCTCTTCCCAGGATTTCACGGAGCACGGGGGAGCCTATCTGACCGCCTTCAACATTTCCCCCATCGATCACGATCACAGGCTGGCCGTGACCAACACCGGGGTGGTTTGGTACTCGGTCGATGCCGGCGTGAGCTGGGATGTTTCTCCAGATCAGGGACCGTCCTCCCACTATTTCTACGGGACCGCCTTGGAGTGGTCGCCAACAGAGACGCTCACCGCCTTTATGGGCGGAAGCGGGTACAGCGGTCCCGCCGTGTACAGAACCACCGATGGCGGAGTCACGTGGCAGTCCATGGGGGACGGCCTGCCATCGACCCTTGTCTACGGCCTGGTGTTCGAGGGAACGGGGAGCGGCGGTGTGTATGCCGCTTCGGAATCCGGGCCCTACCGGTTTGATCCCGCCGCGGAAACATGGACATACATTGGGGATACGGAAGCGCCCATCACCACCTACTGGTGTGTGGAGGCGGTTCCTGCTGCGGGTGTGGTTCGCTTTGGCACCTATGGCCGCGGCATCTGGGACTACGACTACACCACCACCGCCGTAGTGACAGAGGCGTCCGGACTCCCACCGCGCACCGCAAGCTTGGACAACTACCCGAATCCCTTCAATCCGAGCACGACCCTGAGATATCGGCTGGAGAAGTCCGGTCCGGTTCGCCTCACAATCTACAACGCCGCGGGGCAGCGGGTGCGTGCCCTGGTCAGCGAAGTCCTGGGCGCCGGCGAGCATCAGGTGTTCTGGGACGGCCGCAATACCCGCGGCATCACCTGCGCCAGTGGGGTGTACATCGTCCGACTGGAAGGTCCGGATGGGATTTCGGTGCGGCGCATGACCATGGTGAGATAGGAAAAGGCTGCCAAGGACGCAGGAAACGCACTACCCGGCTACGTCGTGATCCTCTACTGGCGCCCGTGAGAATAGGCACGGGTGACTGTTGAAGCAGATACTATTTGACCAGTACCATCTTCCCCGTCTCGGTCACGCTGCCCGTCGCGATCCGACAGAAGTACACACCGCTGTCGACACGTCGGCCGGCATTGTCTCTTCCATCCCAGACAACCGTGTGTCTGCCGGGTTGCTGCGAGGACTCTACCAGCGTCCGAACCATCCGACCGGTTGAGTCGTAGATCGAGAGGCTCACCCGCTCCGCCCGGCGGATGGTGTAGGCGATTGTCGTGCGCGGGTTGAACGGGTTCGGATAGTTCAACTCGAGGAGATCGGACTCCGCCGCCCAAGGCACAGCTTCCGTTTCCCCGGCAACCGGCGTTCCACCTCCGCACCACCAGCCGTCCAGGGAGTAGAATTTCCCGACGAACCCGTCCTTCAGAGGGTCATCAGGATCATACCCGAGGTCGGTGCACTCGTGGCCGATCCCGTCCCCGTTGTCGTCGAACATGGAATGTTCACCGGCGGCCTGGGATCGAGGGCAAATCCAATTGTAGGCTTCGGTCATCGATATGTACCTGTCCCCGTTGGTATCGACTGAATCTGCCGGAGCCCCGCGCAGGGCCCGACGCCACTGCCCTGCCCATCCCCAGGAGTTACCATGAAACGCGTCCTGCGACGTTACCGTGATGACGCCCACCCGGGAGATGTCGTCGATCACAGCGCCGCTGTAGCAGGGGTTGTACGCGCCGATGATCTGCCTTGCGACAATGGGTTGCATTAACGTCCCAAGTTCGGCATGCGTGATTGTGCCATTGTGAGTCACGAAGTAGTTCGGGGAACCATGATCGACCCAGTAGATGTACAACAGATCCTCGGCCCTGCACCGGGATTCGGCCCACTGGTAAGCGGTCCTGATATTGTTGGTGGTGCTCAGTCCATCTACCCAATCCGGGTGCGCGTCTGCACTATCCCCGTAGGAAAGGAAGTAGATATTCTCGGCCGTGAACCCGTGGGAGATCAGCTCCCGGTACATTCCGCTCGTGTCTCCCCAGTACCAAAGGTACATCTGTCCGGTAACGTTGCCTCCCATGACGATGATGGCGTAGCGCTCTCCGTACGAACACCATTCGTCATCGGCGCAGTCGTACGCAGTGCCGGCGCTCGCAGCAATTATCACAACGAGGCCGAAACAGATCGTACCAACACCTATCCCGTTCGCTCTCATCTCGCACCTCCCTCTAGAGGAATCACCAGCCCCCGGCCTGACTGTCCCAAGCCGGAACCACGCAGATCCCGTCTCGCCGCTATTCTATCACAAAGGAGAATCCGATCGTAGCGATACTCGACACAGCTGAGCATTCGGCATAAAATACGAATTCTGTTTTCCGGTGTTTTCGGGGAACAGTGGGGTCTGTTGAAAAAGTCTCCGATTCACCCCTCGATACGGCTGAATCTCACGTCCTGCGACTTAGCATCAGCCACTCGGGGCGAACGGAGTTCGTCCCAAGCCGTTGGCCGTGACTAGCTTACCGCTCGTCCCGCGCGAGGCTTTGGGGTCGGATCTTGCAATGCCACATTTCGAGGCCTAACTCGCTGTCCTGCATAATCCCTGATTCTGGGGTTGTCGACACCCTTGGAAACTTCGGATGGAAACCTCGGAAACCCTCAATGTCTCCGTGGTATGCTCTGCAGTCGTTTGACCACCTTCCGGTCAAAGATTCTCCCGACCGGATACACATCCTTCCTCTCATCCCAATACGGGGTCCTCAAAGCGCGCTCTAGCGTGGGGGAAAGAGAGCGTCCCACGTCCAATGCACGCGCGGGCAATCGAATGCGTTCGTATCCACGCTGTCGCCGAAAGCAACGAGCAGATCCCGGAGATTTGGACGGAAGAGCATAGCCTGAACAGTCGTAGGGTAAGATATTACGCGCTCCATCCGCCACAGCTTCTCGGTGTCAACATGGAGGCCCGCGTTGAGACTATCCGCCATCTTGGCGTAGCGGCCGTCGGCTGTACGACAGCCGTGCAGCAGCCTGGACTGGTTCATGACAGCCAGGCAATGCTCGGAGTAAATGTAGCGCTGGCAGTCCAGATTGTTGGTCCCGCGGCGGATAACGTAGTTGTAAAAATCGGACTCGACGAGAACGACGGGGTCCTGCTTCTGCCCAATCTCGAAGGGGGAGAAGATGTGAGCAAGCGTGCCGCCAAGGCGCTGGTCCCGGTCGATTGCGTAGATCACATCATCGACAGACTCCCGGCCGTCACCGTTTTCGTCGATGTTCTCAATCGCATCCCGAATGGTGAGCCACAGGCTGGTTACACTCTGCGGTTCCGGATCCGCGGGAAGGATGTTGTCGCCGCTGTTCATCGTGTGGCCTATTCCATCTTCGTTCATGCAACTCACGCAGCCGATAATCCCGGGCCAGGTCACAGATACCCACTGTTTCTCGTCTGGCGACGACGGATCGAAAGCGATCAGGAGTGAGTACACCGCCAACAGTGCATCGGGCCCGAGAGGGTACTCGAAGTTGCGGACAATGGCTGTGGCTCCAGCGAGTAGAGGGTCGTCTTCGGTCATTTCTCCCCACGCAGAAACACTGGAGCACAACCAGTGCAGGAAATCGAGATAGCAATTGGCCGTGTGAAGATCGAGGAGATCCAGATCCCGCTCCACCGACTCAAGGTACGTGCTGACTCCGCTGTCCACAATGCCCTTGAGCATTGCCTCCAGTTCCTCCTGGTACTCGGGTGGCAGAACGAAGAACTCCTCGACGGTTGGGCGAATCGTGTGCGTGTAGGTCCAGGGTTGCCACTGCACCCCGATGAAGTACTCGTCAACAAGACGGACGATCTCCCCGGCCATCAGGAAACCGTGCGCATAGCCCATCTCGAAGTGGTTGCCCCACAGCCGGAGAATCCTCTGACCGTTTTCTACCTGCAGAGCACCGTTGACGGCGTCGGCTGTGCTGGTGGCTGACAGAAACACGAACACGGCCAGCAGGACGAACACCAAGTTCGTACGAGCAGACATTGCTACGGCCTCCTAACTTGAGATGATGCATGATCATCTGCATGTCGATCTGTGTAACAGCATAATATTAATGCCAATGAGTCAATCTGTCAATACTCTCTTTCCACAAGGACTCCATGGGCTTTGGAGCCAGCCTACGTTTTGCCCTTGACAGATACAACAAGTCTAAACTAGACTATGTGTGGTATCATGCTCAGTCAAGGGTTTGTCACGAGTCTGTAACAGATGCCAGTTGTCGCCAAAGGGGGTACGTCATGCGCCGGCTGCTGCAGCTGGGGCCTGCCATTGCTCTTCTCGCTCTGGGAGGCGCCCATTCCGCTCCTGCCCATACGATTCACGTTCCCGCCGAGTACTCAACTATCCAGGGAGGTATCGATGCAGCCTCTCCCGGCGACACTGTTGTCGTAGCCTGCGGCTGGTACTACGACTGTACCCACCTGTGTCCCGACAGCCTCCTCAGCTGCGTGATCATGAAATCCGGTATTTGCCTCAGGAGTGAGACAGGCCAGGCAGATTGTGTGACGATCGACGCCCAGCACCTGGGCAGAGTCATCTACTGTGAGGGTGCGATCAGCACTACGCGTATCGAAGGATTCACGCTCCGGGCGGGGTACGCCATCTGGTTCACCGAATGCGGTGCGGGGGCATACTGCAGGGACTCTTCGCCCGTGTTCACCAACGTAGTATTCCGGAACAGCCACGCGGATGAAGACGGCGGCGGGATGTACTGCATCGATTCCGGTCCTGTGCTCACAGGGTGCACTTTCATGGAGAATTCGTGCTACGACTGCGGCGCGGGAATAGGGTGTGTGAGGTCTGCCCCGGTCCTTGTCGACTGCGCCTTCTCCGACAACTGGGCGACCCTGGGTGGTGGGATAGCCTTCTTCGACTCTCCGACGTCCTTGCTCAGTGGCTGCCATTTCTCCGGGAACTCCGCCGATTGCGGCGGTGGGATGATCTGCCGGAATTCGTCGCCGCTGCTCACCAACTGCTGCTTCTCGGCCAACGTGAGTGACTATCACGGGGCCGGAACGTACTGCTTCGACTCCTCGTTCCCGTCATTCGACTACTGCACCTTCTCCGGGAATCTGGCTGCCTACGACGGTGGCGGGATTTCGTCCCACCACGATCCCTTCGTGCTCAGCCAGTGTACATTCTACGGCAATTCGGCAAGCCGTCAGGGCGGCGGTATCCGGCTCGCGCGATGCCCATCCGCCACTCTGGAGAACACCATCATCGCAGGCAGCACCGAGGGGGAGGCCGTCTCCTGTGACCTCCACAGCGCTGCCTCGCTCAGCTGCTGTGACCTCTACGGTAACGACGGTGGTGACTGGGTGGGATCTGTCGCGGATCAGTTTGGCCAGGCCGGCAATATATGTGCGAATCCGCTGTTCTGCGGTCCGGGCAGTGAGGACTTCTCCATCTCCGCCTACTCCCCGTGTGAGCCTGGCCACTCGGGCTGTGGCCTGATTGGTGCGTTCGGCGTGGGTTGCGACATCACGTCCGTTGGGGAGGCCGATGAGATCATCTTCAGAGATCTTCACCTGGGGCCAGCGACTCCGAACCCGTTCAACCCTGTGACGGAGATTGCCTACAGCGTCCCTGCTTGCATCGGACCATCACGGCTTGTCATGAACGTCTATGAAGCCACCGGGAGGCGGGTGACAACCCTGGTCGACGCCGACCGGGGGCCGGGGACGTACCGGGTAATCTGGGATGGCAGGAACGATGACGGCACGCCTGTAGCCAGCGGAGTCTACTTCTGCCGCATCACATGGAACGGCGAAAGCGACACGAAGCGAATGGTCTTGCTGAAGTGAGCGCCCAGCCCGGGCGCTAAGAGGTCTTGGGGGTCGGATCTGAGATCTTGGGGGTCGGATCTTGCAAGGCCACATTTCGAGGCTTAAGTTGCTGTCCCGTTGTGTGCTAGTATGCTCCATGGTAGCGCGATGCATTCTCATGGGTAATCCAAGCTAGTGCCACAGGCAATTATCACGGAAGTATCAAACAGGTAAACTGTCCCCGGAAACCCAACGTACTGACCAGTACGCCTTCGGTCCCCTTGCTCGCATTCCTTGGCATCACAGGCAGCTACGACGCCTCGCGACGAAGCCTGGTGAGAAATGCAGGCTAGAAACAGTCGCTGAAAAGCGCGTCTGGTCGCAGGAACTATCATGCTCTTCTCTCACCAAAAAGCGTGGTCCCGATACGCACAATGTTCGCACCTTCCTCAATGGCGATGCGATAGCTGTTGCTCATTCCCATGGAGAGATAACGCATCTCCCCCCCTCCGAGATCGGCGGACGAGAGACTGTCGAACAACCCCTTGGTTACACGGAAGTACGGCCTGGAGTCCTCCGGATCGCCGAACCGGGGGCCCATCGTCATCAGGCCCTGAAGGCGCAAGTGCTCCATCTGGCTTATCTCGCGGGCGAGATTCAGTGTCTCACCGGGAGCAACTCCAGTTTTGCTGGACTCACGGCCGCTGTTGATTTCAATCAAAACGGACATGACCTTTCTGATGTCCGCGCAATGGCGATCCACTGTGTGAGCTAAGCTCACCGAATCCATGGTCTCTATCATGTCGAAAAGCGCGACAGCTTTCTTGACCTTGTTTCGCTGGAGATGGCCGATAAGGTGCCAGCGAACCGGGTTTTCCCATCGGGCTTCCCATTCGCTCAGCGATTGTCGCATGGTCTCGGCCTGTTGGACGTAGTTGTGTCCAATGGCGGGCAGGCCCGCCTCAATCGCCGCCCTCGCCTCTTCGGGAGAGCGCATCTTGGCCGCCCCGACGAGTAGAACCCCTTCGGGCAAGGAGGCTAGGACGTCTCCTACTCGGTCACCGATACTCAGCTCGGACATGGCATCCTCCTGTCCATTTCTTACCTCGACCGCTTTTTCCGCATACAGCGATCTTTTTCACGCTTTCGTTCCCATG
>JAGLYR010000280.1 GCA_023132135.1 Candidatus Eiseniibacteriota bacterium | reverse complement strand
AAGTTCGGGGGCTATGAGCCTTCGGCCACCGAGAGGAGCAGCTGGGGATCCATCAAGTCGCAGTACAGGTAGAGTTGTTCTGCTCTACTGCGTTGTTGGGAGCGGCCACAGGAAACCGTGGCCGCTCCCTTTTTGGCGAGCAGAAGAGCATGCGAAGCCGTATGGCGGATTCCCCGCGTTTCCCGGTCCGATACTTCGTTGAAACAGCACACATTAGCCATTGGCTGGAAAGTTCGGAGATTGAAGGATTTTGAAGTTGACTTCGTTGGCAAAGTGTACTATCATTGGGAATACGAAAGGTAAGGTCACGGATTCTCTTGAGATTCTGCGGGCCGAAGAGAGGAGAGACTGCACTTGCTGAGTGCAGGATGTCTGATGTTGCCCCGCAGATCCGTGAGTGTTTTCCTACATTATAGTAGTGGGAAGGGGGTGAGCGGGTCGGGCCACCTTCGGTCCGCGAGTACGCTGGAGGGTTTTTCGTTTTCCAACCGTTGGCTTGGGCCTGGAGAGGTCTCAAAGCCAGAAAGGAGCGTGGCACAGTGAAACTGGTTTCTGTGTTTATGGTTCTTGCGCTGGTTCTTCTTTCGACGACCGCGTTTGCGACTGAGAAGCCGAAGCCCTGGCAGGCGCCTACTGAGGGCACGCGGGGAGAACTAGACTGCACCAATGCTATTCCCATTTTCTGTGGCGACGTCGTTACGGGTGACAACACCGGTATGCCGAACAATGTCGAGGCCTACAGCTGTGTGGGCTGGACGGAGTCCGGCGGAGAAGTAGTCTACGAGCTGGATCTCTCGGGGACCGAGTGCTGGATCGTGACGGTCGACATCGATCCCGACGGGTGCGATCTCGATGTGTTCTTCCTTGGCAGTTGCGACGAGGCGGACTGCATCGACTATGGCGACTATGGCTTCGTCACGGAGTGTCTCCTGCCCGGAATGTACTACCTCGTGGTCGACGGGTATAGTGGGGCGGAGTGCCCGTACACGCTCAGCGTTACATGCGAGCCGTGCGACTGCCCGGTACCTCCGTGTTGTCCGTTCCCGTACACCTGCCTGACCTTTGACTTCAACGAGTCGCCGAACAACTTCTTTGTGATGGATTGCGGCGGCGAGCCGGTCTGGGAGTGGGGAACAGCTGTGGATATCCCGGATGTGGCGTGTGACGACGTGCCGGTGACGGCCGTCCTGGGCACGGTGCTGGGTGGCGAATATCACGCCAGTTCAGGCGAGATCGCGGTCATCGGCCCGTTCGTCCTGGACTACTGCTGCTGGTGCATGGAACTCTGCCACTTCTTCGACATCGAAACGAGGTTCGATGGCGGTAATGTGAAGATCTCGGTGGACGGCGGAGTGACCTGGGAGCTCATCACACCTGCGGCTGGGTATCCTGACGACCTCTATGGGAGCTGCGCCTGCATTCCCAATGAGTGGGCCTTCACGGGTCACATGAGCGCATTCCAGCGCAACTGCTTTGATGTCAGTCAGTACACGGGGATGGAGATCCTCGTCGGGTTCTTCTTCGGATCCGACAGCTCCGTGCAGTACCCCGGCTGGTACATCAAGTGGGTGAAATTCGGTGGTTACGAGCCTTCAGCTACGGAAGATTCGAGCTGGGGAGGCATCAAGGCGATGTACAGGTAGAGTTACAATCTGCCTGATCATCCGGGAAGCGGCCACGGGAAACCGTGGCCGCTTTTTTCTGGGCAGGCATTTGAAGTTGACTTCGTTGGCAGAGTGTATTATCATTTAAGGAGTACGAAAGGCACAATCACGGATTCGCTTGAGATTCTGCGGGCGGAAGACAGGAGAGACTGCACTTGCTGAGTGCAGGATGTCTGATGTCATCCCGCAGATCCGTGAGTGTTTTCCTATACTATGTAGTGGGAAGGGGGTGAGCGGGTCGGGCCACCTTCGGTCCGCGAGTACGCTGGAGGGTTTTTCGTTTTCCAACCGTTGGCTTGGGCCCGGAGAGGCCTCAAAGCCAGAAAGGAGCGTGGCACAGTGAGACTGGTTTCTGTGTTCTTGATGGTTGCATTGGTTCTTCTTTCGGCATCTGTCGTGATGGCGGGCAACGAAAAGCCGTTCGTGCAGCCTGTTCCCGGAACGCGGGGGGACCTGGATTGCTCGAACGCCATTCCGATCATTTGCGGTGAGACTGTGATGGGTGACAACACTGGTATGCCCAACAACGTTGAGACCTACTCCTGCGTGGGCTGGACAGAGTCCGGCGGAGAAGTTGTGTACGAGCTCACGTTGCCCGGCCCCGACGACTGGGAGATAACCGTGACGACGGATTTCGGATGGGATCCCGATCTGGATGTCTTCCTCCTTGGCAGCTGTGACGAGGCCGACTGTATCGATTACGGCGACACCGGCTTTGTTACTGACTGCATTCCACCGGGTACGTACTACATCGTAGTCGATGGGTATGGTGGGGATGAGGGCGCGTACGAGATGACGGTTGAGTGCATGATATGTGAGGGCCCTGCAGACCCGTGCGATTTCCCGCCGCATGATACGTGTGAGGAAGCCATTGTTTTCTGCGGCGATGTGTCCTTCCGCTGCATCGACACGAACTACATGATGGGCAACGACCTAGATCCCGGATCCGGTGGCTGCACCGGCTACTCCGCGCAGGGGCCGGATGTTGTCTACCAGGTGACACTGCTTCCGGGCGGGACGATCACGGCGTCCATGGATCCGGTTAACGGTTTCGACGCATCCATGTACCTGATCACGGACTGCTCCGATCCGGTCAATAGCTGCGTGATTGGTGACGACAGCGGGAATCCGGAGGGTTTCACCTACACCAGCGCTGAAGGCGGGGTATACTACCTCGTCGCGGATACATATTCCAGCTACAACGATGGTGGAGAGTTCACTCTGGTGATCGACATCATGGGTGGCGGTGCTTCCGCGGTTGAGTCGGCCACGTGGAGTACGATAAAGGCACTGTACAGATAGGTATTTGTCAGAGGCATTGTGCTGGAGCGGCCACGGGAAACCGTGGCTGCTTCTTTCTGGGCCCGCTGCCGTAGAAAAAAATCAGGGATTCGTCGATTTTCTATTGACAGGCCCGGGGCGACCTGATATCTTGTGCACTTAACTCTTAGGAAAGCTCTTGACTGTGCTGGCGTAGCTCAATGGTAGAGCATCTCACTTGTAATGAGGAGGTTGGGGGTTCAAGTCCTCTCGCCAGCTCCAGGGATGGGCGTCCGCTAAGTATGAGTTTGGTTGTTCCTCAGCCGGGCGCGCTGCCGTAGTGTGTTTGTATGTTCACAACTCTCGCCGATAACGCGAAGCGGCAGCGAGTGGTTTTGGGGGAGGTTCCCGAGTGGTCAAAGGGGGCAGACTGTAAATCTGCTGGCGAAGCCTTCAGAGGTTCAAATCCTCTCCTCCCCACCATGAGGCCCGCAGGGATTCATGTTCCGGTCTTCGGACCAAAAACGGAAACATCAGAAGATCATCGCTCAAGGGGAGGCGTTGACACCGGGAGTGATCCCGTATCCGTCCTGGAAGATCAGGACACGGGGTGCTCGAATCGCTGAACCGCAGCCCCTCGCAGGTTGATGGTGGATCTCACGCCTGCGCTTCCAGGGCGGCCCCGGATAGCCGAGGGCGGGTTTGTGTCCTTATTAATGGGGTGCGGGAATAGCTCAGCTGGTTAGAGCATCAGCCTTCCAAGCTGAGGGTCGCGGGTTCGA
>JAGLYR010000028.1 GCA_023132135.1 Candidatus Eiseniibacteriota bacterium | reverse complement strand
ACACTTCTCTATTGCGGTCTATTCTCTATTGTCTATTGTCCTGTCCGACAACGCACTAGCACATCGCGGGCACGCCCATTCATGCATGATCCAAGCCAGTCCAAGCAAAAGGGCATCAAGAGCCCGTGCCCTGCACCTCCGGCGCCCGCGGGGCCGGAGGAACCGCCGGGGGTACCGGAGCCGCCGCGGCAGCCCGCCCATTCGCGGCCCGCGTCCCGAACCGCGTCATACAGACCGCGCCCAGCCCGGTGGTCAGTGCGAACCATGTGATTGCTGAACCCAGGATCCGGATTCCCAGGGCCGGTCCCCAGAAGAACCCACCCACCAGGGAAAGTATCCGGGCGATGATGGACACCCCCAGAATAGCGAGCGCGCCAATCAGCAGCGTGCCTGCACGAGAGGCGGCGCTACCGGGGATCCCGGAAATCGCTTCCCCGGCGCGGACCGCAACCCCGGCGAAGGCCCAAAGGCATGCCAGCCCCGCAGCCAGCCACAGGAGAATGACCACCGGAATCCCGATGATGGTGATGCACAGCACAATCGTCACAACCATCAGAATGATCTCGGCGAGAAGCCCGTAGAGCCACGACTTGAGAAGATCGCGCCGAATGGCGGCAGTGACCCGTTCCGTACCTTCACGAAATACCAGCGCAACCAGCAGAACCACAATCAGCAGGAGCCCCATTCCCACCAGGGACGCCAGCGGGACCCATCTCCAATTGAAGGAGGCGGGGCAACACGCTTCTCCAAAGATATTGCCGAAAAGCATTCCCGGGCCCACACTCACCGTCTCGCCCCGCACCCGGGCGCCCGGTTCCTCGACTATCCGCCCGAACACGGCCACCGCTTGCCCGTTGACGACAGCCGTGTTCTCCAGGAACACGTTGCCGAACACAGCGACGACGTCGCCTGCCACCTTCCCTTCGATGGTCACGTTCCCGCCCACAGCGACGACATCACCATTCACCATCTCATCGATGTCCACATAGACGTTGTCGCCGACGTGCACCTTGTTCGATCTGTGGACCTTCCTGTAAGTGAGATCGTTCTCGATGCCCTCGAGGGCCTCCTCCGCCTCCCGGAGGGCTTCTTCGATGCTCATCTGTATGGCTTTGCTATCGATGTCGACTACAATGTCGTCGTCGATGACAACCTGCCCGGCGCCTATTCGAATGCGCTTGGCCTTTTTTTCCACAATCTCTTCCTGCTCGCCCGGATCCGACTGCCCGGTCGCAGGAACGACGCTTGCCCAGCCCACGAGCAATGTCACCGCCAGTATTGGAATGCACCACCGATCAAGAAGCAAGGCTCGCATCGCGGGTCCTCCTTTGCAGACTGTACCTGGACACCCACCAGACAAAACCGATTCCAGCGATGCCGATCGCGCACCAGAGCGCAACGGGCACCACCATGTCGAGGAGACCGCCGTAGAGCGACCTGCCCACCAGGCTGATGGGGGAAGAAACCGATTTCGCCTGGTCGCTGATGGTTTCAATTCCCTTCGGATCGTTGGCCAGCTCAACAAGACGGACCGTGCCTCTGGCGAGGGGTTCCGCAAGCCGATTGCTGACAAAACTGGAGGATGCGCGGACCAGCTCCGGCCCCATGAGGGCGGCTGCCCCCAGCAGGCCTGCCGTTGCAGCGGCAGGCCGGACCCACCGTTGGGCGGCGATCCACCAGAGATCTTTCCAGCAGGTCCTTTCCTCTGCTCTCCGGCGCTCCTCCCGCACACGCCGGAGCACTTGCTCATCAAAGCCCTCGGGTGCGCAGACCGGTTCCAGATCCTCCAACCACTCCACGGTGGCGGTCAGGGTCGCCAGCTCCTGCCGGCACTTGGGGCATTCATCGAGATGCTGTTCCAGACGCGCTTCGCCCTGCGGGTCCAGCGTCCCGTCCAGCTTCTCGCGGATCCAGTCCTTTGCCTTGCGACAGCTCATTATCCCTCAGACCTTTGCACCAAGCCCCAACTGCCTACCTGCTCTCGATGTAGACATCACCTGTAATGGTCGAAACACGAACCAACTGCGCCCCACCCCGGTACTTCGCTTTCACCAGGTTCTTCGACGCCCTGACATCCATTTCCTCAGGCATCGATATATCGACTTCCCCGCTCACGGTCTCGATGACAAATCCGTACGATCCGTCCTCCGGGATTTCCATCTCCACATCCCCGCTGGAAGTGCTGACGTCGCACTCGCCGTCCTCCAGCAACTCGATATCCAGTTCCACATCGCCACTCTTGGTCCTCACCAGTATGGCCCCCCGGAAGCCACTGACCTCGATGTCTCCGGAGGAAGTGGAGATCTCAAGATCTCCCCGGCTGTCCAACACTGTGACCTGGGACGAACTCCCGCTCAGGTTCATCGAGCCCCGGACGTCCTGGCAGTGGATATCCCCGGAGGTGACCCCAACCATCAGATCTCCGTCCACCCCGATGATGGTGACATCCCCGGTGGTGGCGCTGAGGCCCGTGTTGCCGCGGATGCCTTCCACGTCAATGTCGCCGGAAGTCGCCACCACAGTGACCAGTCCACTGCATTCGGTTACCTCCACGTCGCCGCTGGTAACCGAAACAGCAAGGCTCCCGCCGGTCCCTTCCACGGAAACATCCCCGCTGGTGCAACTCAATACCACCGCCGCTTCCCTCGGAACCGTGACCCGGTAGTCGATCTCGCCCGACGCACTCCTGGACAGGAGCAGATCGAGAAACCCGCCCCCACCACCCCACTCGGGGTACCGTGTGTCCACCATCACAAGACGAGTCCCTTCGCGGCGGATTTCAACCTCGAGATCGTGGGCGTACTCCTTGGCTTCATCGGACGACCCGCCCCGGGCAGTCTTCCGGGCGATGATCCGGATTTCTTCCCGATCCCAAGTGGTCACCTTGATATCCCCCGACGTGTTGGTGAGAATCAGCTTCACGTCCGGATCCACCGAGAAAACCCGGGAGACCTCCTCCACGTACTCGACCTTGCGGGCATCCGCTGCGGAAACCACTCCGAGAATCGCCAGTGAAGCGATGACACTCGCAGCCACCCATCCTGAAGCCACGCCTCGCGTGTTCACCTCGAAACCTCCTAGAGATCGTCCATAAAGGGAGCCAGGAGATCACGGAGTCGCTGCCGGGCTCTGTGAACTCTCACCTTCACGGTACCAATGGGAAGACCAAGGATCGACGACATCTCCTCGTACGTCATCTCCTGGTCATGCCGGAGCAAGATTACAGATCTGTACCGTGGGTCAAGTTGATTGATGGCCCTTGTCATGATGGCTTTCCTTTCACCCCTGTGTACGTAATCTGCGGGGTCGGGGTTTCGGCCGGGCAGGCGGGATTTGAGATCCCGCCCCTCTTCTTCGTGCTCCTCCAGAGAAACCATGTACCCCTTCCTCTTGCGGAGAGCGTCGACGCAATGGTTCGTGGCAATCCGGTAGAGCCAGGAGCTGAACTTGAAGCGAGGGTCGTACTTGTCCAGAGACCTGAAGGCCTTGATGAAGGCCTCTTGGGCCGCATCATTGGCATCCTCCGCACTGCCCAGCATCCGGTAGGCAAGGTTGTAGATACCTCGCCGGTACCGGTCCAGCAGATGCTGGTACCCGGATTCGTCCCCGTCCAGGCATTGCTCAATCCACTGTTTTTCCTCATCCACAACTAACGATTTACGTGATTGCGTCCCGAATGTCCAGCACTGAGTGCACTCAACGTTTTCACTTGACACCTGCTTACCACTCTTCCTACGATAAAACCAGAGTGAGAGAGAGTATTTCTCACCAGCCCACTCGCGAGGCATCCGGTAGATGCTTGGCCTCGCATAACTCGTAATTGGCCTCTTTCAGAGAAGGTATCCCATGTCCATCATTGCTGAGATTGTCGCCCGCGAGATCCTCGATTCGCGCGGGAACCCTACCGTCGAAGCCGATGTTCTTCTGGCCGACGGATCCGTAGGCTCCGCCGCCGTGCCCTCCGGCGCTTCGACCGGGGAACACGAGGCAGTAGAACTCCGGGACGGCGACAAGAACGCTTATAAAGGAAAAGGAGTAAGGCAGGCCGTTGCCAACGTGAACGAGAAGATTGCCTCGGAAATCGTAGGCATGGATGCCACGGATCAGGTGAATATTGATCAGAAACTGATCGAATTGGACGGTACTGAGAACAAGGCCAAGCTGGGGGCCAACGCGATACTTGCGGTGTCTCTGGCCGTGGCCCGTGCCGGGGCTGATGCCGTGGGCCTTCCCTTCTTCCAGTACCTCGGCGGGGTCAATGCCAAGACGCTGCCCGTTCCCATGATGAACTTCGTCAACGGCGGCTCCCACGCAGACAACAATGTGGACATCCAGGAGTTCATGATCGTTCCGGTGGGTGCACCGACGCTGGCGCAGGCGGTCCGCTGGGGTTCCGAGGTGTTTCACACCCTCAAGTCGGTACTCAAGGACAAGGGGCTCAGCACCGCCGTGGGCGACGAGGGCGGCTTCGCGCCGGATCTCCGCTCCAACAGCGAGGCCATCGAGATCATAATTGAGGCTATCGAGAAGGCGGGCTATACGCCCGGGGAGGACATCGTCCTGGCTCTCGATCCCGCAGCCAGTGAATTCTACAAAGACGGGAAGTACCACCTGGCCTCGGAGAACAAGGTGCTCTCGGCAGAGGAGATGATCGCAGTCTACGCGGACTGGGTAAACAAGTACCCCATCGTCTCTATCGAGGACGGGCTGGCCGAAGACGACTGGGACGGCTGGCGCCGGATGACCGAGATGCTGGGCGGGAAACTCCAGATCGTCGGCGACGATCTCTTCGTCACCAATACAAAGCGCCTGGCCATGGGGATCGAGCGGGGCGTGGCCAACTCGATCCTGATCAAGCTCAACCAGATCGGGACGCTGACGGAAACACTTGACTGCATTGAGATGGCCAAGCGCGCAGGGTACACGACCGTCATCTCGCACCGTTCGGGCGAGACAGAGGACACCACCATCGCCGACGTGGCCGTGGCTACCAACGCCGGGCAGATCAAGACAGGTTCCATGTCCCGGACCGACCGCGTTGCCAAGTACAACCAGCTTATCCGGATTGAGGAAGAGCTGGACACTGCGGCCGTCTACGCCGGCCACCGCGCTTTCAACCTGATTCCCGAGACGCCGGAGGCATCCCCTGCCGGCACGGGAATTGAGCCCGCGCCGTAGGAACGTTGCAGTCTCGGAGTCTGATGCAGGAAACGCTGTGTCAATCGGTACCGGACTCGTTTGGGGAACGAACCACAGGCAGATAAGATAGTCGCAGTATCAGACCGGAGAACTCGTGCATAATGCAGGTTAGCAGACCCAGAAACCCCTTCCGGGGCTTCATGTCCCGGGATCGCGTCGGCCGCACCGTCGCCGTTGCAATCGGCCTGTGGCTCCTCTGGGTCCTTCTCGCCGGTGACACCAGTCTCGTGCAGCTCTGGAAGCTCAAACACGAAAACGCCGACATCCGCCGCCGGATCTCGGAGATGGAATCGCACCTCGAGGACCTCGACACACAGGCTGCGAACCTTGCTGACGCCGAGTACCTCGAGAAATTCGCCCGCGAAAAATACGGCATGATCCGCGATGGAGAAACCTCCTACCGCCTGGTTCCGGTGTCAGAGGATCAAGCAACCAGCGACTAGCCTGGACCATGCACACGTCTTCTCGTTATCGCGCGCAGACATCTTGTGGTGACGAAAGCCGAGAGCCGAAAACCGACCGCAATGGAGCAGACTGTATTCTTCTACGATGCCTTTCTCCTAACTCTATTGATCGATTGCTCCATTGCTCCGCCTGGATTATGCATGAACCCCGGTCTGGGGTTCATGCATAATCCAGGCCAGGGTTGACACAAGTGGGTCGGCGAGCGTAGGCTAGGCTCGGATTATTCATAAACTTCCAGCCTTGGTACCGCAAAGTGGTAAGTGGGAGGAGTAAATGGCCAACGCGTTTTCAGAGAAGTATGTATCGGAGGAGGAGGCATTCAGCCACATCCATCGAGGCGACCGGATATTCGTCGGTACGGGTTGCGGCGAACCCCAGCACCTTGTTCAAGCCCTCGTGGATTTCGTCGAAGCTCGTCCGAAGGCCTTCTTCGATGCTGAGATCCTCCACGTGTGGACGCTGGGCGTTGCTCCATACACGGATGAGGTGTTCAAGCGCAACTTCCGCCACAACTCCTTTTTCGTCGGAAGCAGCACCCGGGATGCGGTGAACAGGGGAGCTGCCGACTATACCCCGATATTTCTCTCAAACGTCCCGGATCTGTTCTACCGCGGGTTCATCCCCATTGACGTGGCTCTCGTACAGGCGTCACTTCCGGATGAGCGCGGGTACATGAGTCTTGGCGTAAGTGTCGATATTGTGAAGGCGGCAACGGAAAAATCCAAGCTGGTGGTCGTACAGGTCAACTCGAACATGCCACGCACGCACGGGAATGGATTCTTGAGCATGCAGGATGTTGATTTCGTTATTCGTCACGATGAACCCCTGCTGGAGTATGGTGCAGATCCACCAGGCCAGATCGCCGAGCAGATTGGGAAATACGTCGCACAGCTCATCCGGGACGGAGACACGATTCAGGTTGGATATGGCAGCATACCAAATGCAGTTCTGTCCAGCCTTCACGAGAAGAAGCACCTGGGCGTGCACACTGAGCTCTTGAGTGACGGTATCGTGGAATTGATGAAAAGCGGTGTGGTAGACAACACGCTGAAGACCATCAATCCCGGCAAGACCGTAGCGACTTTCTGTATGGGCAAGAAAGAGACCTATGAGTATATCCACGACAATCCGGCCATCATGTTCGACACAATCGACAACACAAACAACCCCTTGATCATAGCGCAGCACGACAACATGACAGCGATAAACAGTTGTCTGGAGCTGGACCTCACCGGACAGGCAACGGCGGAATCGATTGGAAACGTATTCTACAGTGGCATTGGAGGCCAGGCCGATTTCATGAGGGGCGCAATTCTGGCGCCGGGTGGCAAGACAATACTGGCGCTTGAGTCAACCGCCGAGTCAGGCAAGGTATCGCGAATAGTGCCGTTTCTCAAGGAGGGAGCGGGTGTCAGTCTGGTCAGGGGGGACATCCATTACGTCGTAACCGAGTATGGGATAGCATATCTGCATGGCAGGAATATCCGGGAAAGGGCAATGGAGCTGATATCCATAGCGCATCCGAACTTCAGGCCCTGGCTCGTGAAGGAAGCAAAGAAGCTGGGCCTGATATACAGTGATCAGAAGATTGTGGAAGGGAAAGGGGGAGAGTATCCCGAGGAGCTGGAAACGCACAGGACTACGAAATCCGGACTTGGGGTTTTCCTGCGACCCATGAAGATAAGCGATGAACCCTTGCTCAAGGACTTCATCTATTCCCTTTCGGATGTCAGCCTGTACCTCAGGTTCATGTCATCGAGAAAGGACATGCCGCACGAGCGTCTGCAGGAGTTCGTGATTGTCGACTACACCCGCGAAATGGCGATCGTCGCCGTGATGGTGGAAGGCGGCAAGGAGAAGATCATCGGTGAGGGACGATACTACATACACGAGGCTTCGCATACCGCCGAGGTTGCATTTGAGGTGAGGGATGAGTATCACAACAAAGGAATAGCCAGAGAAATCCTCTCCTATCTGACCTATCTGGCGAAGAACCATGGTCTCCTTGGCTTCACGGCAGAAGTGTTGATGGAGAACAAGCCCATGCTTCATATATTCGAAACGTCGGGCTTCGATGTGACGAAGAGAGGTGAGGCCGGGATGTATGAGCTGCAGATGGGATTCAGAGACGTATGAGTCCGCAGCCATGCCGCGTACGCAGCAGCCCCCCCGACTTGTTCCGTCGGGGGGGCTGCATCCAAGAACGGGAAAACCCATCCTCAGTAGCTAGATCCCTATGGCATTGGCAACTCTTGGTATTCTCCTACTAGCGTAACTGTTGAACACAATCGCATCCTCGGAACTCGAATCCGTTCCCGGGAGCTAGACTTTTCTTACGTTGCTGGCCTGGGGCCCCTTTTCCCCTTCCGTTATGTCGAATTCGAGCTCTTCCCCTTCGGCAAGAGTCTTGAATCCTTCCTGATTGATCGCCGAGAAGTGAACAAACACATCGGGGCCATCTTCCTGCTCGATGAATCCAAAACCCTTGTTCTCGTTGAACCACTTGACTTTTCCACGTGCCATTTCTTACAGCCTCCTCTTTGTGCCGTACCTCAGTACACCTAGCTATGTCAAACATACTCGAACAACATCAATCTGTCAACAACTTTCAGGGAGATTCCCCACTGATCAGGATTCAGCGACGAATCCGGGAACGGAATTCCCTGTGGAATATAGAGTTATTCTAATCAGGGCTCTGTCCCGAAAAGCCCCGAAAAGCCCTTTATTACATGCTGCTTCCGTACTACTCCAGCACCAGGAACTCGACCCGCCGGTTTCTTACACGTCCCTCCGCCGTGTCGTTGGTCGCGACGGGTTCCGACTCTCCGTAGCCGACAGCGGTCATCCGGTCAGGAGAAACACCCCGGGAAATCAGGTAGTCTCTCACCGCATCCGCACGCTGCTGGGAGAGATTGACATTGAACTGGTCCTCCCCGGAGCTGTCCGTGTGTCCACGGATCTCCACCCGGAGGTCGGGAAGACCAATAAGATCTCGAGCAATCCCGTTCAACACGACAAGCGCCTCGGGCAGGAGACCCGACGTCCCGGACGCGAACGTTACTCCCTCCAAGACTGCCACTACGGGTTCAGGCTCCGGCGGAGGAGCAACCGTGCAGCCCCTGGCATTGACCGTGGCTCCGCGAGGCGTGTCGGGACACTGGTCGATCCCGTTGTACACGCCGTCCCGATCGCTGTCGGTCGGGCAGCCACGGCGATCGACCTCGGCGCGCCGTGGTGTGTCGGGACACCGGTCGATCCCGTTATAGACGCCGTCTCCATCCTCATCCGAAGGACAGCCGCGCTCATCCACGGTGGCGCCAGCCGGCGTTCCGGGACACTCATCGTTTGTGTCGGGGACTCCGTCTCCGTCTTCATCGGCGGGACACCCGTACCGGTCGACCGCAACCCCGCGAGGAGTGCCGGGGCAACGATCGAAGCTGTCAGAAATGCCGTCCCGATCCGAATCTCGCTCCCTCGGGGTTCCCGGGCGGGCACCGCTGAACCGGTAGAGGAAACCCGCTGTGATTTCGACCTCGGCGTCGTTCGGATCATAGAGTCCACCCAGATCGAGCTCGTCGTCCTCTCGCATGAGCACGTCATACGTTACCCGCGCGTTCAGAAACAGTCGCTCCGTAATATCTCTTTCGACACCGCCGCCGAGCTTGATGGCAAAACCGGTTCCCTCGACCTGCTGCGTGGGGTCTTCGGTCCTGGCATCCTCGCGGACAACGGCATCCCAGTGACCATACTCGGATCTCCACGAGTTTACGCCAATACCCAGGAGCAAGTACGGTCGCGTGGGTTTATCAAGGATCAGATTGACCTGGCCAACCAGGTCACTGTTGAAGACGAGCGTTCTGTAGGTGCCGCCGTCCCACTCTCCGTTCTCACCGTAGCCTGCGCGTAAAGCGAAGGTGAGACGCTCCGAGAAGCGATGCTGGAGTTCAAAGCCTCCCTCGGGCCCGATTTTAGCTCGATCTCCCTCACCTCCGATAAACTTATAGCCTCCGAGCCACGGACCGATTGCCCAACGATAGTCAGACTCCTGGGCCGATGCAGCTCCTGGATCCATGAGGAACACGCCGGCGGATAGAACCGCAGCCATCGCAACGAGACCGACCACCCTGTTCCGTCTCGTCGCGGTATTCCTGATCAGACAACTCCCAAACCCCATACTAGTCCCCCTCTCTCTCACCATCCGGCCACTGGTACCGGCCGAGCCATTTCCTCCTTTTCGAGTACCGGCATAGTCTGTATCCGGAACAGCCACCGAGTCAACATGAATCCATAACGAGTTCTTGCAGCGTACGCAGCAACCCCCCCGACTTGTTCCGCCGGGGGGGCTGCATCCAAGGACGGGAAAACCCGTACTCAGTAGCTAGATCCCTATGGCATTGGCAACTCTTGGTATTCTCCTACTAGCGTAACTGTTGAACACAATCGCATCCTGGGAACTCGAATCCGTTCCCGGGAGCTAGACTCTTCTCACGTTGCTGGCCTGGGGCCCCTTTTCCCCTTCCGTTATATCGAATTCGAGCTCTTCCCCTTCGGCAAGAGTCTTGAATCCTTCCTGATTGATCGCCGAGAAGTGAACAAATACGTCAGCGCCGTCTTCCTGCTCAATGAATCCGAAACCCTTGTTCTCGTTGAACCACTTGACTTTTCCACGTGCCATTTCTTACAGCCTCCTCTTTGTGCCCTACCTCAGTACACCTAGCTATGTCAAATATACTCGAACAACAGCAATCCGTCAACAGTCCTTTTCTTCTATCTCTTCCCCCCCACCTACCTGATCGGACAACGGGTATCTGCGAGAACTGCAGCTGGCCAAGAGTGTTCTGGACAGCTTGGACGCTTCCTGCTATCCGGTCCGGGGGAACCTTTGGGGAGGACTCTCGCAACCACACCTCACCCACGTGAACCTGTACCCACGAACGTGGGGCGCCGCGACATGGACACCGTGTCGGCTAGAAACCTTTGCTTCGGACCCACACCGGGCTGGACCAGGCCACGGCGCCGTCAGCTTGACGCACTCTCAGGTAGTAGTATGTCTCACTCGTCCTCGGATCTTCGTCGGTCCAGAGAACTGTGCAAGCCATCGATTCGGGCTCACCTCTGAAGACCACACCTTCTTTCTTGAGGATTTCGATCAGACGGATCGGCGAGGTCCCGGCAACCCGGGCGACGATCTCGACCGGGCCTTTCCGCTCTACCCTTGATCCCATGACTGACCCCTCGACGCGGAAATCCACGAAGATGCGCTCTCCAGTGGTTGCGTAGGTTCGCCTCGAGCGGATGGCCCTGGCGACTTCTTCCCGGGTGAGATCGGTAGCCCAGATGGCGGCCAACCCACCTGGCTCCACGGCAAAAGTGGGGGGGGCGGGATGGGATCGCCCAGGATGCCCAACGTGTCCATCCGAGGATCCGATGAAACCGACATATCGCCCGAGCCGAAGGCCTTCGAGCCCGTAGTTCTCGTTTCGCCCATGGACCGAGACGATCTCGCACGCGACCTTAAGCTCCGGGCTGTCAACCTCCCAACGCCCCCGTCGACCCCCAACGTGGGGAATCACCAGCACATCCCGTCCTCGAAGCGCCCGGAGAAAATTCTCGCCCTCAGGAGTATCCGCCTTCGCCGACCGGGAGCAGCGGAAGAGCTCGGGTTTCCCACTGACGTAGTAGACGTTGTGGTCGCCACCCAAGCGCCATTTCTCGGACCATTCGTAGGCTGAGAAGGTGACAAACCTTTCCGGTTCGTAGGCCCGCTCGGCCGCCTCGACGATGAGCTCCCATTCCACATCAGAGAGCAGCCAGTCATGATCGGTCGGCGCCACGAAGTCGAGACAGGCCTCGTAGCGGGCGAACTCGTAGTAGCCATCGATGGTTCCTGCTCCATCCGAGAGCTCGCTATGCCCGTGGAGGTCCCCCCAGTAGAGCCACTGGGGTGGGGTCTCTCCCACGACGAGCAGGGGCAGAGAGGGGGACTCCAGATCGCCTTCGACGCGAAGCTCGTAGAGGCCTGCGGCATCGACGCAAACTGCCCCCAACACCGCCTTTCCCTCGCTCCAAGCCTCCGTCCGGATTTTCCGAACGGCCTTCACTGCGCTCTCGCTCACCGGATGCATCCCGGGGCTCGGATCCTTCTCCCAGAATTCCGCGCCGCTCAGCTGATTGACAACCACTTCCGCAGATCCCGCGTAGTGAGTCACCGTGTTCCAGTATGGGTCTTCGGCACGGACCCGGATGTCAAATTCACGACCCGCACGAACCACTGCAGGGGCAGTCAGAAAGAACCTAACTGCATCGCCTCCCACCACTCGAATCGGCAACGATTCTGGCACAGGTCCGTACACCCCGTCCCCGTCCCCGTCGGAATACGCGCGGAAAATGGGCGTGTCCTCTGAGAAGGTTTGCACACGGAATCCGAGCCCGCCCGAAGACTGATTCCCCAGCACGACGAGAACTTCCCCGCCGGTTGGCAGACCGTCGGGCAGGATCACCTGAACGGCGCGCGTCCATGGCGCTGCCTTGTTCTCCTTCTCGATGATCTCGACTTCGGTCCGGAACTGCCGACCCGAGGGTCCTTCTGCGTGCGCGGTGACGTACCCCTCCCCCCCAGGGTCCGAGGTTTGCAGAAGACTGGCATCCGAACCGCGCCGCAGCCCCGCGCGCACGCCTCCTCCAGGCACTATGGGCTGGCCCTCGGGACGGAAAGCCAGGCAACAACGGATCCAGGATCCGGCGGTCCAGGGCGACGGAGGCTCCACGGCCACCTTGACTCTCCCATCCCGGTCAGACGGCCATCCTGGCGCGCCCACAGCCCCATTCCTCGGCCCGTCCCATGTCTCCGGCGGGCCGGGCGGACCCCCCTGTTTACCGCACCCGAGGAAAAGGGCGAGGGACAGCAAGACGGTGAGAAACGGCCGGGATACATGAGTCTTGCCCCAGACGGAATGTCGGTCCACGTTGGGTTCCTCCGTTGGAAACGTATTGCTACAATCTAAACCGCCCAATATGTGGTCTGCATGTGGTTGGTATGCGAGACCCATATGGGAGAGTACCAACTCCTCCGGCTCAAGTCCAGTCCGCCCCGGATCCGGGCCGCTCATTGCGAATCAAGGAGATGCGTGGTATAATGCATTAGTATTCACATGCTTGTCCTGATGAGCGTCTTTTGGTGAGAGCGTTCCTCCCGGCCATGAGGTGAGACATGAGAAGAACTGCGCACAGGTTCCTGGATCGATGCCTTGCGATCGCAGCCGTATACTGCCTTGCGATCCTCTCCGTGCCCACCCTGACGTCTGCGGAACCATTCTTCGGAGAGGTCGAGACGAACTTCGATGGCAACCGTTACGAAGTCCGGTTCCGGGTCTCGCTTTCGGCCCGCGCTCTGAGCTTCGGACACCTGTCCGGCTTCGACACAGTCGAGATGGAGGGCTTCGACCACCTGACGGACCCGGGAAAACCGAGGCTCCCGGCCAGAACGGTTCGCGTGGCCATACCCGAAGGAATGAGGGTTACCGGAATCCGGTCGGCCTCCGTCGAGAGCATTGCCCTTCCGGGAACCTACACGATCTATCCGGCGCAGTGGCCTCAACCCATTGGGCCGCCGCTCGGCGACTCCGGAACCTTCGCTGAACCCAATCCCTCCGTCTACGCCTCTCCGGACGTGTATCCCTCCCGGTGGGTTGCGCTGACGGGACAGGCCGACCTGGCCGGCCAGAACCTCGCGATCCTTCAGGTTCTCCCCTTGCGGTATTCACCGGCCGCGGGCAGGCTGACGCGGGCCACGTCCATGGAGGTGATCCTTGAGGGAGAGCCCGGCCGCATCTGTGGCGACTACCTTCCCTCGCGGATCTCCGAGGGCTCGCGTGCTGCGTACGAGAGGATCCTCGAGGAGACGGTGATGAACCCTGCGGACGTGGAACTCCAGGTGTCCGGGGCCGGGAGAACTCGCGGCGTGGAACCCGGCGAGTTCGACTACGTCATCATCACTCAGCCCGCCTGGGTCGACGACTTCCAGCCCCTCGCAGACTGGCGAACCAGGCAGGGATTGCGCTCGACGGTGGTGTCCACCGACTGGATTTACAGCGAGGGTGGGTACACGGGCTCCGATCTGGACAGGGTCCGCGCCTTCATCGTGGACGCGCACACGAACTGGGGCGCCATGTACTTCGTTCTGGGAGCCGATGCCGGCGGCATTCCCTACCACGTTCGAACGGTCACGACTCCCATCGTCGGCTACGAAGTGGCCTATATCAGGAACGATACATACTATGCGGACTTCGATGACGACTGGATTCTGGAAGTCCACGTCGGACGGGTCTCGGTGGGTACGTCCAGCCAGATCGTCACCGTGATCGACAAGATCCTCACCTACGAGAAGAACCCTCCCCTGGCCGGCTACGTGACCGAGGCTGCCCTCTTTGGGTTCGACATCACAACCTGCGGCGACCAGAGCGGGGAGCTCTGGCAGGAGAACTACATCCGCCCCTACCTGTCTCCGGGATGGTCACTGAGCACGGAATACGACAGTGAACCCGGCCTCCACAAGGCGGACGTCCTGGCCTACCTTGATTACGGACACCACATCGTGAATCACGATGAACACTGCAACTACAATGCGATGGCCACCGGGTGGACCTGCCACGGCCAGCTGATGTATGTCGGCGATGTTGACGCGCTGACCAACGGTGACCGCCTGAGTATTCTGCTGGCCGTCGGCTGCCATCCCTGCGACTTCCCGGCTCTCCCGAAGTGCATAGCCGAGGCCTTCCTCCGCAATGCCAACGGCGGCGGGGTCGCCTTCCTGGGCAACACGAACGTCGGGTGGGGCGGCTATGTCGAAGATCCCGACTATTACTCACTGCGCCAGAATCACTATTTCTTCCGGAACCTGTTCGATCTCGATATCTACCGCCTAGGAGACAACTTCACCCGTCTCAAGAACGACGCGTATGATCCCTACGATCCCTACAACCTCAACCAATGGTGTTTCACACAATACCACCTGATTGGCGACCCGGGACTGACCGTGTGGACCCACGATCCGGGGACCTTGACGGTGACCCACGGTGCAACTCTCACCGCTGGCCTGTACACCACTTTCCCGGTCGATGTGGCCGACGGCGGGACTCCGGTGGACGGCGCGACCGTGTGTCTGTGGAAGGATGGAGACGTATATGAAGTAGTGGAGACCGCGGGCGGCGTGGCAAGCTTCGGTTTCGTTCCCGAATCCCAAGGGATCCTGTACGTCACCGTCTGCGCCCACGATTTCCTCCCTTACGAAGGGCAGGCGGACGTTCAGCTGGATCCCACGTCCGTTTCCCCGGAAACGTCAGGTCTTCCGGCGCAGCTCGAGATCGTCTCCATTGTCCCCAACCCCTTCAACCCGGTGACCGAAGTCACCTATGCGATTCCCCAGGGATCGACCGCCCGGGCGAAGCTCGCAGTCTATAACAGCCTGGGCCAGCACGTGCGGACGCTCGTGGACGGCCCGAGACGCGCAGGTTTCCACAAGACCATCTGGAACGGGACCGATGCCAGGGGCATCGAGGTGGCCGCGGGAGTGTACTTCTGCGAGCTCCGGTGGAACGGTGAGAGATGGTCGGAGCGAATGGTACTGCTCAAGTGACAGTGCTCAGTGAATTGAGTGATCTGTCCCGGAGTACCGGAATCCCTATTCCCCTGTCACTGGTGACTTGTCACTGGCCACTGGTTTGCCCTTTTGTGTCAAGCAAGTAACAACGAGTGACAGGGGACGAGTGACAAGTAACGAGGGGTATTCCGGGTAACCCGGAATACCTCTGCCTATACCTTCCCAAAGAACATCGAGTAGGTCAGGAAAGCGTAGTAGTCGGGCTCGTCGGCGATGAAGTCGGGAGAGTCGGGGCTGCAGAGACGCTCGTACTGCTGCCAGTCCTCCGGGGACACCTCCGGCTGGGCCTGTCCCCAGAACATGTTCAGTGTCGCCGCCATCGCCTCCCGGAGCTCACCCGTGAATGGGCCGCTAACATCTGCGACGGACGTGTGCGCACCCACGTCCGACAGACCCGCATCACGGAACCACCCCAGTGACCGAAGTGCGTGCAGGTGCGGTTTCATCCCCGGCTTGAATGGGAAGTTGGGGGTTGATGTCATGTTGAGACGGGTTTCCAGGAGCGGATGACCCGGAAGAAGCTTCTGGGCGGACCAGAAGAGGACCGCGACCCTGCCCCCCGGCCTGACAACTCGCGCCAGCTCCTTCACCACCGATGCTGGGTTCTGGTCGTCGGCCCCGAGCTGCCCGGCTCCGGGCCAAAGGGTGTCCACGCACACCAGCCAGTCGAAGAACCCGTCTTCGAAGGCAAAGCGCGCGATGTCCCCGTGACAGAAGGTCATCCGCTCGGCGAGATCGGCCTGAGCCGCTCGCTGCCGCGCTTCTTCCAGGAAATCGGCCGACACATCCACCCCGGTCACATGCCCGCCGGGACCGACGGCTTCGGCCAGAATCTGTGTGTTGAGACCAATTCCGCATCCGGCGTCCAAACCTCGACTCCCGGAGGGGAGTTCAAGTCCGGCAATCGCCGCCCGGATCGCCGGTTCTCTCAGGAGATGAGTCAGGTAAAGTGTGCGAGCGTAGCTTTCCATCAGACAGACCTCATGTGTGGCAACCAGAACCGGAACACCGTTAGTGATTGAGATGGTACATGATCACACTGTTCTTGTAAAAGGTCGGAATTGCCACCTGTTTCTTCTTCGGGATATACTCGAAGTCGGCAATCTTGATCTCGGGCGTCGTGGTGTCCAGGATCCTGGTTACCTCCCCTTCGGGGGTGACGCGGTAGATCCAGCCCTCCCAATGAGACACGAGATAGTTATCCTCCCGGTCCTTCTTCAGACCATCGATGATCCCCTGGCCGAGCTGCGCCACGACGGAGACCTTCTTGCTCTTGAGATCGACCGCCTTCAGCCGGAAATCGCGATTGTTGCCCCAGAGGAGTCGGCTCCCATCCACGAGCAGCGCGTTCGGATCGGCAACCTGATCGTCCAGCCAGATCTCGAACTGACCGTCACTGAAGCGCCAGAGGCATCCCTTTCGCGAGTCGGAGAGATAGACGCGACCTCTTCTGTCGACGGCGACGTCATTCAGGAACTGGGACTCGGAAGCCTCGTGGCGATCCAGGATTTCGCCCGTGTCGAGATCGATCTCCACGAAGCCGCCCCGCTCCACCACCAGGAGCCTGTCCTCGTGGATGATCATGCCCGTGGGGTTCTTGAGGCCGGCGGCCCACTCCATCTCCACGATGCTCCCGCCCATGCTGACCCTGGACACATACTGGTTGCCCGAAGCCGGACCCTGATTATAGACATCGTAGTTCGACACGTACATCACGTCCCGGTCCGGGTCGTAGACCACCGACTCGGGAGTCCGGAGTTGATCAGCCGTTTCCCAGTGCCTGGTGACTCCGGCAGCCTCAAAGACGGCGTCCCCGTCCTTCGCCTGGAACCCCCAGCCGCCGAAGCCTTCCAGGACCATGAGTAGCAGTTCATTATCTCCCCTCCTGAGCGGGAGATAGATGGAATCGTTCCAGCCGACAACTCCCAGAAAGGACGGGTCTCTGGATCGGTACGCGCTGTTGCCGAAGTACAGCATCTCGCCGTTAAGAAAGATGCTCACGGCGTCGCTGTAGCCGAACATGATCTCCCGTACCTCGGCCCGGTCCGCATGGAGCGTCGTCTTGGCCAGAATGCAATCGGCCTCTCTTCCGACGCGCCCGGAGTAGCGGGCGACATCCACGAGGCCCAACGGCTCGGGCTCCACCGACCGCCACTCCAGCGACCCGATGAAATCCTCAGCCGGGTAGGTCTCGATGTCGAGGCTGCTCATGGGAAATGCTTGGGACAGGTCCCAGTCCTGGATGATGCCGGGCGGGGGTTCGACCCTTGGGGGGGCCTCGAACTGCAGATTGTCGTCGAGGCGGTAGCTGAAATTCGAGAAATACGCCAACTGGGCCGGCTCCGCCATGAGACCGATTGTCCCCTTGCTCTCGCCATGCTTTAACTCCGGGATCGTCAGGGCCGGTGCATCCATATCACCAAAGAACAACCTCGCCCGACTTCCCGAGATTTCCATCCTCACATGGACCCACTCGTTGGCCGGAATCTCGGCCAGGGCCGTGAACCCCTCTCCACTATACAACTGCCAACCCGCAATCCCGTTGATTACGGGCGTATACTGGAGCGCGTCGGGATAGATGGGCGCGCGGTGAGGACGGATGTAGAAACGCTCGTAGTTCCGCATGTCCTGGACCCGGAACGTGAACCCGGGATACGAACGCTGGTCGGTCGTGGTCACGGCCATGTCGAACTCAATGACTCCATTCTCGAACTCCACGTCTTTCAGGACCGCCACACCCGTGAGACAGGTCCGGTCCATGAAATCGACCACCTGCCCGCTGACCACGTTCCAGCGATCCGAGTCAAAATTGACGACACCCTCCTGTGCGCTCGCCATGCATGAGAAAAGCGTCCCCGAAACCACCAGGAACGCGAAGGCCCGTTTCATCATTCGGGGTAGGTTCATATCGTGGCTCTCCTCATCAGGGGAAGGAATTCGCTGATCCATGACCTATGGTTCGATACGAATTCTCGCAGTACGGGGTTTCAAAACGGGTGTCACTGGTCACTGGTTTATCCTTTTGTGTCAAGCAAGTGACAACGAGTGACAGGGGACGAGTGACAGGGGACGAGGGGTATTCCGGAACGGACTACTTGCTGGCATAATTACTGAATTGAGTGGTCTGTCCCGGAATACCGTGGCATAGTGAGGGCAGGGAACCGTTCCACTCCACTGCGGGTTCCAGCTGTACGGACCCAACGTCTTCCGCCTCTGGTGTTCCCGCGCATGTTTCTCCAGATGGAGGTGCCCACGATGAGACCCGACTTCGGCATGACCCGGTCCCTCGGCGTCGTTCTGACATTCCTTCTGGCTCTGGCCATACTCCCGGGATGCGGCGAGTCGGCCGACCGGCCGACCGCAAGTGATCCACCCTGGCAAACCCGGCAATCCGACCTCGCCAGGGACCTCTCCCCCGCTGCCACCGCAGAGGACATCGACCAGCTCGTGGCGGGGAACCACAAACTCGCCATCGATTTCTACCAGGCGCTTCGCGCCCTGGACGGCAATCTTTGCCTGTCACCCTTCAGCATTCGGATCGCGTTCGCCATGGCGTATGCCGGAGCTACAGGCCGGACGGCACAGGAGATTGCCGAGGTGATGCACTATGGCCTCGACGACGAAACCCTGCACGATGCCTTCAATGCGCTGGATCTGGATCTCGAGAAGCGGAACATGCCGGGAGATGCCGAAAACGACCCGGTAGAATTGCACGTCGCCAACGCCTTCTGGGGAAAGATCAACCGCCCGTTCATCGAGGAATACCTGGACCTCCTGGCGGTCCACTATGGTTCGGGGGTCAGACTCCTGGATTTCGGACGTGAGCCGGAGACCTGCCGCCGGATCATCAACGAATGGGTGGCGGACGAAACCCGGGACCGCATTCTGGATCTTCTTCCCGAGGGTTCGATTCAGCCGCCGACCGTGGCGGTCCTGACCAACGCCCTCTACTTCAAGGCGCCCTGGGCTCTTCCGTTCCAGGAGGACCAGACTCATGAAGGGGTCTTCTTCTGTCTCGATGGCAGCCATGCCGGCGCTCCCATGATGCAGCAGGCCGAGACGTTCGGCTATGCCGAGAGTGACGGGTACCAGGCGCTGGAGATGAACTACCGGAACGACGAGCTCTCCATGGTGTTTCTGCTGCCCTCGGCGGGACGGTTTGAGGAGTTCGAGGCGAGTCTGGACAGCGGCGTCCTTGCGGGCATCCTCGAAGACCTGGACCCGGCGAGCGTTGCCGTCACCCTCCCGCGATTCAGCTTCGAATCGCCCAGTCTCAGCCTGAAGGACGTCCTGATGGGGATGGGGATGGTGGCGCCCTTCACCACGCCGGATTTCGCCGGGATGATCGAGGGCGGAGGAATCTGGATCGACAACGCCTATCACAAGACCTTCATCGCTCTCGACGAAAAGGGAACCGAAGCGGCGGCGGCAACGGCCATCGTGTTCTTTGAGTCCGCGATCGAGCCTCCGGTCGCAGAATTCGAGTTCACGGCCGACCGGCCTTTCGTGTTCCTCATTCGGGACCGTGTGACGGGGACCATTCTCTTCGTCGGGCGGGTCCTGGATCCATCTTCATAGACCAGGGGCGGGCAAAATGCCCGCCCCCTTGACAGTTCTCCATTTCGTTGGCATGTTGGGGGTGGAGCAGAAACCATGTCTTCCGGCCCCTGAGTTTCCGCCTGAACGCACGCAGTTCCTCGCCCGAATCAACGTCCTCACCCTCGGCCCAGTCACGGCAAGTGGAACCGGGAGGTGATCGAAGTGCTTTTCAAAAGCAGCAGGCACGAGTTCTCACAGGGAAAGATGTATGGAATCGCCGGGGCCGCGACCTTCCTGATCCATATCATCGCCTTCGGGCTCTGGCCCGAGTACGTTCCGGGCGTGTACAAACTGGAGGAGGTCCCGATCCCCATCATCTATGACCTGCCCCAAGTGGAGATTCCGCCGGCGCCACCGGAGATTCCCGAACCGGAGATTCCCGACGGGTCGCTGTGGGAGGACAGCCTGGACGACGAGATTCCGTTCCCCGAGACGACCGTGGATCCGTACAGCGCGCCGTCCAGACCAGCCCAAGGGCCGGAGCAGATCCTGGGGTTCTTCCCGGTCTTCGACCAGAAACCGATTCCGATCCACATGGAGTCGCCCCGCTATCCGGACCTCGCACTCAAGGCGCAGATCGAAGGTTCCGTTCACGTGTTGGTCACCATCGACGAGAGAGGGCGAGTCGTGCATGCGGAGGTTGCATCGTCCACGACGGATCTGCTGGATCGGGCCGCCATCGACGCGGCCTACAAGTGGCGTTTCGAGCCCGCTCGCCAGGCAGACAGGCCCGTGCGCTCGAGAGTCGCCATCCCGTTCCGGTTCTCACTGAGGGGGTGAATGACCAGTAGCGAGAAATCCGGGGAACTAACCGGTAGTAACATCGGAGATGCCCAGTGGTGCTGGGCACTCACCTCAATAACACCATCCTCCGCGTTTCCACAATTTCTCCTGCCTGAATCCGGTAGAAGTACACTCCGCTCGGGACCTCGGAGGAATTCATGTTCCGCCCGTCCCATCTCACACTCTTGAGACCCGGTTGCTGGACTTCATCCACAAGAGTCATCACCCTCTGCCCACGGATGTTGAAGACTGCTATCTTCACCCGGCAGCCCGCCGGCAGCGAGTATCGAATCTCCGTGGCAAGGTTGAACGGGTTCGGGCGATTCTGCCGAATATGGAGGGATTTCCCGGATGCGACGGGGATGTCTGGCTCGATGGCCGTCGGAAATCCCTCGCGCGCCATCGCCGGGTCGCCGTAGAGATTGTGATCGAACAGGTTCTTGAATTCATAGATGTGGTCCCAACCGAAATTGACGTGGCAGTAGTGTTTGGAATCGTACAGGGCATCGCCGACCTTCTCCGGTCCCGAAGGGCCACTGATTAGAAACCGATCGAACTCGTAGCACAGCGATTGCACGCCACCCGGAAAATCCGGCCACCCTCCCGCCGCCGCGGCGGAGCGTGAGGCCGTGATCACGGCCGCGCCTGCACCCCACCCCGGCCTCGTGAGAAGGTCCACGCCCATCCGGCCCAGCGCATTCGGTTCCGGATACCCAACGCTGCAACCAACTCCAAAAACGATCGACGGGTAGTCGTCCTCGAGAACGTCGTCGCAGCAGAGAATGTACGCGCTCTCGAGCTCACCGTTCCCGTGCTCAGGTACACCATCTCCGTCGTCCCACGCCCATATGGTCCGACTACCTCCGGCCGGCCACCCGTGTCCTCCCCAATTCACAACGCCGTACTGGCCGCTTCGCCAGTCGCTGGTGAAGGCCGTCTGGGTGAGCGCCGGCCATGCGAACACCGACGGGTCCAGCCCCTCCTGTTCGCTGTAGTGGCTGATGGTCCAGCTGGTCATGATATCGGTTTCGATAGCGTTCATGTAATCGGCGAAATCGACCTTCGGGTAGCCCGAGTAATCCTCGTTTTCGTAAAAGGCAATGGAAGCTCCGTGGAGAGCCCGATCCTTCCAGTCCCCGTTGTCTTGCTCGAAAAGGACGATCTTGTTGAGCGCATAGGTGATTCGCGCGTTGTTGTTGACCGGAATCCGCCCCACGTAGACCTCTGCCAGGAAATCCGGGTTGTCCTCGGTGTACTCTCCAGGATAGCCATCGCCGTCCGAGTCCCAGGAATCGGCATCCGGCAAAGATAGATCGGCATAGTAGTAGTCGGTCGGAACCGAACCCCCATAGTTGGACGGATCGGACGGGTTGTGCGCGTGGTAGTTCGGGTCCGGATAGCAGTAACGCATGGGCACCGCGTCGTAATTGCCCACCAGGAGCACGTACTCGATCCCCCATAGCCCGTAGTACGCACGCAGGAAGTTACGGATCTGCTCCGCCAGGTCAGCGCCGGGCTGGCCTGTGATTTCCGGATCTGTCACCAGAAGGACGCGGATGCTGTACCCCAGCGCAGTCTTCCAGCCCAGGAAATCAGAGGCATCAAAGGCATCCAGGTTGGCATCCGTCGTGATGACGACGTAATCGTAAGTTTCATCTCTCTCAGCCCCGGACATATCCCCTGGTCGGTAGAGATCCCGCACCCGACTGTAGTTCTCGAACAGCGTCGATGCCCGGAGGTCGGCCGCCGTATCTCGTTTCAGATCCTCAATCCTCTGGGCTTCGACCGAACCCGCCTGCGGCAGTGTGCAGTGGATGACGACTCTGGCGCCCTCGTAGTGGATCAACCGGCCGGATTGGGGGTGGTACCGGAACGGGCAAAAGGAGATCGACGCGTAGGCGTACTTCCGGAGCGTGCCCGATCCAGCGAGCGTTACGATCTCGCGCGGGTATGCCAGATCCGAGGAGTAGGCCTCTTCTTTGCTGTTCCTCCACTCCCGTCCCATCTCCTCGAGAAGTTCCGCCCGCCGAACCGGGTCGGCAAGAGGGATCGGCGGTGGTGCGGGTTCTATCTGGTAGCGACCCGGAAGATCGGTGGCCCCGATGCCCTCGGCCTCGACGGAGGTCACCCTCGCACCGGGAGGCAGCGCGATCAGGAATCTCTTGGCCGGGAGCAGCGGCTTTCCCGGCGCAGCCAGATACGCGCAGTCCTCCATCCGGACACGGTGGCCCTCTTCCCAATCGATAATTCGGTAGTCACCGGAGACAACGTCCACGATCACACGACCAGCCTCGATGGAACTCGCCACAACCCACGGGGCACCGAAGACGGCACCTGGAGCCGTGACAGAGAGGCAAGAGACGACACCAAGAACCGCAGCTCTGAATATCCATTTCATGGCGATTACCTCACGATTGGAAGTGTGTCCGACATCTCCCGACCTCTCCATTATACCGGATTCGCCCGGAAATGTAACCCCAATTGCCACAATTAGTTCCAGGATTGAGTAGTCTGCCCCGAGATACCTGCACATCATCTGCAACTATCCCTGCAACTTCTGGTTGACCTCTTTTTTTCAGATTTGCAGTAGACTTCGGCCGATCTATTGGTCATTCTTACACTGGCTCGCATTTCTCACCAGCCTCGTCGCGAGGCGTTGTAGATACCTGCTAATGACGAGGAATGCGAGTGATGACGCGAGGAGTTGCACTTGTACCCCTCTTCAGCCTCAAAGGAGGTTGCCATGTCTCGTCACAGAATCATTGTCAAGCAGGCAGCGCTTCTCGTTGTTACGGTCGCTGCCCTCACCCTCTGTCCGTCGGGGGCGATGGCAGTCAAGCAGGTCTCCGGCAACATCTGGGTCGACACGGTTTGGGATACTGTCGGCGGCAGAATCTATGAGGTCACGGGATCCGTCGCGGTCCAGTCGGGCGCAACGCTCAGGATCGATCCCGGCGTAGTCGTGAAATTCAACCTGTACAGGGCGCTCTCCGTCTACGGGACCCTTTATGCCGTCGGGGGGAACGGTCCGGATTCCACCATCTACTTCACCTCCATTCGGGACGATAATATCCCGCCACCTTTGGGGGACGACACGAACGGCGACGGAAACGCGACCCTTCCCGCGAACCAGAACTGGAACAACATCTACTTCTACAGTACAGCGGAGGACACATCCCGTCTTGAGCACTGCGAGCTTTGGTTCGGAGGGTACAGCAGCAACGCGATCATCGTATGCGAGGACGCAAGTCCCACGATTGAAAACTGTGTGGTGAATGCCGGATACTACGGCA
Organism: Candidatus Eiseniibacteriota bacterium; assembly: GCA_023132135.1. Lineage (GTDB taxonomy): Bacteria > Arandabacterota > Arandabacteria > JAGLYR01 > JAGLYR01 > JAGLYR01. Next base: position 11,470 of record JAGLYR010000028.1, on the reverse strand, counting down.
TCAAGTGCACCGGTCCGGTGACACCCACCATTCGAAATACGGACATCAACGCCTGCACCTCGGTTCCCCTTGCCATTACGATAGACGCCGATCCGGTCTTCGACGCAGTCACCTTTGGATCCACGTCCGACAATGGCTACGACGCGATCGGTCTTCTCCCTACCACCCTCTCGTCTGATGCTACACTTTATGTTCGAGGTACGCAGGTCGGCGGCAGTCCGATCCCGAACGTGACTTATCTTCTCCTCGGCGACATCACGGTGAATGCAGGCGCCACCCTGACCATTGACCCCGGCATTGTGACCAAGTTCCTGAGCGCCAGTGTCGACATCTTCGTCAATGGCGGTCTGGTTGCGGATGGCAAGTCGGATAGTCTCATCGTGTTCACGTCGTTTAAGGATGACAACTACGGCGATCCGAACGACACCAACAACGATGGTTCCACGACCGCTCCTGCCTCCGGGGACTGGGGTGGCCTCGTTTTCGGGGAGGGAAGCTCAGGCACGATCGACTACTGCGTGGTCAAGTACGGAGGGTACGGAACATACAACTGCCTTGTGAGGACATATAACACGGGAACCGACGTCTCCTTTACCAACTCGGAGTTCTCGGACGCCCAGTACGGGCTCGAGATCGCGGGTCTGTCCGACCCGGCGGTGACCGATAACACCCTCGCATTCTGCACATACACACCGATTCTCATGTCCGTCTCGGCGGATCCGGTCTTCAGTGGGAACACATTCGTGTCCAACGGAGTGACTGCCCTGGGTCTGATCAGCGAGACCGTGGGGGTCAACTCGCTGATCCGGCGTCGCGACGTGGCCGGATATGAGAACATCACGTATTATCTGGTCGGAAATCTCACGATGGATCTGGGTGCCGTGCTGACCGTGGACCCGGATGTCGTGATCAAGTTCAAGCACGCGTACACCAGCATCATCATCGAGGGCGGCCTTCGGGCCGAAGGGACACCCGACTCGATGGTCGTCTTCACGAGTTGGCGGGACGACACCCACGGAAACCCCGCCGACACCAACGACGACGGTTCGGCCACGGTACCGAACCACAGCGATTGGGGACACATTCAGTTCGTATCCACAGCCATCGACACCGAGTCGGTGTTGCAGCACTGCTGGATTGGATACGGAGGCTACGACGGGTACGGCGCGTACGAGGGCACGGTCTGGTGTTCCAGCTCTTCACCGGCAATTGACCAGTGCACGTTCTACACCAACCGGGTCGGAGTGCGCTGCGACGGCAACTCCGAGGCTCTCGTCACCGACAACTTCTTCTTCAACCACTACAGCGTTCCGATCCATGTCTCGGTTCTCTCGAACCCCACGTTTACCGGCAACACCTTCGACCAGAACGCGTACCACGCCGTCGGCATCATCTCCGAGACTCTTTCCGAAAACGCGACGCTCGAGGTAAGCACCGTCGGCATCCCACAGTTTCCAGAACCCTTCCCCTATTTTCTGGTTCAGGGAGCTCTCACGATCGGGACCGACGTGATCATGACTATCGACCCGGACGTGGTGGTGAAGTGCTCCAGCTATGGGATCATTGTCCATGGAGGGCTCATCGCGGAACCCGGACCGATTCTCGTGAAGCAAAGCCCCGTCGTCTTCACCGACATCAAGGACGACAGTCACGGTGGCGATTCTAACGTGGACGGTTCAGCCACCGGCCCCACCAACGCAGACTGGCCGGCTATCGAGTTCTATCCCACAGCGGACGATGCCAACTGCCGGTTGGAGAACTGCCTCTTCTGGTACGGAGGCTCGTCGGCCCAGGGTGTGATCCACATGGAGAACGCCAGCCCGTCCATTACCAACTGCAGTTTCGAGTTCAACGGGATTGGCATCTGGATCGAAGGTCTCTCCAATCCGACGATCACCGGCAACCTGATCCGCCAGTCCACTCGGGAGCCCGTCGCCGTCGACGTACTCTGCAACCCTACCTTCAGCGGCAATTCCTTCGACGCAAACGGAATGACCGCACTCGGAATTATCGGAGGATACCTGGCGCAGGACGCCACGCTCCCGGTTCGCAACGTGGCCGGGTACAACAACATCACATACATCCTGGGCTCGAATCTCACGGTTCAGTTCGGGGCGACGCTTACAATTGCACCCGGGATCGTGGTCAAGATGCAGTACAGCTCACCGTTTTACATCGGGGAATTGCTCGCCGTCAACGGGGGACTCCTGGCGGACGGCGAGGAACTCAGTCCGATCGTCTTTACTTCTCTTCGGGACGATACGTACGGGAATCCCCTGGACACCAACGGCGATGGGGCACTCACGTCTCCCAGCCCGGGGAGCTGGAACGCTATCGGTTTCTATGACGTGAGCGTGGACACCCTGTGTCTCCTCGACCATTGCATCCTCCGGTATGGGGATCGGTACGGCTACGGAGCTGTGTATGTGGAATCCGCTTCACCGACACTGTCGAACTCAACGATTGAGCATGGGTACTACTACGGACTAAGACTGGCCGGTGTCTCAGAACCCATCGTCGAGAACTGCGACTTTGTCGACAACGGGCGCACACCCATCGCAATGACGCTTCTGTCAAACCCGGTGACCACCGGAAACGAGTTCATCGGAAACGGCTATACGGCTCTCGGGATTATAGGAGAGACCCTCGCCCAGGATGTCACCTGGATCACCCGGAATGTCGGCCAGATCGAGAACATCCCGTACGTCCTTCTCTCCAATATGACGGTCGGCACCGGAGCCATTCTCACGCTCCAGCCCGGCCTGGTGATCAAGTTCTACAGCGGTATCGGTCTGTACGTGAAACGCGGCCTCATTGCCGAGGGCAAGGCCGACCCGGAGAGTCTGATCGTTTTCACTTCCACGACGGACGACTTCTACGGGGGCGACACGAACGGAGACTCGACAGACACCAACGGCTTCTCCAGCCGTTGGGGTTGGATGGATATCCAGTCGACGGCTCTGAGCCCCAGTGTGCGGTTCCGGAACTGCGTGTTCTCCTATTCGTATAATTACTCGAGCTACGGAGCCGTGATCGTCAAGGGAAGCGTGAGCCCCTCCTTCGACAATTGCATCTTTGCTCACAACACCGTTGGCATCAATTACCAACAGGCCAGTGGTGATCCGGCCATCGGCGAGGTCGACTCGTGCGACTTCTTCGACAACTCATCATACGCGATCAGGAACACCGGGATGGCTCACACCGTGTCGGCCGAGTACTGCTGGTGGGGCGATAACTCGGGGCCCTACGACCCATCGGACGATACCGGGACCGGGGGGCTCTATAACCCGACCGGTCTCGGGGATCCCGTGACAGACATGGTGGACTACATGCCGTGGGCTGCCGAGGGCCTCGAGAACTACCTGTTGGGCGATGTCTCTCTCAACGGAGCGATTCACGCCTGGGATGCTTCCCTGGTCCTTCGGTGGCTCGTGGCCGACACAACCCTGACTGCTCAACAGCAGGTGATCGGAGATGTAACCTGCGCGGCCGGGCTGTCGGCGCTCGATGCATCGTACATCCTCCAGTACGTCGCCGGTCTGATTCCCTACTTCCCGTGCATGGCCGGGTCGATCGCCACCAAGGACATGATTGCATTCGACGACTGGCCGGGAATGACGCCCGGCGACTTCGACATTTCTCTGGACAGCTTCGATCTGGAGCCGGGGACGGAAGTGACCGTGCCGATACGGTTGACCGGTTCGGGAGACGTCTACTCGGCCCAGTTCACCGTCCGGTCCAACTCCGAGGCAGTTCGGATCTTGGGGATCGCACAGACGCCCGAGGTGGACGGCTCCGCCTTCTACTCGACGCTGGGAGAGGACGGTGTCGCGCGGATTGCCCTGGCCTCAACAACGGAGATTCCTGTCGCGCCCCTGGCGACCCTCACCCTGGCGATTTCCGAGGACATCCCGGAAGACGCCCGTGTGACGGTAGCCTTCGACCGCGCCTGGGTGAACGAGCAGGACCTCACATCCCGGGCTCGTCCTGCCAGGGGTCTCGTACCGGGCAGGCTGCCCGCGGCCTTTGCACTGGAACAGAACATCCCGAACCCCTTCAACCCGAGCACGACCATTCAGTTCGCAATCCCGAAGACAGTTCACGGGCCGGTACCTGCGAGCCTCAAGGTCTTCGACGCCAAGGGCAGATTGATCCGGGTACTTCTTGACGAACCTCGCCCGGCGGGCGTCCACAGCGTGTTCTGGGACGGCCGGAACGAGCACGGTGCAATGGTGGCCAGCGGAGTGTACTTCTACCGGCTCACGGCGGGAGCATTCTCCGGGCAACGGAAGATGGTCCTTCTCAAGTAGAGCGGTTGGCATGCTTTTGAATCCGTTCGAGACACAAGAAAGGAGAAAGGCGATGCGAACCGCAAGGAGAGGAAAACAGAAGATCAGGGTCTGGGGGATTCTCCTCCCGCTGGTCGTCGTTACGGCATGGGCGACAGCAGCCTCTGGTGTCCAGATCAGCATTCCGGATACCGTGGGCACCGTGGGAGATACGGTCGATGTCCGGGTTACCACGACGGACCTGACCGGCCTTGCCGTCTACTCGTATGAGTTCGATCTGACGTACTACGGCAACCGCCTGACCCTACTCGACGTCATAGAGGCCGGAACCTTGAGTGATTCCTGGGGGGACGCGATCTTCCACTCGGGATATGGCACTGCCACCGTAACCTCCGCAGGGGGTCAGCCGCTGGAGGGGGACGGCGACCTTGTCCACCTGCGGTTTCTCCTGGGTCCGAACTATGGCAACACTCAGGTGAGCTTCAGCGACTTCCTGTTCAACGAGGGAAGTCCGGAAGACACCACGGACAACGGCTATGTGAACATCAGTGCGGTGCCGACCATCTATGTCTGGCCCAATTCCGGTGAGATTGCGGTCGGTGACTCACTGCAGTTCTCCGCCTCGTATGGAACCCCGCCCTATACGTATGGCTCGACCGATCCCTCGGTTGGAGAGATGGACGAAAACGGCTGGCTACACGGGATGTCGTGGGGGACCTGCAGGGTCTTCGCCGTGGACACGGCGGGAGTCCGGGATACGACGGACAGTGATATCACCGTACGAGCCATGAGACTCTGGGCCCCCGACGACCTGACCGTGGTGCCCGAGGAAACCTTCGACATTCCTATCCTCGTGACGGATATCTCGGGGCTGGGGATTCACTCACTCGAATTCTCGATGGTGTTCACCGCGGCCAGGTTCGAAGTCCTCGAGGCGATTGAGACGGGGACCCTCACGGAATCCTGGGGAGCGCCCGAGATTCTGATCGAGCCCGGATCGGTATCGGTGGCCACCGCCGGCACAGAGGCGTTGACGGGCAGTGGGATTGTCATGTACCTGAGGTGCTACGTTCCACCGGGTGCCTCGGGAAGCACCTACCTCGATCTCACCGAGGGGCTGTTCGACGAGCAATTTATCCCCCTTCTCGATGACGGTTACCTCCAGGTAATTGCCCCTCCCTCCATCTACATCACGCCAGACACGGCCGAGTTGCTTGTGGGTGAGACGTTGCCCTTTGGTGTGGGAGGATCTCCAACACCTCCCTTCGATTGGGGGACAACCGACTCGTCCGTGGGAACCATCGACGAGTCGGGACTCTTCATGGCAGTTGGAGGCGGCATCTGCAGTGTGCATGTGGAGGATGCGGCCCTGGCCCGGGACAAGACGGGGACCATCCAGGTCTACGACCTCCTGATCTATGCCCGGCACGACTCGGTGTCTTTGACCGATCCTCCCAACGCGATTCCGATTTTCGTGGACCGGGATGTGACGGGGATGGCCATTCGGGGCTACGAGATCACGCTGCAGTACAATCCGACCTATGTTCACGCCGTCGGAGTGACTGACTCGGGATCCGTCAGCGATCCCTGGGGTATCCCGACCTGCAGGATTTCTGGTGACAGTGTCCGGGTAGCCCATGCCGGGACTGTTCCTCTGGCAGGAATCGGTCCCCTGTTCCACGTGTATTTCGAGGCGGATCCCGGCGCGCCCCTTGGAGCGACGTCATACTTGAACGTCACCCGAGCCTATCTCAACGAGGGAGACCCTTCGGCCGACACGCAGAACGGAAGTCTGGAGATTGTGGAGAGCTTTGCCGGGGTTGAGCCCGGGGAGTTCACCGCGGACTCCTGTGTTCTGGAGCAGAATCGGCCGAATCCATTCAACCCCAGCACGACGGTTCGTTTCTCGATCCCGCAGCCAAGCCATGTGCTGCTGACGGTCCACGATATTCGGGGACGACGAGTGGCTATACTCGAGGACGGTTTGTGCCCGGCCGGGTATTCGGTGCAGCATTGGGATGGAAAGGACGATGCCGGAAGGGAAGTCGCTTCCGGTATCTACTTCCTGCATATGCAGGCAGCAGAGTACGCAGCGGTCAGGAAGATGGTTCTGCTGAAATAACGAGTAACGAGTATAGTCACACACTACGAAGCGACCGGTGGGACTCCCGAGTTTCGGAGTCCGGAGGCAATTGCCGCCGGTCGCTTTTTCTATGTGGGAATCTATGGATTCGGGCAAGGAGGACGGAGAATGCCAGCGAGAGAACCTGTGTTGCCGGCAGACCATGTGGAGTCTCGAATACTCCTCATTCGAGGGAAGAAGGTCATGCTGGATCGAGATCTTGCTGAGCTTTATGGCGTCACCACAACCCGCTTGAACGAACAGGTCCAACGGAACCTCGACCGATTTCCGCCGGATTTCATGTTTCAGCTGACCAAAGACGAAACGATTTGTCTGAGCTCGCAATTTGCGACCTCGGGGCATGCGGGGCTGGGAGGACAGAGAATGTCAGCAAAGGAACCTGCGTTGCCGGTTGATCATGGTTCGACCCTACCACACCTGCAGTGAACTACTGATGACGTAACCCCAATTGCCACAATTAGTTCTGGAATTGAGTAGTGTGTCCCGAAATACTCATAAAAGGGGTGTCATGGCTACCGGTTCCGGCTATCATGACGGCCTGTCCCCGAACCGGAGTGGCGGGCATCCATGTCCTTTCGAATGACAGCCATTGACATCTCGATCATCGCGTTCTACTTCGTCGCCGTCTTCGCCCTGGCCTGGTGGGTCACACAACGGGAGAAGGGCCCCCGTAACACGTCCGCCGGTTACTTCCTGGCTGGTCGGAACATCGGGTGGTTTGTCGTCGGCGCATCCCTCTTCGCCTCCAACATCGGGTCCGAGCATCTCATCGGCCTGGCCGGAACCGGGTACACGAGTGGTGTGGCCGTCGGTCAGTTTGAAGTCATGGCGTCCTTGATCCTCTTGATCCTCGGTTGGGTCTTCGTGCCCTTCTATATCAAGAGCGGCGTATACACGATGCCGGAGTTCCTGGAGAGACGCTACTCCCCCGGCGCCCGGGCCTACTTGTCCTGGGTCTCGATCCTGAGCTACGTGCTCACGAAGATCTCGGTGACAATTGCGGCCGCCGGGATCGTGTTCGAGGCCATCGGGGTGGGATTCTGGACCGGGGCGGTGGTCGTTGTGGTCGCGACCGGAATCTATACGGTCCTGGGGGGTCTCAGGGCCGTTGTCTATACGGATCTCCTGCAGATGTTCGTGCTCATCGCCGGATCGGTGACGGTGACCGTCATGGGCCTCGGCCAAATCGGCGGCTGGGGAGCCATGACCTCGGCCGTGGACAGCGGCTTCATGAGTCTGTGGAAACCGATGAGCGACCCGGAGTTCCCGTGGACGGGCATCATATTCGGCGCTCCCATCCTCGGGGTCTGGTACTGGTGCACGGACCAGTTCATAGTACAGCGTGTCCTGTCGGCAAAGAACGAAGACCATGCGCGGCGGGGCACGCTCTTTGGCGGCTTCCTCAAGGTTCTGCCTCTGTTCATCTTCGTGATTCCGGGAGTGATCGCCTTCGTCATGGCAAAGAACGGCCATCTGCACCTGGATCATGGCGACCAGGCTCTGCCGGCGCTCATCAATGCGCTCCTGCCGGCGGGTCTGCGCGGCCTCATGATCGCCGGCCTCCTGGCCGCCCTCATGAGCTCTCTCTCCTCCGTGTTCAACTCCTGCTCCACGCTGATCACGCTTGACATCTACAGGAAGTGGAAACCGGAGACCGCCGAGAAACAGCTGGTGGCGGTCGGACGAATCGCCACGGCCGTCCTCGTGCTCTTCGGCCTGGCGTGGATTCCGATCATGCGGAAACTGGGGCAGATTTACGTCTATCTCCAGAGCGTTCAGGCCTACATCTCGCCGCCCATCGCGGCCGTGTTCCTGCTGGGCATCTTCTTCAAGCGCCTCAACGCGCGCGGTGCGATGGCCTCACTCCTTACCGGACTCGTCCTGGGCATGAGCCGGCTCTGTCTCGAGGTGATCCGGGAAAACCTCGACGGGTTCCTGTACCGCTACGCCACGATCAACTTCCTCCACTTCGCGGCGTTTCTCTTTGTCGTCTGCTCCACGATCCTCGTCGTCGTCAGTCTGATGTCGCCGGCCCCGTCCGAGACGAAGCTGGCCGACCTCACGTACGGCACGACCACAGGGCGATCGCAGTCCGACCCCGCATGGCGCCGGACCGACATCATCCTGTCCGTCCTCCTGGCAGGCATCGTCTCGGCCGTCTGGATTTACTTCTCGGGATAGGGCAGCACGGCGACATGGGATATCTGGGCCAGCCGTGAGGCATCCCCTCAGATTTCCCCCGATTTCCGATTATCGATTTCCGTCTTTCCCTCGGACTGCCCCCCCACAATGAAAAAGCGACCAGCGGCATTTGCCTCCAGACTCCAGAACTTCAGAGTCCCGCCGGTCGCTCTCCTCTGCACCTATCCCTTCACAAACCTACCTGAATCCCTGAAACAGATCAAGGACTCAGCAACAAATCTAGAAGATGGAATCACCTGTGGAATATAGCGATATCCCTATTAGGGCTCTGTCCCGAATGGCCTGAAGGTGGGGGAGCCCAGGTGTAGCCCACGTTGTCAAAGGCAGGGAAACCTACAGCGGAATTGGAGCCGGAGCCCAATCCGATGTATCCGTCGGACAATCCCATTACGGGTTCGTCGAAGATCAGGTCTTCATCCACGTAAATCCGAACACGCTCGTAGTCGTCGACGATCCTGACGTGGTGCCAGCCTGGCCCAGGGTCATACGTATTCTCGATGCTTCGCAGGAACCATCCGTTGTGGTACACGTACTGGCCATCAGGATAGCCATAAAGGTTGAACCAGAGGAATTCTCCGAATACAAACCCCGGGTGGAGAACCATGCACTGTCCAGCCCCGGGTTCACCAGGTGCAATCCGCCAGGCGAAGGTCCAGTCATCGCCCAAATAGTCAAACTCGTATTCTCCTCTCCCTGCAATGCTCCCCGGACGGAAGAAATGGACGTGTCCACCTTCGGCATGGGCAAAGGTCTCGTCCTCGACCAGGAACCAACCGCCGCCCGTCGGATCTCCCGTCCATTCGTACTCCGGTGGGAATGTCCCGTCCGGGTAGCTGAACGTGTCGAGGAAATCGGCCGATGCTGGGGAAACAATCAGAAGAAGCAGGCAAGCAGAGCTGGCGAGGGATCGCATCGTAGCCTCCGGGAGGAAGACCTGTTGATGAACCCAAGCTTGACATTCATCAATGATATCACATCAAGGCGGGTATTGAAAGGCCTGAATGCGGATTCTGACTGCCAGATTTTTGTCGGGGAGATTGAGTTTGTTGGGGAGAGATTTGTGTGGAGACTTGGGACGAACGGCAGTGCTGTGGCGAGCAGTCAATCACGAGGTGACTCTAGAATCTGACCTCCCGCTTCCGACCTTCGGGTCCAGTAGCCGACTACGCATTCCAAGCCTTTCCGTCTCAATGTATTCTGAATGTCTGCCAACAGCTTGCTGACGATTCGCGCCGCAGCATTCGCACACACACATGGGTGCCCTGCGCCACTACTGAACTGTCACGGAAGTATCGGATGAGTATCTTGCCCCCCCCGAGCACATGTAGGGTAGGTTATCTGGGGCAATGGTGGCCTTGGGATGGGAAGAAAGGAAAAAGAAGAAGAAATAGAAGAGATAATGATGAGGAAGAGGAAAAGGAAATCAAAAAGAGTATTGAAGAAAGGAAGTGGGAACTTGGAGTAAGAATCAGTATAAAAACACCTTCAGTTTATCGCTAATTGAAGGTATAATTATATGGAAATGAGATAGAAATATGGGATGTAACTACATGATAAATAACGAATAAGAAGGATAAATGGATAAAATGCTTGCGCTGCCCTGGAGGTGCGTCTAGAATGGCACCGGTCGTAAGTCCTGCCAGCTGCCCTGAACCAGGCAAACATAGCAGCGCTGGTCCTCTATCGGGAAGGGAGTTCTGAAAACAGTGAGGGAATCTTTTCGAGAAGCTATCATCAAGATCAGGGCAAACGGCGGCATGATCCGCACAGGCGAGGCACTGCGGCGGGGCATTCATCCGAGGACCCTATATGACATGCGTGATACGGCTCTGCTCGTCAGAGAAGAGTGGGGCCTCTATCGGCTGAGTGATGTACCTCGTGAAGTGGCCAAAGACAAAGCCAGCAAGACAAGGAGCAAGAAACGAACTGGACAGGGTCGGAGAAATCGGAGTCCCCTGGCGAGAAGAAGCGTGCAGACTGCGATCCGAGCAATACGCACAAAGGGTGGGCTGGTGCGAACCAGGGACGCTCTGAAGCTGGGCATTGCGCCCCATACCCTGTACTGGATGAGAGACAACGGAGTCCTCGAAGCCGTGTCTCGCGGTCTGTACCGCCTTGCCGACCAGCCTCCCCTGTCGAACCAGGATCTTGCTACCGTGGCTGCCAGGATTCCCAACGGTGTCGTGTGTCTCATCTCAGCTCTCGCATACCACGACATGACCACGGAGATCCCTTGGAATGTCGATGTTGCCCTTCGCCGAGGCTCGGAGAAGCCCCGGCTCCAGCACCCACCCGTCCGTTTCATCTGGCGATCAGGCCCGGCCTTTGACATGGGGGTCGAGAAGCATGTGGTTGACGGTGTGATTGTTAGAGTCTACTCCCCGGCGAAGACGGTCGCGGACTGCTTTCAGTATCGGCGGCGGGTAGGGATGGATGTGGCTGTCGGTGCTCTGAAGACATACTGGAGAACGTCCGGGGCCGACCTCACAACGCTGATCAGGTTTGCACGCGCCTGCAGGGTAGAGAAACTGATCCGACCCTATCTGGAGGCTCTTGCCTAGATGGTGCAGAAGAGATTGAAGGACGTTGCGGCCTCCGTTCATCAGAGGCTTCTCAACGAGAGCCAGCGAGCGGGAAAGCCGTTTAACGCGTTGCTGGATCACTATGCTCTCGAGCGTTTTCTCTATAGGCTGTCGAAGACGGAGCATGCGAAGAGTCTCGTTCTGAAGGGTGGACTCCTGCTCATTGCACTTGAAGGGCCGAGGTCGCGCGCTACTCGGGACGCAGATTTCAGCTCCGTTGTACATCTCGAGTTTTGGGGACAGACTACTAGATA
>JAGLYR010000279.1 GCA_023132135.1 Candidatus Eiseniibacteriota bacterium | reverse complement strand
TTCGTAATCCTCGGCCCGCTACTCCGGTACTTCGGAGACCCGCTGGTCGCTCTCCTGTGTACCTATCCCTTCACAGAGAATTCGGTGACGAATCCAGAAGATGCAATCCCCCGTGGAATATAGAGATATCTAGTTGGGGGTCTGTCCCGAATGGCAGTCCCGAATGGCATGGTCCTCAGCAGGAAGACCTTGACGGAGCAACATGTCGGCCGTAGAGTGGTATTGTGACGCAGAGCTTTGAACAAATTCTCTTTCGCCTGACCTTAAGAATGGGGGTACGGCCATGATGAAGACGACGGCCCTTGCAGCGTGTCTGACCCTGATAGCTGCGGCTCCGTCCATCGCCGGAGAGAACCCAAATGCCAAGCTCGCGATGCACGTGGTCGCATCGGATCAGTACCTCTATTGTCAAGAACTAACACCCGCAGTGTGCGAGTCGATTAACGTTGATGTGTCCATCCAGGAAATCCTTGCCGCCAGTGGCTACGGGTACATAGCGTTTGTTGCCTATGATGTGGAGGGACTCACGGGCGCGGAATTCGCGGTGAGCGGTTGGCCCTCTGGCAGGGGAGCACCGCAGCTGAGTGGCCCCTACTGGTGCCCCGAAGGCACGCTCGCAATGGGCGAACATCTGGCGTCCGGCGGGATCGCCAGTTTCCCGTGTGCCGCGGCATCTGCAAACGGGCTCGTTCTGATTGGCTACTGCTCCTTTGGTCCGCTCGACGAGGAGGATCTCCCTGTCACTCTCGAATACGTGGCAAGTGACTTCTCCTATCCGGATGACCCGCACAACTACGTTCTCGATTGCACGATCGACTACCAGGAGGACGCCGTCGTTGCGGCTACCGGCTGCACGATCGGCGGGACGCACGAGGAGCAACCGGATTGTCCTGAGGGACTGGACGGCGGCACGACAGGGGGTGGAACTGATAGTGGGGAAGGATCGGCTGACGATGGTGCATGGCCCGTGGTTGTCCAGACCGGGACTCTCTACGTCTACGGAAACAGGTTGGATCCACCGTATGTGTTCACGCTGGAGACAAGCCAGCTGTTCGTCAACGGGGTCCGTCTCTCGCCTCCTCTGCGGAGAAACCCACCTCGCCAAGTGACGGTTACTGACAGGATTAGGACAATGCATGCTCTCTTTGCTGAGGCGATGGAGGTCGCGACCTCGTTGTTAGGAACAGACGCTCCCATGGACACCATCCTCGCCACGGTCATGGATCGGTACCGCCAGAGCAGCGTGGTTGACTCAGTGGTCGCTGCTGGCGGGTCCTCCATCTGGGTCTACTGGAACAACGCTTCCTACCCCTACCGCACAAGCGTCTCCGTCCCGACAAGAATCCCTAGCCCGCTACCGGTCCGGGATGACCTCAGCATCTCCTTTGGTGTCCTCAGTGAACTGAGGCACCTGCTCAGAAGCTCGGGATCGGTCTTCTTCGGAAACGGCTACAGAGTTGCTGTTCAGGATCGGCGGTCAGAGGCTCTGGATGCAGAACTCCGGATCCTCTACGAAACCCGTGATCCTAACGCCGAGGGGCTGAGATTGCTCCGGGGCAACGTGGCAGAGGAGCTATTGGACCCGTTGTCGATAGAGCCCACGCACTAGAGGAGAGGTGTCGCATGTTGAGGACCGTCGCGTGTGCAATCTGGTTGCTTCCGCTACTTGTGGCCGCCACCGCATGCCTGGCCGCAAACGAATGCCCCGGTTCACCTGAGGCATTCATATTCGAACCGTACGGGTTCTTCTCCGAAGTGTTCTCCGAACCCGAAGCGGCCCTCTGGGATCAAGGCTACGATATCGTGAGGCACATTGATCGCACCTGTGACTTGGACCCGGGGTTCACGACGTTGACGAACTTCGAGGCGGGGCTTCGACATGGGTACGGGGTTTTCTGCGTAGCCTCCCATGGGGACCCATCCGGATTCGCGGTGGAAGCGTACGACACGACTCTCGCAGGTGAGGCTGCTGCTGATTCTGCATACTGGGCCTACAGGAACAGTGGGATCTGGGAGTATGGCGAGATCTACGTGGGACAGTCACACCACGGAAACGCCGTCTGCATTGCGGACAACGCAGTGGCCAGCATTGACAAGGGATTCGTGTCTGATGAATCTATAGTGTACATGGCACCGTGCCACAGCTGGGAACTGCGATGGGCATGGACCGGAGCACGGGAGTATCTTGGCTATCCTGGTGAGCCGGACAGTCAACTGGTGCGATCAGAAGCGTGGCTGTTCTGGGATCGTATGAACGGTGAGCATGGGAAGGACATGAGATGTGTGGCGGCGGCCAAGAGCGGTCTCTCCATCTCTCATCAGGACCTGGGTGCGACGGTCCTTGCGCCAGCGGTGCAGGAATTCGCGCCTGCTTCTTGGATCTACGCCAGCAAAGACTCCTTCTATTGCACAGTACACTTCGACTGCCTCATGGATACGTCGGACTGTGTGGTCAGCGGGGACGAGACATACTGCTACGTCGATTCCGTGCGTTGGAAGAATGATACGACGCTCGTCTTCACGGTACATGGCACTGGGACGAACGGCACGGGTCAGATTCTGATTGACGCATGTTGGGCTACCAGTGCCGGCAACGGCACTTGCCTGGATGGCAATACCGACCCCGGGGGCACGGACGGCCATGGTCCCAGCGGAGACGACTTCGTCCTGGAATACCGCTTCTGGGACAACCCAGCTGCTGCGATTGACTTCCTTGAGGTGAGCCAGGGCCAGATCATCTGGGGCTCAAGCCAAGAGGACGGTACAGTGGCGTACCGGCTTCTTGGATCAAATGACCCCGAAGGAGGCTTGTGGCAAGTAGCTTCTGAGGAGATACCTGCGCAAGGAGCGCCTGCTGAGTACTCCGCGCCGGTGCCAGCGGGTTGGGACTACGTCAAGCTTCAAGAGAAAGAGGACAGGTACTGCGGGGAGCGATGGATTGACCATGGCATCTGCGCGACCAACCCTCCTATGCCGAGCGCTCCGGCTGATCACTCTCCGAGTGGGCCCCCGTTTCTCCATATCATCGGCTTGGACGAGAATGTTGGCGCAATAGAGTCTTTTCTCGAGCGCATGGCCGGAGCCGGAGTTGGCGGCCGGTATGACGTCTTGCCCGAGATCGGCAACTCCATTGTTGATCAAGCTCTGGCTACACACCAACACGGTGACACTCTGGTCATCATCTGGCCGCGCCCGAACGACGGTGCTCAGCAAGAGGGGGTAGAGAAGGGCGAGCGTCGCGTCTGGGGTGTAGGCGTCGTAGGTCCTGAGGGGTACGAGAACACCCTCAATGCATACCGGGACGCGCTCAATGAGCCGATCCACTGGCCTCCGGGAGAGGCCTTTGTTGCCCAGACCTACTTGATCCAAGGAGCGCAGGACTCGGCCACCGTTTGTGGGTGGATCAACGATGATCACGGAGGCGAGTACTGGGTTCTCTTCGGAAGGGTCGATGAGTGCAACTCGCCCGATTCGACCACCATGCCCTGTCCCTATTTACCTGACCCCCCTGACCCCGTCAGAAGCAATTGCGTTTTCACATTGTGGGACTGGGAGCGGGGCTTGTCGGACACGGTTGCGAAGTACATTGGATATGTCCCGGTGGACAACATCAATGACCTTTGGGTCTACTGGGCGAAGATGGTGGACTACAAATGGAACAGCGACTGGATCGACTACAAGCGTCGATTGGGTGCTTGGGCGAAGGACGAAGACACAAGCGGCCGAAGCGGCGCGTATGTTCGTGACCAGATGGAGTCCGTTCTGGAACTGGCTCACCCGGCATGGGAAGTGAATACGCTGTGGGCATCTGAACTCTCGTGTTTCACCGGTGCAGCAACCGATTCCTCCCTGTCAGCCCTCTCAGAGGGGCGATCGCTGGTCATTGTGCTTGGCACTTACTCGAATCCCAGAAGACTGTGTAGCTTCCTGTGCACAAGTCCCAGCTGGTGTTGCTACGCGGACATTCGCTCTGAACTCGCGGATACACACAGGTACGCGCAATTCCTCGCGTTGTCTTGCCAGCTGCATCTTATCAACAAACTCTCACATAGACCAGCGGTTGCCCAGGAGTTGCTGCTGGTTCCCTATGGCGGGGCTGTGGCATCCGTCGGTCCATCCGGCGGTTTCTACCAAGACTATTATCACATGTACCTGGCGAAGTTCATGGACATCTACAACGAAGAGGGTGGCGACATGACAATCGGCCAGATGCACAAACGAACCAGAAACTCACTTCTGGCGGATAGTCCATCCGATTCACTCATGTCTCTCTTCTGCAAAACGCTTCCTCTCCTTGGCGACCCGACGGTTAAGGTGGGGGGGCCGAACTCGAGCATGTATCTGGCTGTCGAAGAAAGCGGCCGACGGAGCAGTAGCAAGTTCGCCCTTCAGAACCCTGTTCCGAATCCTTTCAACCCGACGGTTGCGCTGTCTTTCTCCTTGCCGGAACCAACGCACATGTCACTTCGCATCTATAACATCCACGGCCAGCTTGTGAGAAACCTCCTGGATGGTTGGGCCGATGCAGGAGAGCACCAAGTCATCTGGGATGGGAAGAATGATCGCGGCGAGATTGTGGGCAGTGGAATCTACTTCTGTCAGATCGTCTCCGGTAAGCACAGCCGGACCACCAAGCTGGTGCTTCTCAAGTGACGGGCTACCGTCCTTGCTTTGGCATTGCCCTTTCTGCCAATATGATTGGGGTATCTCGTCGTGTAGGAATGCCGATCCCCAGCACCCCCCGGGGGAGCTTCGGGGACGTAGTTAGCTTTGTTAGCTTATTGCAGGTCTTGGCCTGAGATAGACCCTCACAGTCGTCCGTCCTTCAGCCGACGGACAGTCCTGCCCAGTACCAACTCCTCTTGGCACCAGATTCCCGACCACCGGAAAGCTCTCGGAAAGCTCGAGTGGATGCGCCACCTCAGCAGATGGCTGGTGAGAAATGCAGGCTAGATCTTTTTGGTTCTGTTTCAGTCTCGCAATCCCAGCACATCTATCATGTCATAGAGCCCCGCCTTCGCCTTCACAAGGAACCGCACCGCATGCGGCACACCCGCGGCAAAGGTCCGTCGACTGTGGGCCCGGTGGGTAACCTCGAACCTCTCCCCGTCGCCGATGAACAACAGCGTGTGCTCGCCCACGATGTCGCCGCCGCGAATCGTGTGGATGGCCAGCTGCGACTCTGGTCTCTCCCCGATCATGCCTTCCCGGCCATAGATGGTCTCCTTGATCCCCCGGGCCTCGGCCAGGATCTTTCCCAGCTTCACCGCAGTGCCGGACGGGGCGTCCTTCTTCATCTTGTGGTGGGCCTCAATGATCTCAACGTCGAATCCATCGGGAATGGTGCGACCCAGCTGGTCGGCCAACCGGAAAAGCATATTCACGCCCACGGACATGTTCGGCGAGAGGACCACGGGCACCTTCTCCGCAGCCTTCTTGACCACCTTGACCTCCTCGTCTCCCAGCCCGGTGGTGCCGATCACGATGGCTTTGCCGTGTTCGGCGCAGATGGTCGCGTGAGCAGCTGCCGCCTTGGGATGCGTGAAGTCCACAGCCACATCGATCGAGCCCACGACCTTGGTCAGGTCGTCCACCACCTCTGCCTCATGGACTCTGCCCCCCACCTCGCCGTGGCCCTGGACCTCCACTCCCGCGGCCAGTGTCATGTCCGACTGCTCGGACACCACATCACATACGGTCGAACCCAGCCTCCCGCAGGCGCCGCAGACCACTACCTTGATCATGGGACCTCCCTATCCTATGTCACCGCCTGGTACTGCGGGATCGGCCCGTACGCCTTCATGGCAGCCTTCAGCTTCTCCACATTGGCCGGCGCCATCGGAGCGAGCGGAGGCCGGACCTCACCCATTTCCCATCCCAACAGATTCATGGCGGTCCTTACGGGGGCCGGGTTGGTCTCAAAGAACATTGCGTTGGAGATATTGAACATCCTGTAGTGCCAATCCTTCGCCCTGTTCCAGTCCCCGGCCTCGGCCGCCCGGATCAACTCCAGCATGCCGTGGGGCAGGAAGTTACCGACCACCGACACCACGCCCTTACCCCCGATGGCCATGAGCGGCATGGTCATGGAGTCGTCCCCGGAGAGGACCGTGAGGTTGTGTCCGGCGTGCTGGATCACGTCCGCCATCTGGGAGATATCCCCACTGGCCTCCTTGACGGCTACGATGTTCTCTATCTCGGACAGCCTGCCGACGGTCTCCGGAAGCAGGTTGACGGCCGTGCGGCCTGGGACATTGTACATCATGATGGGAAACCCCGTCTCCTCGGCCACCATGGTAAAATGACGAATCAGGCCCGCCTGGGTGGGTTTGTTGTAGTAGGGGGTCACCACCAGCGCCGCGTCCGCCCCTGCCTCCTTTGCCATCAAGGTGTTGGCAATTGTCTGCGTCGTGGAGTTGGTTCCCGTCCCGGGGATGACCTTCGCCCGTCCCTTGGCCTCGTCCACCACCACCTCGATCACCCGGCGGTGCTCCTCCCGGGAAAAGGTGGGCGTCTCGCCTGTCGTCCCACACGGGACCAGCCCATCCGTACCCACAGCCAGATGGAAACGCACCTGTTCCCGGATCTTGTCCTCGTTGATCTCACCGTTTCTGGTGAAGGGAGTCACCATTGCCACGTTCAATCCCTCAAACATCGGCTCCCTCCTTGCCTTGTAGGGTTCTGACCTGGTGTCCAAAGATAGGGGATCCCCCCCGGTCCGCCACAGGATCTCCTTTTGCGAACCATTGGACGCTTCTATGTTGCTGTTCATTGCCTGGTCTTTGCGAAGATTCCACTGTAGCACGCGGGAGCAGTGAGCGCAACCGAAAACCCCAACCGCTAACCGGTTGTCATATAACGAGGTAGCCTGCATTTCTCGCCAGCGGCCGGGCGCCGGTGAGAAATGCAGCCTATTTCACCGACGGAAACAAACCAAGATCCGTGTGCGGCAGGAAAAGGGACGCCACGAACTCGTCCATGTAGCCCGGGGTTGTGCTCAGATCCACGTAGGTGATCTTGCGGGCAATGTCGGCAATGCGGTCGCGGAAGTCTTCCCAGAGGAGGGCCAGGACCGCACCCTTGAGAGAGCCGTTCCCGATGTAGGAGAACCGCTCCAGCGGCAGGTCGGGGAGCATTCCGATTGCGATGGCGTTGGGGATGTCCAGACTGCGGCCGAATCCCCCGGCGATGACGACCCGCTGGATCTGATCCGGGGAAATATCCAGGTTTTTCAGCAAGGTCCGGATTCCGGCAAATGCCGCCCCTTTGGACCGGATGAGGTGCTCCAGATCCCGCTGGGTCACCACGATGTCCGCTCCGTGGGCGGCATGCTCGGCCGGAGCCACCACAAAGGCGGGTCTGCCCTGAACCCTGCCGGACGCGCCGGACGCGTTCAACCTATCTGTTATGAACTTTCCCCTCTGGTCCACCAGCCCTGCCTGACGAAGCTGGGCCAGAACATCAAGCAGTCCCGATCCACAAATCCCGTTGGGTTTCTCCTTCCCAATGGTCCGGTACAACACGCCCCCCGCAGTCGAATTGATCTCAACCCGATCTATTGCCCCGCCGGCAGCCCGCACCCCGCAGCTCACGCCGGAGCCCTCGAACGCCGGCCCGCAGGAGCAGGCGCAGCCCGCCATCCACTCCCGGTTACCCAGGACAATTTCCCCGTTGGTCCCGAGGTCGACATAGAGGGTAAGAGGTTCCTCATTCCACATCCGGGTGAAGAGGACTCCGGCCGTGATATCGCCACCCAGGTAGTTCCCCACCCAGGGAGAAACCCAAAGGCCGGCCGATGGATGGGCAGGGATCCCGCTCTCCAGCGCCTCGGGTTGCGGGACTTCCACTCCCGACGGAGGAAGTGAATCAGTTTGAATCCACGCCGGATCCATCCCCAGGAGGAGATGGGTCATCGTCGTGTTCCCCGCGGCCGTCACCGCCAATATGGACGCTATCGATTCCCCGGCCGTTGCAAGGAGATCTCCGACTATGCCCTCGACGGTCTCCAGACCCAGATGCTGCAGATTCCGGAGTCCTCCCCCTTTTTTTGCAAAGTTGATCCGGTGGACAATGTCCGCCCCGTGTGCCGCCTGCAGATTCTCCGCCGCCGCCTCAGCCAGAAGTTCTCTCTCGTTCAAGTCGAACAGTGCCCCGGCCACTACTGTTGTACCTATGTCCAGCGCCAGCCCCAGATTACCTGCTCTCCCTTTCGCCCTCGCTCCCTCGCCCTCTCGCGTTCTCTCGCCCTCGCCCTCTCGCCCTGTCGCTCTCTCGCGCCCTCGCAGCGCCCGGGCTGTCTCAAGGATCTCGGCCATCGACAGGAGCGCCTGCGTCCCCGCTGTCGAGGCCACCTCCATCTCACGCGGGATCTC
This sequence comes from Candidatus Eiseniibacteriota bacterium, assembly GCA_023132135.1. Lineage (GTDB taxonomy): Bacteria > Arandabacterota > Arandabacteria > JAGLYR01 > JAGLYR01 > JAGLYR01. The sequence continues at coordinate 3,895 of JAGLYR010000279.1, read as the reverse complement.
AACCACCAGATCATCGTCAACCGCCGTGGCACACGCCAGGCAATAGCCGGTATCGATCTCACCCTGGGACAGGTGAGTATGGAGCGCGGGACGCACCGTTCCACCCAGCACACGGACCTTGCACCGGCCACATTTCTCCTTGCCTCCGCAAAGGGTTATCAGACGCAATCCGGCTTTCAGCGCCGCATCGTAGATACGGGTACCCGCTTCGACGCGGACCTCAAGGCCGCCGGGCTGGAATATGACGAGGTGGGTTTTCATGAGTGCTTTCTCAATGTGCTTCGTGCTACGTGCGATGATGCAAACACCCGTAAATTGTAAATGGTAAATGGCGCTCGGAGAACTGCATTGGAACAACCCCCTACTTCCTTGCCTCCGTCGTTTTCCCCCATTTACGATTTACCATTTACGTCCCTTCCCTTGGTTATTCAGGAATCCCGTGGCGAGCAGCAGGGATTCATGAATAATCCAGCCTATTCCCATACCTCTTTCAGGTAGGCGGGGATATCCCCTGCCTCCTCCGGCCCCACCAGAATCTCCCACCCCGGCATGGCATCTTCCATCTCCCCCTGGATCACGGCGATGTAACCGGGGATAATAACCTTGCGGTGGGAAACCTTCTCCTCCACCCCCATCTCGAGAAGACGCTTCCCCACGAGTTCTCCACCAAACTTGCCGGCAGACCATGCGGTGAGAACCGACAGTCCCTCCGCCTCCACGATGGCCAGCCAGGCGGGAGTGCCGGATCCTTCGATCTCGGTCGATACGATGAAGTAGGTGAGGGAGAAGTTCGTCGTCACGGCCAGGGGCGAATCCGGACCAGGCTCTCCAATCGCGTATATCACGGGGTCGACCTGGAGCGGCTTCTGTGGATCCGTGTAGATGTTCTGGCGGAGAGTCAACAGAGGGAGGAACATCCAGGGCTCGTAGCGATCGAGGATCACGATGGAGGCGTACTTGCAGATTGCCAGCGTCGCTGCCGACGAAACGGTCAGCGGTCCCTCGTCTCCGCCGCCGAGCCTCACGAGTGTCGGGAACCCGAAGCTCTTGTCGGATTGCTCGAGGGCCGCTCGCCGGATGAGGGTCTGGTTCTCCAGGGCCATCGCCAGAGTTCCGGCTCCCGGCTCGAGCACCAGATCTTCGACCCCGGCCTCTCGAATCTTCGAGGCCAGATCGTGGAGATCCGAAAGCGAACCGTGGTGCCTGACGGCAAGGGGCACCTTGAACGACCGGGCCAGTTCCGCCATCGATTCCCAATTTTTCTCCGTAGCCGCGTAGATCATGGGCCGGCGGACCGCACAGGCGTCAACAGCCGGCTTCAGCAGCTGCGGATCATCTGAGCAGAGAATGAGGGGCATCCCGGACTCATCCGAAATCTTTCGAGCCGTCTCAGCGTACCGTTCAGCATTCCCACTCTCTGACAGCAAAGCAAGGAGATTGACCGTCAGGTTCTCGCCCGCCCGCTCGAAGTTGATGCCCTCGGCTTCAGAAATCCTCTGCGCGATCTCATCGTCCGGCATCGTATCCGTGAGAGAGAGAGCAATGGCCGTGGCATGGTAGAAGGTCTTGTCGTGGCGGAAGAGGACGGTCTCCTCACCCACGGTTACTTCCCTCGGTCCCGTCCCGATCTTCACCAGACGGATGGGCGGGGTAGCCGCAGCGCCCAGGATTTCCTTGGCTTCCTCCGATGCGTGTGGACAGAGGTCCAGCTCCGCCTGCCTGGCGGCCAGCTTCATGGCAAAGGCCAGGCAGGTCTGGAACCCGCAGTCTTTGCAGTTGGTGTTGGGAAGGAGCTTGAAGATCTGGAGTCCCGTGAGCGCCATCAGTTCCCCTCTCCCATCAGCTCTCCGACCGCTTTCCTTACCACGGCAGCCGCTTCCGGATGACGCATCACCAGAATTCCGGCCCCCGATATCAGAAGCGATACTGCCGTGCCGATCTCCCAGAGGAGGGCGCGCCCGCGCTGGTCTCCCCAATCCGGTTGATCTTCCGCCGTGGTCTTCACCTCTTTGACCTTCCAAGTCTCCTCTCCCACGAAACAGATCATGGGCATCTGCAGCATCGGATCCCCACCCAGTCCCTGGAGACGGATCCTCTCCATTACCGAGTAGGTGTACTCGAGGCCGTACCCTAACCCTCCGGTCAGGGGATCTATGACAATCCGCTGGGGGGGGAGATTCATCTCACTAATCAGGATATTGAGCTGCTTGGCCAGATTGACATCAATGGGGGTCTCGGCCACGAGGTAGTGTCCGTAGGCGATGGCCGTTGCGACAAGGGTCTGGTAGTGGCCCTCCACCGCCGAGGCCAGCAGACAGCCTTCGCCTTCGGCGGCCTCGCCGCACTTCCTCAGGACCTCGTTCTGCTTGTCCGATGGTCCCGGTCCCTTGATGATGAGCGGCACACGGGTCTCATCGAGAACGGTCCGGACCAGTTCTGCGCACTCTTCGGCCGACCGATCTCCACGGTCCGGATGCGCACCCCGGAGGTGGAGGCAAAGGAGATCGGCCCCAAAGTCGTCGACCGCCCTTTTCGCCCACGCCACCGGATTGTCCAGGACATCCCGGTACGGTTCCTTTGCCAGCTCGATCCAGTTCTCCGGATCGCTATCGGGGACCTCCAGCGCGATCACAGGGCGATTCGCAGTCCGTCCCTCGAAATGATGGAAGGGGAGAGTCTCCTCCCCCCCGATCGTGACCGTGCGGAATCCCCCGCCCTTGTCTTTTCCGAGAGTGATTTCCGGGATCTTTCCCGGCCAGGTCTTTGTTGTGATTTCGAATGCCACGAAGCCTCCCGTACAACTGCCAAAGCCAGGTCGCAGGTTGCGCAGATTTCACAGATGGAGGGGGCTGTCGCATCTTCGCGCTCTCCCACCTTCGCACCGTCAAATCATCTCGCTCATTGCCAACGCCGGATGCTGAACTTCCGTGAGATACTCGATCAGCGGCTCGAGATCCGTCGCCACGTTCTCATCCGCAATCTTCTCCAGCAGATCCGGATGCCCGGCTTCCTTTGCGCGCTCACGGATCTGCTCTCCAAGCCGGTCCTTGATGCGCCGCGTCATCCAGACCACGCGGCCCAACCCACCATCCGCCGAGATGAACTTGGGACTCACGATGTAGAGAGTCCCGATTCCGATGAAACCCGGTGTCTGTTGCCCGCCACCGACTACCTCCGCCAAAGCCGAGAACGTCATCCCCGATGGTGTCGTTCCCTGGAACTCACGATCGACAACCATGATGCCGTTCGTCCCGGGAAGCACGCAGGTGATACATTCGAAGCAGCCGCAGGAGGTCATCGGCTCATCCATCATCGAGTAAACGCTGAATCCGGAGATGGTCTGGTTGGATCGCTGGTACACGAAATCGTTCACGCCTTGCCACTTGCCCTTCACAGGGTCGAGGCATTTCCCCTTCTTGATGGGCTGATTCACACCGTGAGGGTTGATCTCGAAGGCCGCCTTTCCATCGAGCCAGTTGTACGCCCCGCAGAGTCCCAACCGTTGGGGCGTGATCACGCAAACATGATTCGGCGCGTAGGACTGGCAGAGCTGGCAGGAGTAGAAGGTGTCCACGCTCTCATCGGTCATCGCCGTCAGCCGCTGGTCTCTTCCATCGTAGGCGACCCGGGCTTCCGCGATATGAGCTTCCACATCCTCCTGCCTCGTGAGAAGTGTGACCTGTACCTTGTCGACGATCGCCGGGAACTCCGCAAGAAGCTTCACGCGGATGATGGTTCCCAGGTGGGAGACCCGGAATCCCGCCTTCCTGGCCTCCTTGCCAATCCGAATCCAGATCATGTCGCGCTGCCCCAAGTGCATGACGCCCATGGGCATGGACAGGAAGGTGTGAATGTAGCGCTCGAGGATCGATTCGAAGTCCTTCTGCATCTTGCG
>JAGLYR010000278.1 GCA_023132135.1 Candidatus Eiseniibacteriota bacterium | reverse complement strand
CCGATCACTTCGATCCGGTCGTCCTCGACCTGCGGCAGGTCCGCCATCTCCAGATGCTCAAAGGCCGGTGCGAACTTGCCGCCGAACTCGGCCGCCACCATCTCCTTCCGAACACGCTCGCCCTCGAACGCCGGGCCGTAGCGGACCGGAATGGGCACCTTGTCTATTCTGAGCTTCAGTCCCCGGACTTCCATGGCCCGGGTAGGCATCTCGTCGTGGCCCACGGAGGAGACAATATGCTCGTAGGCACAGACTCCCGAGGGGAGGATTTCCGGGAGCGCAGTATCAGCAATCACCGGGAAGCCGAAGACCAGAGCCCCCGCTGCGGTTGCCCCCTTCTCGGCGTCCACCTCGCCCAGTGCAAGCACAAAGGCGTGGACGCGCTGCAGAGTGTAGTGCAGGATCTTACGCGCCTCCGCCGTGCCGCTGGGTATCACGCCACCAAATGTCATCGCCGCCCTCGCCGAAAAACCAAAGGCGTGAATGGCGGCGGAAATGTCTTTTCCGTAGGGCACAAGAAACGTATCCCAGTTCATCTCCACCGCGGCCTCCGCCAACTGTTCAGCCATACTGACACCGCCCGTGTGGCCGGCCATGAAGACAAGGATGTTGCGTTCCTGGAGATCACGCGCCAGCTTCACTGCCGCCTCGGTAGTCGGCATGGCGCCTACGCATACAGCGAAGCCGGGCATGCGGCCGTCAACAAGCTTTATTCCCTGCTCCCGGAGAATCGCATCGGGGGTTGGGCCGAGCCAGATACCACTGGACAGAGGCAGACCATTGAGCACCTTGAGAGCCTCGATCGCCTCCTGCGCAAACAGGGTGGCCACGCCCGCATCCAGTGCGGTTCCGAAATAGGGAAGACACAGTGTCTCGGAAGGCACTGGGGACAGGAGTCCTCGGGCCCGGATCATTACCTCTTCCAGGTCCCCAACCTCCTGCACCTTCTTTCCCGTCAAGGCATAGATCACCGGAAGGTAGTACGCCGTGTCCGTCAGCGACACCTTGGCATCCCGCCCATGTTTCTCAACCGCCAGCGCAACGGCCTCATCGGCCCTCGAAACACAGGCGCGAGCTCCCTCAATCGCAACTGTGGCGATAACCTTGGACATCCAGCGTCCCCCGTGTATTCGCCCTATTTCCTATTTCCGATTTCCTATTTCCCACTGCACTCCCGCAATCGTCGGAGCCAAGAGCCTGATATCCGAACCGGCTTCCGGCCGCTGGTGAGCAATGCAGGCTAACCCGCAGCTTCCCGGCTCGGTTTGAGATTGAGGGCGCTCCGGCGCTCGTCAAGATGCTCCAGAACAAGGGAGACGGCCTCCCCGGGATCGCCCACAAACGCAACCGTCCCTCCAAGGGCATCCGGCATCTCCCGAGACAGGAAATCCATCGTTTTCCGGGATTCCTCTCCCGGTAACGAGACAGCGATGACCGGCACACCGGACGCGGCAGCCGAGACAGCGATTGGCGCCGCATCGTCGCTCATCACTTCCGGCATGACCGCCGCAACAGGCAGTTGCGAGAGATCTTTTCCGACTCCTCCTTCCATCACCATTCCGGCAAAGCTCAGGAGAACTTCCGAGTGGCCGGCACACGAACCCATATGCAGGACCGGCGGGATTCCCACCATCTCACAGACCTCGCGAAGACCGTCCCCGGCGAACTCCGAGGCAGCTTCGGGTCTCAGGAGCCCCGCTGCGGCGCACGTGATCAGGGCAGGCCCCGTCTGTACGACCAGCACGTCTTTCGACAGAAGACCGGTCACTGCCGAGAGAATGCCCTCAGCCAAGGTTCTCTCCATCAGGTTGCTGCTCATCAGTGCCGCGATGCCTCGAATCCGTCCGGCGGCAACGGCATCGTTCAACAGCCGGAAGCCCCCGCGGAACCGGCCGCCGAAGTGATGGGACAGGCTCTCTGCCGTAAAGCCTCCGATGAGCCCCGTTTCCCCATTTGGGATCTCGACCCGGGACTGATCCCGCGCCCCGAAGTTCCCAATCGCGCCGGCGATGAGCTCACGAGATGAACCGCTATCAAACGTTTCCCAGGACGGCGCCCAGCACGGCCCCGACGCACCGCTCCCGGAAGAAACCGCCACCAGCCGAGTGTGGCAGCAGCGCGTTGCAACCTGGAGATCCGGAAGAGCGCACCGCTCATCCACTGCCAACAGATCCACTGCACCGGTGGCCACCAACAATTCCTGTTGCAGCAAATTGCCGGTCACCGGCAGGCCGTCGCGGATGAGTGCCTCGTTCGAGATGCCATCGGTGGCGATCACCGCTATCCCCTGCGCGCCAGCGATCTTTGCCCGGCCCAACATGTCGGGCTCTGCCGCGATCCGGACGACTGTCTCGACGAAACCCGGCTCGTGTCCGTGGATCACAATATTGACATTGCTTTCCTTGAGCACGCCCAAGTCCATCCGCACTCTCGCGGGCCACAGCGGCGAGAAGAGAACCCCCGAGATGTCGCCGGCAAGCATCGATCCACCCCACCCATCCGCCAGAGCGCAGCGGACCACATCCCACAGGAAATCCCTCGCGTCGCCGGCTTTCTTCCCGGTGCTGTCGAGGACATCCCGAATATCCAGGTCGACACCGCGCGGAAAAACACCGGCATTTCGCCAGACCTTCTGCCGATTCTCGGGGGCCCGGCAGGCTGAAACGAGCTCTCCATCCTTCCGCTCGAACTCCGACATCACCGCCCGGGCAACACCCTCTGCGACCTCGGCCACTGCACCCTCGGCGGAAATCCCCATCTCCACCGCAAGCCGCCGGATGCGCTCCTCATTGCCGAGAACACATTCCCCATCCCTGTCACGGGCCACCTTGAGCAGGGCCTGCGCGAGCGCCCGCGCGTGATCTGCGCGCGCCGCCGCTCCCCGCGCCACCGCCCGGGCCAAATTGCACTCATCCATCGCGCCGCCTCGTTATCCTGCCCGCTCCGCCATCGCGGGCTCTACCCCCGGATCTTTCCCAACACGTGCTCCAGCGCCAGAGACACCGGGCTCTCGTCCGGAAGATCCAGGATCGATTGACCCTCCCGCTCCATCATACTCACCTGCTGATTGTATGGGATTACACCCGATGTGTCGAATCTGGCGGCATCAATGCGATCCAGGAGCGATTCCACGACTTCATCCGTGTCGCCCGCCAAGTTGTTCAGGATGAGAATCCTGTGTGCCGCCTTCGTTCGCAGGTCCTCTATCAGATCCAGTATCCGGCTCGCCGTTTGCACAGATGCCAGCGAGCCGTTGCACACAACGAACAGGTAGTCCACATCCTTGGCCGTCCTGCGGGAGAGATGCTCCATCCCCGCCTCACAATCGATCACGACCCAGGGGTAGTTGCCCACCAGCGAATCCAGCGAGTCCCGGAGGAGGTTGTTGACAAAACAGTAGCAGCCCGGCCCCTCGGGTCGCCCCATGGTCAGAAGGTCAAAACCCGAGGCCTCGACAATGGACGATTGCACGCGGAGGTCCAGGTAGCCCTTTTTGGCGACGCCCGCGGGAATCTGGTTCCCGGGTCGCAGAAGACCTTCCCTGATTTCTCCCAGCGTCTCCGTGGGCTCCACTCCCAGAATCTTTCCGAAGCCCTGCGCCGGATCCGCATCCACCGCCAGCACCGGCCCCAGGCCATCGGCGAGAAGACGGCGGACCAGAAGCCCCGACAGGGTGGTCTTGCCCGTCCCTCCCTTTCCGACTATAGCGGTGACGGTTCCTCTGCCGATTGCCAAAATTGATCCTCTCTAGATACAGTCCCTAGTCCGTAGTCCCTAGTTCGTAGTCCAAGGAGAAGAGCATCAGAACAGGCCCCCTCGCGCCCTCACCCTCTCGCCTTGTCACCGATACAGGGCATGTTTCTCGCGCAGGGAGGCGGCAAGCTCGGCCGTGAGCATCGTGATTCGCTTAGCGAGTTCAACGGTGCGCCCCCCCATTCCGCAACTGGGTGTGATCAGGCATTGCCGGACAAGCCTGTCCCGGTCGATCCCCTTCCCCGCCAGCAGTTCCAGGCCCTCCCCGAACCGGGCCCGCAGCGAATCCACGGACTCTCCCTCCGCCGCATCGCTCGACGGGACAATTCCCCACGCCAGCGTGCCACCACGATCCACAAACCGCGCCAGGGACTCAGGGTACAGGGTGAGACCCTGGAAAAACTCGTAGGCATCGAAGTTCAACACATCGATGGGCACGTCCATCAGGATAGACCAGTCGGTGTTCCCGCAGCAGTGGATCCCCACGAGACCGCCTTCCTGGTGGATCCCCTCGGCGAGCTCGCTCAGATTCGAGACGACCTGCTCGCGGGACAGGTTAATGAAAGCAGATCCAAACGCGCTCAGGTAGGGTTCGTCCATGAAGATGAGAACCTGCGGATGGACGGTCTTGAGCTTCCGGACCTGCCACCGGGCGCTCATCACGCACCCCTTGAGAATCGCCTCGTATAACTCCGGGTGGTACATGATGGCGCGTTTGCCCTGATCCGTAATCGTGAGCCCGAAGCTGATGGGACCGGTGACCTGTCCCTTGACACACCGCACGGTTTCCGGTTTCTCCCTGGTCAACCGATCAATGAAAGCATGGAAGCCCGCGGCGAAGGGTTGTGCAGTTTCGAAGAAATCCACATCCTCCAGTACTACTCGCTCGAAAAACGACTCCAGTGGTCCGTAGATGTCGCCGCCGGTATCGAAGTGGAGGCACCCCGCACTCTCGTCCAGCACGGCACACGGGAGCTTCTCGCTGAACTGCACATACATGTTCTCGCGGAATCCCAAGCGGGGCAGCTGGGGCCACACCGGAATCTCTGGAAAGCGTTGGAAGATTAGATCCAGCGCCTCTTCCGCATTCTTATGAGGGAAGCTCCCGACGGCGGCGGCCAGACACAGAGGATCAAAGGACACAGCAGACTCCTTGCTCGATTCCAGGCTAATTCATGCGAGTATACGAGCATACAGGGGGAAGTCAAGGCGGACGGCGTCCCGCGTCTCGAGATTCCCTTGACCCCGGCCCCATGGATCGACTATCATTTTTGCCACCCGTCTTTTACGAAACATCCAGGTACACAAGGGCAGAGAGAGCGATGCGGTGTCGATCGCGGGAAACTGAAGGCCAAAGGAGGAAATGATGGATCTCAACCGTGCGGCGAAGGCCATGGAGAAGCATAGCATACCGTCATCCGACAGCTACGATATGCCGACGAGCACAAAGCGTTTTCCGGACGGGGCATGGTATCGCATGGAAATATCCGGCATCGAGCGCCCGAACGTTCTTGAGGCAATGATCGACGAGATGAACAAGCGGAAGATTCCGATCCATCGCGCCATTTCCGTGGTGATGGGAAGCACCTTGCTGGATGACGCCGAGCTCAAGGACTTCGCCCAGATTGCGGCCGATGCTCAGCTTGAGGTGATCATGACCCCGGGCCCGCGTTCGGCCTGGGATACGGGACGGCAGCTGGCAACAGTCGAGGGCGCCCTCTCCGGGCTCCGGTTCCGAGGATCCGACCAGCTCAAGTTCGTGATCGCCGAAATCATGCGCTGCATCGACCTCGGGTTCCGGGGCTTCCTTGTCGTCGATGAGGGACAGCTCTGGCTCCTGAACGAGATGAAGAAGACCGGTGACATTCCCGAGGACATCACTTTCAAGGTATCGATCTATGCCGGGCATGCCAACGCCGCGGGCGCCCACCTGCTCGACTCCCTCGGGGCCGGGTCCTTCAACCCGCCGGCTGATCTCTCGCTGCCCCAGTTCGCTTCGCTTCGCCGGTCCACTGACATTCCAATGGATGTCCACATCATCCTGACCGAGTCCTTCGGCGGCTTCATCCGCATCGCCGAGGCACCGGAGATGGTCCGACTCACGGCTCCCTGCTACTTCAAGATTGAGCCGGGACCGGGATGCGCGGCAGGACCGGGAGCTCTCTACAAACCGTGGACGAACGCTGACATGATGGCCGACTGGGCGCGCGAAAAGGTCAAGTACGCCCAGATCATCCACGAGCACATCCAACAGAACTTCCCGGAGGCGACGATGTCCAAGCTCGGGACAGCTGATCTGGCCATTCCGAAACCCTAGCCGGGCGAGAGCGAGAGGGCGCGACAAGGCGAGAGCGCTCTCCATGAATCACCCAGGTTATAGCTTGGGTTATTCAGGAATCCCGTAGCGAGAGGGACGCAGGGTGTGACTGGCAAGGCGCG
>JAGLYR010000277.1 GCA_023132135.1 Candidatus Eiseniibacteriota bacterium | reverse complement strand
TAGTGGTATGGGGTCGTCTTCTTGTCCCCCGGTTCCGCTCCGCTCTACCGTGGGCTAAGTTGAGTCGCCCCCCATCCGGGGGGCTTGCCGGCAAGTGAAAGCAGTGCGGGATTGAAGGCCTCGCGGCAAACGGCAGATTCGGGGTTTCCTGGAGGAACGCATGGTTCGGCGTTCCTCTAGAACGATTTTCCCCTTCATGTTCTTCGTGGTTCAAGCTTCTTCGAAGTCTCTGGCAGCGGCCAGTCGGCGCAATTTCAGCAGCGCGCGTTGCTCAAGCTGTCGCACACGCTCGCGGGTCACACCCAGGATCCGCCCCGTCTCCTCCAGTGAGTGGGGCTCGCCATCCTCAAAACCGAAACGGAACCGGAGAATCAGCCTCTCCCTGTCGTCCACAGCCCCGAGCAGACCCATCACCTGCACCATGTCCGGTTCCTCGAACACCTTGTCCTGTTCCAGTTCCCCCGTGTCGTTTGTCAGGATGTCGTGGAGCCGCCTCCCGTCCTTGTGGGCAAAGGGCATGTCAAGCGAGACGGTACCGCGGGAGGCCAGTGCCAGATCCGTCCAGCGCCGCTGCGTAACTTCTATTTCCTCGCAAACCTCCCAGGACCGTGGTCCCCCACACCGATCCTGCGTCAGGCGATCCTCCATCGACCGGAATTTCCGGATGAGTTCCACCACATTGGAGGGAAGCCTGACCGTACGGCTGTCGTTGGCCAGCGAGCGTGTGATCCGCTGCTTGATCCACTTGGACGCGTACGTGCTGAACCGAACCCCGCGGTCGCAGTCAAACCGCTCCACGGCCTTGACCAGACCTATGTTGCCTTCGGCAATGAGATCGGCCAGCGGCAGTCCCATTCTCTGGTACCGTTTCGCAATGCTCACCACGAGCCGCAGGTTTGCCTCCACGAGCTTCGTCCGGGAATCCAGGTCCCCCGCGCGAGCAGCCCTGGCCAGCTCCCGCTCGCGCTCAGGGCTCAATAGAGCAATCCTGCCGATCGTTCTCAGATAGTATCCTACGGAATCCCGGTAGCTGGGACGCTCGTCTTCCAACTCGCGCCGATCCGGTTCCCTGCGCTTGTTCCGTTCTTCGCTGTCTGCCCCCGGCTCGAGCTCCATAGTTTCCTCGGTCTCGCGGGCGGGTTGCTCTGTCATCTCGAGCCACGCTCCTTCATACCAACCAGCCGTCCAGTTCAGCCACTGGTACGCCCACTCCATGGCCGTCACCCCCTCCGGTGAGGCGTTCCGAGTTCACGATGGGCAAACCTGGCTTGCGACCCCTCTTCCACCCCAGCGACCCAGATGTTACAGTTGGAAGGTGATACTCCGCAGCAGAGTCATCACCCAGGTCCGCCGACCCTCCGAAGCCGCAGAACCCTTGCCCGGTAATGGATAACCCGGCCTTGCAGTGGAATATATGCGCAGAATCCGTGCCCGAGTCCGCCTTCCTTGGAAGAAGGCTACGACACAGTGTCATAACGCACGTATATGCATAGATATATGCGGGTTATATGGAGCTATACATCACAACTGTGGGCAGGCCAACGGAGGACAAAAAAAGCGAGTCGCTGAGTACTTGATTCACAGCGACTCGCCGTTCAGACCAGAATTGGTGTAACTCTCAATGTGGCAACAGGATCTCCTGTGAACTTCCTTCACGCGGCAATCGTGCACTATCTTCACAGCCGATCTACCCGGCGAGCTGATAGCGCTTGATCTTGTTGAGCAAACCCCTGCGGGAAAGCCCCAGACTGGCGGCCGTCCTGGTCCGGTTCCCACCGTTGCGTTCCAGGGCTGCCTGGATCAACCGGCGTTCCATCTGCTCCACGGCTTCGGCCAGAGCCCCGGTTCCCGTCACCCGGATCAGGGCACCCCAGTTTCGGAGTTCTTCCGAGAGATCCTCGAGCGTGATCTGGTCGCCATCCGAGGCAAAGGCAACCACTCTCTCCACTTCGTGTTTCAACTGCCGCACGTTGCCGGGCCATCCGTAGCCGACCATCAACTCCATGGCCTCGGGCGAGAATCCCTTGAGGCGCTTGTCGAGGCGCTTGCAGTATCTCTCCAGGAAGTGGGCCGCCAGGAGCGGGATATCCTCGCGCCGCTCGCTCAGCAGAGGAAGAGTGAGCCGAATCACCTTGAGCCGATAGTAGAGATCCGGAAGGAACCGGCCTTCCTCGACTTCCCGGGTCAGATCCCGGTTGGTGGCACAGACAATGCGGAAATCCACTCTCTGGCGGATGGACGAACCCACGGGCTTGAACTCCCGCTTGTCCACAACCCGGAGGAGCTTCTCCTGGAAATTGCGGCTGGTCTTGTCCACTTCGTCCAGGAACACCGTACCGCCAGCCGCTTGGGCAAACAGGCCCTCCCGATCCGTCCTGGCATCGGTGAAGGCGCCCTTCACATGCCCGAAGAGCTCCGTCTCCAAGACACCTTCGGCAAGAGCCGCACAGTTGATTGTCACGAAAGGCCCGTCCTTGCGGCAGCTGGAATCGTGAATGGCCTGAGCTACCAGCTCCTTCCCAGTGCCTGTTTCTCCCTGTATCAGGACGGTGGGGGACGCGCGATCCAGTTTGGCGATAGACCGGATCACATCCAGCATGCCCTTGTTCTGGGTGACAATCCCGCTGAACCGCTGCCGCTCTTCCAACTGCTCGCGGAGATTCTCGTTTTCCTCGCGTACCTTCCGCGCCTCAGCATCCGAAAACGACGCGGCAGCTACACCGGCGAAGGCCACCGCAAAATCGACTTCCTTCTGACCGAAATCCTGGTCATCCATCACACGATCAACATAGATTCCGCCAAGGGCCTCTCCATTCACGACAAAAGACACAAAGAGAAGCGAGGCAATCCGCTCCGCCTTTTCCGGCGGGAGCGAGAGATCTGCATCCTCTGCGGGATGGTTCGACACGATGGGGCCGCGGCATCCATTACCATTGTTTATGAGCTCTTCGACGAAGCGCAATGCCCAGCTGTCCCGGTCGCGATCCAGACCCAGGACGACTTCCACACCGCCCTCTTCCTCCGCGGAAGGTTTCAAGACAAGAAGCCCGCGCTCCGCTGCGGTCTCTCTTACCATGATTCTCAGGATCTCACGCATGCGGGCCCGAAAATCAGTCACTGATGCCACCTGGCCGCACAGCCGATTGAACTCGGCCAGATCGTTGGCGCCGGATACGGACACGGTCGCCAGGGTCTTGTCGACCTGCCCCAGGATATCCGCCAGACGTGCACTGGATTCTTCCTGCTCATCCTCAGGAATCAGCGCTCTGGCCTCTTCCATGTGCTGCTGCGCCTGGCCGGTCTCGCGATCCAGAATCTCCACCCCCGCCAATTCGATCAGTGTCCGGCCCAGTTCATAGCGGGCGTCCATTGCCTCGAATATGGACCGGGCTTTCAGCAACAGGGGTTTTAGCCGGAGTCCGTCCGATTTCACTCCGGCGAGGCAGCGGGCTGCATCCACACACGTCCGCGCCAGCTCGTACCGGCCACCGATCTCGTCCAGGCATTGAATGGCTCGCCGGAAGTGCTCCTCCGCATCCTCCCACATTTCCCGGGCAGCGGCTGCCATTCCCATGACCCGCAAGATGCAGGCCTCTTCGTAGCGATTCCCGCTCGCCATAGCAACGGAGAGGGCCCGGTGGCAACATGCTTCCGCGGCCTCGACATCGCCCTGGAGAATCCGGAGTTCGCCCAGGTTCCGCAGAACCTCGCTCATCAGATCGCCCTTGGGAGCAATTTCCTCAGCGGTCTTCAATGCTTCCTGCAACCGCTGGCGGGCCTGATCCAGGTGCCCCCGATCCATCAGGAGGCAAGCCTGGAATTCCAGCGACAGCGCCACGCCGCGGCGGTCGCCGTTTCTCTCGCTGATCTGACGGGCCCTGGCATAGAATTCGGATGCCTTCTGCCAGTCACGTCTCAACCGATAGTAATTCCCAAGGTTGGCGCAGGGTGAGGCGATTTCCCATTTCTCGCCCGTGCGCTGGAAGAGGGACAGTGCTTCTTCCCAGCACGCCAGGGCTTTTTCAGGATCGCCTTTCTTGAAATACGTTATCCCGACGTTGTTGAGGCGGATTCCAATGTGGAGACTGTGCCCCATGTCTCGGGCCATCTGGAGAGCAAGCTCCTGGTAGCGCGCGGCCGCATCCCAGTCACCCCGGTCCTTGGCCACGAGACCCAGGTTGTTGCAGCAACGGCCAACGCCATCCCGGTCGTTCAGACGGCGGTACATCGCCAGCGCGCCTTCGTAAAACTCCCAGGCCTTGTCCGCCTCTCCCTTGCGCAGAGCGATGCTGCCCAGACAGTTGTATGCTCCCGCGCACTCTGTTTCTCTATCCGAGTCGCTCAGACCCCTGAGAACCTTGGCGCACTCCTTTGCCGACTCCTCGTAGTTTCCTTTCCTGAGCAAAGCCCAGGCCCGCTCGTTGAGAACCTTGGCCAGCTCGACAGGACTGTCCTTTACCATAGGCTCTGCCTGTTCCAGAAGCCCGAGGGCTCTGTCGAAATCCCCGGCACTGCGGAAACAGCCGGCCATGCGCCTGAGAATGGAAGGCTCGAGGCCGCCCTCGACACGCTTGTTCAGCAGGTCGAGAACCTGCTGGAAATACTCAATCGCTGTGGTGAACTCGCCGGCCGACATACAAAAATCGGCGAGCTCCTCCAACACGTTCAGCTGATCGCCTGAACGCTGCTCAGAGTCGCCCCGCCGACCGTGACTGCGGGTGCGGTCCACGTCCCGTGCACGCTCTCCCATCGCGCTCGCTTCCCCGGAAAGGACACCTCTTCCTCACGAATCCCAGCGGGTCCGGAAACCTGTTGATCGTGACGGAAGCGGCAGTTTCCTAGAAACCCTGCAACCAGAACCAGACCTGAACCATCAGAGTGGACCAGTCGCCTGCCTCGGCGAGTTCTCGCCAGAGGCTGTTCCCGTCCAGCAACACTTCGGATTCGTACCCGGTCCAGTCGTAGAGACAGTCCCCGGCATCCCCGTCAGTCCACATCTCCACCTCCCCGTAGCATGAGGTGTCGATCCAGATCTGAGGAATGTCGTGGTCGCCCCCCCACTCCAACGGCCCCCCGGGGCCGGCGGCAACGGGGCATGGAAGCAAGGCTACAAGCGCTGAAAGGAGAACAAGTATGCCAATAGAGCGCAGCATTGTCGCGGTGGTCCCCCTTTCGATTTCCCCTAACAAGGTACCCATCACGGAGACGCACCTCTCATCACGGAGAGGTACTTACCCCACATCTCTATATTCATTATACACAAGGATCCGGCATCTGTCAACTCGCCCCGTTCCCTACAGTTCCCTATTTCCGATTTCCTACCACCTATTTCCTATTACCTGTCCTGCCCCCCTTCTAACGATAGGTTGTGGCAGGGCGGGAAGTAGGCAATAGGAAATGGGAAATAGGTAATAGGGGAAGAAGCTCATCAGTGCGTGCCAAGCATCCGGATGGTGGGACAGATGGAAGAGTACAGGGGGTCCACTCCCTCTCCTTCGAATTCCATCACAACCGGGAACCGGCGGAAGATCTCTTCGTACTGCCGGACAATCTCCGGGTACCGGGCCCGGTTGGAATATGCCATCTCATACGCTCCCGAGCTTGCAATCAGGTAATCCACACCCTGCTCCTCGTACCAGCGGACCGGGCGGTCCGGCAGGTGCAAGAGACGGATCACCCGGTATCCGGGCGGGATGGGATCGGGGCCGTAGAGCTCGATGGCCAGTGTGGATCCGGCAGGGACATGTTGCTCGATCCACTCACCCGCGGCGACCCTGGTGCTATTGGAAATCGCCCGGTCGTGAACCCCGATCCGCCACAGGGGCAGCACAACCAAACCAGTTACCAAGGCCACCACTGTGACCGTTCGAAGACGCCCCTCCAAGGGCAACCGACCCAGGACCAGGTCCAGCCCCCTCGCTCCCAGCAGACAGAGGACCGGGAGGACAGGCAGCAGATTCCTGACGAAATTGACGCGGACAGCCGAGATCGACGCGTAGTACAGTGCAAGGAACACGAGAGCCGGAACGAAGACCCGTTCTCTCGAGAATGCCCACCGGACCAGACCCAGGAGTACTAAGATGACAACACCCTCGCCCATCCCCGGCGAGAACAGGTAGCCGGCGAAATAGCCGGCGTTGAAATCGCCCTCGAACCCGAAGTGCCCCTCCCGGTAGTGCCCAATCTCAAAACGGACATCTCCGAGAAATGTCGCCCAATCCGCCACGGCGTACGGCGTGGAAGCGAGAAACACAGCCATAGCCACCGCGATGATTCTACCCCCCTGGATCCACCGCGACCAGCGCCCCCTTCCCATCGCCACCACCGCCAGGGGAACCACCCCGACCAGCGCGGCGTTGTACTTCGTCCCCGCCGCAAGTCCGACCATCACCGCTGCCAGAAGGAAATCCCGTGACCAGTTCCCTCCTTCTCTTGAAGCACGCAGGGACAGGTAGATACAGAGCGACACCCACAGTGTGGCCATCCCGTCCACCGTGGCAAAGTGGGACTCCCGGGCGTGCAGGAAATTCACCGCAAGGAAGAGGGCGCTCACGAGCCCCACGGTCCGGGAGTACATCCGGCTCCCGAGAGCCCAGGTTACCCAGATGGTCAGGATTCCCGCAACGGCTGTTGAGATGCGGGCCAGCAGGAAAGGATCCACGCGGCCAACGAAACGCATCGCGGATTGGAGCGCCACCTGCACGTAGATGTAGAGGCTCGGGTAGTGAAACCAGTGTGGGTTCCAGTCTCCGGTCTCCAGAATTCTCTGGGCCCGAAGAACAATGGGGGGCTCATCCAGGTGGAGAAGAGCCGCAGGCAGGCCGAATTTCAGTCCCCAGAAACGAAGAGCCGCACCGGCGACCAGGACCATGAGGAGAGCGACAAGATAAGGAAACCCGTCCGTCCGTTGTCTGCTTCCTGTTTCCATACTACGCCTGCGGGAGGAGTTTCTTGATTTCCTTCTCGAAGAAGCTTTTGTGGCGGTATCCCTCGTACCGCCCGACGATGTACCCGTCCTGGTCAATCAGGAAAGCCGTGGGTATGGACCGGACCCCTCCGAAAGCCTGCACAGTCGCCTGGTCGGCCATGATAATCGGATACGGAATTGCCTGCTGTTTCACAAAGCGTTTGACAACGGCCGGTCCCTTCTGATCCAGCGAGATCCCCAACACCGTGAATTTCCCCTTCGAGTAGGTCTTGTGAAGATCTATGAGATGCGGAATGCCCATCAGGCACGGACGGCACCAGGTGGCCCAGAAATCGATCAGTACCACCTTGCCCCGATAGTCCGACAACCGCACCGTCTTGCCACTGGTCACATCCACAAGAGCAAAATCCCGTGCCTTTGGATCCGACCGTCGCTCCGCCGCTGCCTTGGGGGTCGACTCCACAGCCTCCGCATCCGGAGTGGATTGAGATCCCGCTTCCCCTTCTACTCCTGCCGGAGCCCCGGAAGCCGCTTCGGGCGTCCTGGCTATCTCAGCAACGGGGGCAGCTTCCGCAGGCTCGCTGTCGGTCTTCTTCCCGCAAGCCCCAAAGACAAAAACCCCTATCGCCAGCGCCGACACCAGCAACACCTTGGGCATCGCAGGCCGATTCCAAATGCTCATTTCTCCTCCTTACGCTTGGGACAAACCGTTTCGGACAACTTAGACTCCGTTCCTCCAAAAGTCAAGCCGTCATGGGAGATGAAGAATTCCCTTTACATTTCCGCACCAGGGGTTAAGTTCCCATGGTTGCGCGCCGTGATGAGGCTTGAGCTGGCCCAGGGTGCTTCCACCTTCGAATACTCGCGTATTCGTTTTCTCGGGGATTCATCGCATGTACACGGTTATCATCGGCGGCGGCATCGTCGGTACGTATCTGGCCCGCGTGCTTTCTCATGAGGGTCACGATGTGGCTCTCGCGGACTCCTCGGAGCGGGTGATCGACCAGCTCGAGGAAACTCTGGATGTGAAGCTCGCCGTGGGAAACGGTGCTTCCCTTGGAATCCTCAAGGAGCTGGGCGCTGAGCGAGCCGACCTTCTCCTCGCCGTCTCTGGAAATGACGAGATCAACCTCCTGGCCTGCCTCACGGCCAAGCGCATGGGAACCAAGAGAACGGTAGCCCGGGCGCGGAATGAGGATTATGCCCGGGGCAAGAATCTAAGCTATGCCAGCATTGCCGGCATCGACCGCTTGATCTGCCCCGAACGACTGACGTCCAACGCCATTACCAACCTCCTCTTGACCCCAGGCGCCGTCGCCGTGGAAAAGCTGGCGGGCGGGCGGGTCCAGTTGCGGACCCTTCCTGTGACTGCCAACAGCCCCCTGGCCGGCAAGGCTCTCCGCGACATCAAGTTGCCGCAATCCACCCTCATTGTCGCTATCGAGCGGGAGTCCAAAGCTCTCATCCCCTCGGGAGACGATTCTCTGGAAACAGGCGACCAGGCCTTCGTGCTCGGGCAGCCGGACCAGCTCTCGGAAGTCGCCGGGATGTTCGGAGCGCTCACCAGCTCGGTCCGGCGCGTCGTGGTGTTGGGCGGGGGCCAGATCGGGTTCTCCATCGCCAAATCCCTCGAAGCCCACGACCCGAACGTTCGCCTCATCGAACGAAACCGGAACCGGTGCCGCGCGCTGTCCGAAACGCTCTCCAAGACCGTGGTCCTCAACGGCGACGGGACCGATATGAATCTCCTCCGGGAGGAGCGAGTCGCCACCGCCGACGCCTTCGTCGCGGTAAGCGGTGTCGACTCCACCAACATCCTCTCCGGGCTTCTCTCCAAGGAACTCGGGGTCAAGACGAGCATCGTCCTGATTGAGAGGCCCGAGTACCTTCCCCTCATTGAGCGGCTTGGCATCGACCAGGCGGTGAGCCCCAGGATTCTCGCCGGGCAGGAGATCATGCAGTTCGTCCGCCGCGGTCAAGTGAGCTCGGCCGTCGTCCTCGGGGAGCAGGTCGCAGAAATTCTCGAGATCGTCGCCCGACCCAGCAGCAAGGTGATGGGACGGCCTCTCTCCGAGGTCAGCTTCCCCAAGGGAGCCATCGCCGCCGTCATCGTCAGCGAGGACCGGGTCGTGGTACCCACCGGGGACTACGTGACGAAGGATGGAGACTTGGTCATCGTTTTTGCGATGCCGGACGCTATCCCCAAGGTGGAGAAACTCTTCAGGGTGAAAAAGTAGGATCGCCGCGCGAGCGCGGGTCTGAAGATGGAGGAGGCCAGGCGTTGAATCTCAGGGTCGTCTGCAGGTTCATCGGTATCATCGTGCTTCTCGTCGGCGCCTCGATGGTATTCTCCCTCGTCTGGGCTCTCTATTTCGGGGAGACCGTTGGAGCCTTTCTCTACTCCATGGCCATCGCCTTCGCCGCAGGCGCCGCCCTCCTGTGGTTCGGACGGAAATCCGAGCAAGGGGATCTGCTCCGCAAGGAAGGCATGCTGGTGGTGGGACTCGGCTGGCTCCTGTCCGCGCTCTTTGGATGCCTCCCCTTCATCCTCTCCGGTATCATCGCGAATCCCATCTCGGCCTACTTCGAGACAATGTCGGGGTTCACCACCACCGGCGCCACGGTTCTCTCGGATATCGAGATTCTTCCCAAGGGTATTCTCTTCTGGCGGAGTTTCACCCACTGGCTCGGGGGAATGGGAATCATCGTGCTGTTCGTGGCCATTCTTCCCCAGGTGGGTGCCGGGGGGAAAGTTCTTTTCAAGTCGGAGGCACCCGGGCCTTCCGCCGAAGGCCTCAAGCCCAGGGTGCGCCAGACGGCCACCCGTCTGTGGATCATCTACGTCGCAATCAGCATGTTGGAGACGGTTGTTCTCCGAATTGAAGGGATGACACTCTTCGATTCCCTCTGTCACACCTTCGGCACAATGGCAACCGGCGGCTTCTCGACCAAGTCTCTGAGCATCGGCCACTATGACTCGACCCTGATCGAGTTCACCATCATCGCCTTCATGATCCTGGCCGCCACCAATTTCAATCTCTACTACCGGGTGCTCCGCGGGAAGCGCTGGGCCGTTCCCCTGGACGCGGAGTGGCGTATTTTCATGGGGATCATGGTCGCGGCCATCCTGCTCGTCACCCTCAACCTGCGGTCCCACGCCATCTACAGCGATCTTGCTTCCGCCGTACGATACGCCTCGTTCCAGGTTGTCTCCATCCTGACTACTACCGGCTACGTAAGTGCGGACTTCGACCAGTGGCCCTCGTTCTCGAAACTTCTCCTGGTCCTTCTCATGTTTGTGGGCGGGTGCGCCGGCTCGACCGGGGGATCAATGAAGGTCATCCGCGTCGCCGTGGTCTTCAAGAGAGGCTTCATGGAGATCCGGAGGATCTTCCGCCCCCAGCTGACCTGGACTCTCAAGATGGGCGGCAAGCCGGTGAGCGATCAGCGGACCGCCGTGATCCTGAGCTTCGTTCTCATCTTCGTGGGAATCTTCGCCATCGTTTCCTGCGCAATGGCGCTGATGGGATTGGATTTGGCGACCGCCGTAACCTGCTCCATCGCCTCGCTGGGCAACATCGGCCCCGGCCTGGCCGGCGTGGGAGCCATGGTGAACTACGCTGACATCCCGCTACCCGGACAGTTCATCCTGGCCATGTGCATGGTCCTCGGCCGCCTGGAGCTCTTTGCCATCCTGGTGATGTTCGTGCCGTCGTTCTGGAAAGAATAGCCTGGGTGATTGACCGGTGCAGGATGGTGGTTCGTCTTCTTCCTTCCCCCCGGG
>JAGLYR010000276.1 GCA_023132135.1 Candidatus Eiseniibacteriota bacterium | reverse complement strand
GGCGATCCGGGCGCGTTCATGGACCGCAGTGTCCTGGAGGGAGATCCCCACGCCGTGCTGGAGGGGATGATCATCTGCGGCAGGGCAATTGGGGCGAGTCAGGGTTACGTCTACTGCCGTGCCGAGTACCCTCTGGCGATCAAGCGGCTGGAAAGCGCTATCAATGCTGCCCGCGGGAAGGGCTATTTGGGGAAGGATATCCTCGGCTCCGGCTTCGATTTTGACATCAGAATCAAACAGGGCGCCGGCGCGTTCGTCTGTGGAGAGGAAACAGCTCTTTTCGCATCCATCGAGGGCGAGAGGGGCATGCCCCGAATCAGGCCCCCTTTTCCCACCGAAGCAGGGATCTGGCAGAAGCCCACCAATAACAACAACGTGGAAACCTATGCCAACATTCCCTGGATCATCGTCAACGGCGCATCGGAGTTCCGCAAGCATGGGACCGAGAAAAGCCCCGGCACGAAGGTGTTTGCCCTTGCAGGCAAGATTGCCAACGGAGGGCTGGTCGAGGTTCCCATGGGCACATCGATTGAAGAGATTCTGTTCGGCATTGGCGGCGGAATCCAGGGTGATAGAAGTTTGAAGGCGGTTCAGATGGGAGGCCCCTCCGGAGGTTGTATCCCCGAGCACCTGAAGGATACACCGGTGGATTTCGAGAACATTCCCAAGACCGGCGCTATCATGGGCTCGGGCGGAATGGTGGTCCTGGACGACACCACCTGCATGGTAGACATGGCGCGGTTCTTCCTGGCTTTCACGCAAGACGAATCCTGCGGCAAGTGTACGTTCTGCCGAATCGGCACCCTGCGCATGCTTGAGATCCTGGAGCGCATTACTCAAGGTCAGGGAAAGCTGGAAGATATCGAGAAGCTCAAGAGTTTGGGGGAACGCATCAAGGAAGCGAGTCTCTGTGGCCTCGGGCAGACGGCCCCCAATCCCGTACTCTCGACCATTCGGTACTACCTGGATGAGTACCAGGCACACATAGCGGACAAGAAGTGCCCGGCGAAAAGCTGTCCGCTTCTGGTTACGTACAACATAGATCCCGAGAAGTGCGTGGGGTGTGGAATCTGTCTCAAGAACTGCCCCGTGGGAGCCATCACGGGTGAACGGAAGAAGCCTCACACGGTCCATCATGAACTGTGTGTGAAGTGCGGCAAGTGCATTACCTCCTGCACGTTTGATGCTGTCTACAAAGCATAGCCTGAGAATGGATGGCCAGGGTGAGCAAGATCAATATCGAGATCAACGGCGGGGCAATCGAGGCCCGCGCCGGGCAAACCATCCTCGAGGTGGTGGAAGAGCAGAAGCTTGACGAGATTCCTACTCTCTGCCATTCGCCGGAGCTCAAGCCATACGGTTCCTGCTTCGTGTGCGTGGTCGAGGTAGAGGGGCGCCCCAACTTGCTCCCCTCCTGCACCACCAAGGTTGCCGAGGGAATGAAGATCCACACCAGGAACGAGAGGGTTGTACGATCCCGCCGCACGGCCCTGGAGTTGCTCCTGTCCAATCATTACGCCGACTGCATCTCTCCGTGCTTGCTCAGCTGCCCGGCCGGTGTCGATATCCAGGGCTACATTGCCCTGGCCGCAATGGGCCAGTACCGCAAGGCCGTTGACCTTATCAGGGAGACCAATCCACTTCCGGCGATCTGTGGCAGGATCTGCGTGCGGAAGTGTGAGGTTGCATGCCGCCGCCAGGATGTGGATGAGGCAGTGGGAATCAACTTCATCAAGCGTTACGTGTCGGACGTGAAGGGAGCTTACGATGGGCCGGTGGAATGCGAGCCCTCCCGCGGGAAGAGCGTGGGCATCGTAGGATCCGGTCCGGCGGGTCTCTCCGCCGCGTGGTTCCTGGGCAGAAAGGGATACGATCCGGTCATCTACGAGGCGTTGCCAAAGCCGGGCGGCATGCTCCGCTATGGCATTCCCGAGTATCGCTTGCCGAAGGATACCCTGGACCGGGAAATCGAGTTCATCTGCCGGGCGGGAGTCGAGATCCGCTGCAGCGTCAGGATTGGCAGAGATGTCACCCTCGATGAGCTGGTGAAGGAACACAATGCCGTATTTCTCGCTCCTGGCGCTGCGGGAAGCAAGGAGATGAGGATCGAGGGGGAACGCGGTACAGAGGGTGTGGTGGGCGGTGTGGACTTCCTTCTTGAGAAGGCCGAGAACCGCGAGCCGATGTCGGGTACGGTTGTCGTTGTGGGTGGCGGCAACACCGCTATGGACGCTGCCCGCGTTTCCTGGCGATTGGGAGCCGACAAGGTCATTATCCTGTATCGCCGGACCAAAGCGGAAATGCCGGCGGATGAGCTCGAAATCGAGGATTGCCTGAGGGAGGGGATCGAGATCATGGAGCTCGCTGCCCCTGTCAGCGTGGTCAAAGAGGACGGAAAACTGAAGGCGCTCCGGTGCATTCGTATGAAGCTCGGTGAGCCGGACAGTTCGGGCCGCAGAAGACCGGTTCCTCTGGAGGGCTCCGAGTTCGATTTCCCCTGCCATCTCGCCATTTCCGCCATCGGCCAGACCCCCCTGATCGAGGAAATCATTGATGGCGCAAAGAACACTCCCGCGGTGAGCAAGTGGAGTACTTTCGAAGTGGACCTCGAGAGTATGGTGACCAGTGTCGAGGGACTCTTTGCGGGAGGCGATGCGGCGGACGACGGCCCCACGGTGGTCATCGACGCTGTTCGGGACGGCCAGCGCGCCGCCGCGGCGATCCACAGCTATCTCTCCGGTGAGAAGGATTCCCGGAAGCCGTTCGTCGCAAGAAAGGAATTCTGGGCCAAGCCGGGCAAGATTGAACTGGGCGATGAGAAGGAGAGCCCGCGTCACCGAATGTGTGAAATCGAAGTGGAAGAGCGGGTGGGCAACTTCCAGGAAGTGGCCACCGGTTACGAGTACGAGGACATGATGCACGAGAGTGAACGCTGCCTCTCCTGCGGCTGCCTGGTTTCCGATGACTGCAAACTCCGGCAATACGCGGGGGAATACGGCGTAGATATGGAGCGCTTCGCCGGCCGGGTGCGCAAGCACAAGGTTGACTACCGTCATCCCTATATCGTCTACGATCCGAACAAGTGCATTCTCTGCACCCGATGTGTCCGAACCTGCGAGCTGGTATTGCCCGTCTCAGCGATTGGCCTCGTAGGCCGCGGTTTCAACACCGAGGTGAGGCCCGCCATGAACGATCCACTGGTGGAAACCAGCTGCATTTCCTGCGGCAACTGTGTCGATTCATGCCCCACCGGGGCCTTGACGATGAAGTACCCATTCCCTGGAAGGGCTTGTGTCGGGACTGAAATCCTGAAAACCCACTGCGGGTTCTGTTCCGTAGGTTGCGAGATTGTGGTCAACCGCATTTCCGAGGATCGGTACTACGTCGAGTCCTCCGAGACGCCCGGAGACTATCTCTGCCAGTGCGGCCGGTTCGGAATCGAGCTGTTCATCAAGTCCAGGCGCCTGCTCATCCCGACCGTCCGGGATGGAATGAATCTGAGAGAAACGACCTTCCGTGAGGCGTATGTTTTGGCGGCGGAGGGTCTCAGAGAGGCAGCGGAGAAATACGGTCCGGAGTCGGTGGCGGTGTTCGTAAGCCCTGAACTGTCCAACGAGGAGATGTACCTCGCGGGACGTATTGCGCGGGAGGGTCTCGGCACCAACAGCGTCGCTTCCATCGCTGTTCTGGAAACGGGTGTGCGGTCCGGGGTCCTGGACGCCTCTTTCGGTTTCAGTGCGTCCACTGCGGACCGTTCGGCTGTCCGCGAGGCGGACCTTATCATATGCAACAACACCGACACTCAGACCGAGCATCTGATCCTCAGCGTAGAGATTCTCCGCGCCGTCAAGGAGGGAGGGGCCAATCTGATCGTGTCGAACTCCTCCGTGACAGCCCTCGATAGCGTAGCCACTCTCTCCCTGGATCCGGTTCGCGGCACCACCGGGCTCATGTGGAACTGTGTGGCCCAGTTGTTGATGGACGACGGCTTTTTCGATCGGGAGAAGGTTCGCGAGATGCCGGGAGGCGAAGCCTTCCTGGCCGATTCGCACGACTACAGCTTGCCAACCTCGGCCCGTGCCTCGGGCGTAGCTGCAGAGAAGATCAAGGCAGCCGCGGATCTGGTCCGATCGGCCCGCAGGGTGGTTTTTGTGCACAGTCCCGATAGATCGAGGGACTTGGCGCCGGGCGATATCGAGGTTCTGGCCAATTTCGCCCTTCTCCTGCAAGCTAATGAAGTGAAAGCCGATCTGGTTCTCCCGTCTATGGCTTCCAACGGCGCGGGTGTGGAGCTTGCCGGAGCGGATCCCGCGTTCAGGGCCGGCAGGGTGCCGTCCAGGGGACTTCCGGGCGCGCGGAGTCGGGAGGAGCTTCTCGAGCTGCTGAAGGAAGGGAAAATCAAGGCAGCCCTCATTGTTGGTGAGGATCCCATGCGCTACGATCGCACGGCTTCCTACTTTGCCGGGGTCGAATTCATGGTTGCGGTCGATTGGGGACAGACGGAAACAACCTCCCTGGCGAATATCGCAATCCCGGGGAGCATCTATCTCGAGAGCGAAGGAACCCGGTGCAGCTTCGAGGGCGCGGCAAAGGTATTCACTCCGGTTATTGCTCCCCTTTGCGGGGTCAAGAGCTGGCAGGTGCTCAGGAACCTTGCCGACAACCTGAACATGGACGTTCCGGCGGTCTTCTCGCGTATATCGAGATCTCTCGGCAGGGCGGCGGAAGACAATCTCGGAGACCGGTACGCTTTCTACTTCAGCACCGGCGATAGACGGGAGTGGGATGGCAAGGGTACTCTGGTCATTGCAGATACGGACGCGACGCCGAGCCCGCGAACCCCTGCCCTGACGACCATGGCCCACTACAAGCGCGAGGTCCACGAGGTAGGCATCGAACACTTCCGCGTGGGTAAGCGGTAGCCTGCATTTCTCGCCAGGTTTCCGCTACGGTTCCGGTCCATGGGCTGC
>JAGLYR010000275.1 GCA_023132135.1 Candidatus Eiseniibacteriota bacterium | reverse complement strand
GGTATTGAGCTCCGAAATCACCCAATCCGGGGTGCCGAGGGCATAGTCTGGGACCGAAGGCCACACGGTGGGAGGCGTTAGCGCGAGCCTGCGTACCGACCCCGCGGAGTCTGAGACCCTGTGCACGCGTGGACACTCCATGCACGAGAACCGGGAGATCCCAGCAGTCCCCAAGGGCCGGAAGGTACCGGGGCGATCGGGGAAGACCTGTGGTCACAATCCCGATGTGGACGCTGCTGGGAAGTCAGACACCGGTGTAGTACCAGTGAATGCGCCGAACAAGGGCCGGTAATGGTCTGCGGAGGAGCAGGAGGGAAGGCCGGTGACCAAGGGAAACTCTGGACAGTCGCCCGCGACCCGGACTCAGAGCCGGGGGCAAGCGTCGAGTGGGCTGGACAGGGTACGTGAGGAAGCAGGACGGGACAAGCACCTGCGATTCACCAATCTGATGCACCACGTCACGGTTGACTTGCTTCGGAAGAGCTACTTTGCGCTGAAGCGCAATGCAGCGCCCGGAGTGGACGGAGTGACGTGGCACGAGTACGGGGAAGACCTGGAGGCTCGACTTCCGGATCTTAACGACCGTGTACAGAGTGGCAGATATCGGGCGAAACCCTCGAGACGGACTTGGATACCAAAAGCTGACGGGCGGCAACGGCCGCTCGGGATCGCTGCACTGGAAGACAAAATCGTCCAGCAGGCGATGGTCATGGTACTGAGTTCGATCTATGAAGAGGATATCCTCGGTTTCAGTTACAGTTTCCGGCCCGGACGGGGTCCGCACAATGCACTGGACGCCCTCTGGGTCGGGATCACGCAGCAGAAGGTGAACTGGGTGCTGGATCTGGATATCCGCAGCTTCTTCGACACCATTGATCACGAATGGTTGATGAAGTTTGTGGAACACCGGATCGCCGATCGTCGGGTGCTCCGCCTGATCCGCAAATGGTTGAGGGCGGGTGTGTCCGAGGACGGAGAATGGTCGAAGACAATGGTCGGTACACCGCAGGGATCGGTAATTTCGCCGCTACTTGCGAACGTGTACCTGTACTATGTACTCGACCAGTGGGTGCAGGCGTGGCGGAAGCGTAGAGTGCGAGGAGATGTGATCGTTGTGCGCTACGCAGACGATGCGGTCCTGGGTTTCCAATATCGCGACGAAGCCGAATCTTTCCTGCAGGAATTGCGGGAGCGTGTGGCAAAGTTCGGGTTGGAGATCCACCAGGACAAGACGCGCCTGATCGAATTCGGACGCTTTGCCGCAAAACGGCGGGCGGAGCGAGGAGAGGGAAAGCCGGAGATGTTCGATTTCCTGGGCTTCACGCACATCTGCGCGAAGCGACGGAGTAATGGAACGTTTATCGTGCAGCGCAAGACCATCGCCAAGCGCCTGCGGGCCAAGGCGAAGGAGGTCAAGGGGACGCTCATGCGAAACCGGCACAAGCCGGTCCCGGAACAAGGGCGCTGGCTACGGTCGGTGGTGCGGGGTTTCTTCAACTACTATGCGGTGCCCGGTAACAGACGAGCGCTTCAATCTTTCCGCACGCATGTTAACCGCATGTGGTTACGAGCGCTACGGCGACGCAGCCAAAGGGGGCAGTGCCTCAACTGGCGGCGAATGAAGCGACTCATCCAGACCTGGATTCCCTCAGTCCGGATACTGCATCCCTATCCCAACCAGCGGCTGCGCGTCAGCTACCCAAGGTAGGAGCCCGGTGCGGTAATTCCGCACGCCGGGATCTGTGCGGGGGGCGCTCCGAAAGGGGCGTTCCTACCGCGATACGGAACTCAGAACTCTCTCTGGGCGCGATTTCCAGGAATTGAATTTGGATTTAGGGCCTGTCTCGCGGGGCCGAAGAACCCGCCCGAGCATGTTCTCCAGACGATGCACGAATTCTTCACCGCCGCAAAGACGCCCGGCGTGAATCCGCTGGCGGACGGAGAAGCGATCGGCGGCAAATGCCCCAGACGCCAGAACT
>JAGLYR010000274.1 GCA_023132135.1 Candidatus Eiseniibacteriota bacterium | reverse complement strand
GGGTGAATTTCGAGAGCCCGGCGGAAGCTTGCTTCTGCCTCCTCGAGTCGTCCGGACCCGTATTGGGCCACACCCAGGCTATGCCAGGCCTCGTAGTAGTAGGGCCGTAGAGAAATGGCCACGGAGAGCTCACGAACCGCGGTGTCGAGATCACCCATGGCAGCCATGGCGTTTCCAAGCGCGTAGCGGCTCTCGGCATCCTCCGGGTAGCGGGAAACCAGTTCGCGGAGCATTGCCTCTGCCTGAGCGGATCTGCCGGTCTCGATGAAGGCGATGGCGAGATTGAAGCGCGCGTCTCTCCGGTCCGGCTCATGGTCAAGGGCTTTGAGAAACTCCTCGATGGCGCGATCGGGTTCACCCGCGTGGCGGTAGGTCAGACCCAGACTGTAGTGGCCAAAGGCGGCGTTGGACTTCTCCAACCCGTGGAAGTTTGTGTTCACAGCCACGGTCAGGAGGAGAATCATGACTCCAGGGGCGGCGATTCCCCGCAGATCCCGGCACTTGATCTTGTCGAAAATCATAGTCCCCGCGTAAGCCGCGAAAACCAGCAGGACCGGGACCACGGGCATCCGATACCGCGCGTTGACGAAGAACAGAATCACCGAGAGCATGTAGACCACCACAAAGACGCTGAGCATCCGCGAAGGTCGAAGACGACGCCAGGCGAGTCCCATTCCAATGAGACCGAAGGGCGCGATGATTCCGAATCCGGCCATGGAAAGGGCTCGGAGGACGGGAGAGCGCTCCTGGATGAAGTAGATGTCCTGGTTGTTGCCGAATTCCCGGTGGTTCCAGAAGAGGCAGAACTTGCGAAGAAAGAGCCGGGCGGCTTTCCGCGGCTGTGACGTGATGAACTCGATCCCGCGGCCGTACCAGTAGTTGGAAACCTCCGAGGGTTTCAGGGATCGGCCCCGGGCCTGCTCTGCCATAAGAACCGTGTCGTGGTACCCGCCCCACCAGTCGCTGCGGGTACCGGGAACAACGGCGCGGATTGCGTCCGATTCCGCGTTGTTTCCGATGTAGAAGTTGACGCCTCCCTGGGAAGCGATGAGAACAGGATCACCCGAGAGTGTATTGGCTGCGGTGACGGGGAGGATCGCAAGAACAAGCCCCGATACCAGCGGGGCGGCGCTCTTGGCGAGAGAAGCAAGTCCTGCCCGGCGATGCCTGAGAAGGAGCCAGACGACAAGGGCTGCCGGGAAGAGCAGGATGTTGGGTCGAGCGATGGCGGACATACCGAAGAGGAGCCCGACCAGGAAGAACCGGAGGGCTCCGGGCTTCTCCAGCGCTCCAATGAGGAGAAGGAGACCCGCGAGATTAAGGAAGAGGATCAGCGGAACGATCAGGAGCTCGCCCTCGTAGTACACAAACATCCAGTAGAAACATGCAAGCAGTCCGGCAATCCACGCGACCCTTTGATCGAAGATCCTCCGGCCGATTGCGAAGACCAGGACCACGGAAACACTGCCGAGGACCATCTGGACAATCCGGGCCCAGGTGTGGCTGTGCCCGAAGACCGAGTAGATGAGGGCAAGAAAGTAGGGATAGAGCGGGGCACGGAAGAAAGGAGGGTGCCACGGCGTCTCGCCCCCGGATGCGATGGTCCAGGCCCACTCATCATGGATCAGGCTGTCCATGATGGGATACTGGAAAAAGGGGCTGTTTCGCATCGTGACAAGGTGGACGAGGCGAACGGTGAAGGCGAGGAGGAACAGAACGAGGAGCGGCCACCTCGGACTCTGCAGGATGGACGGTTCCTCCCGGAATCTGCGATGTGTCGTGCTGGAACAGGACATGCCCCCCCCATCGCTGGGTGGTATCTGTGCACAGTGCAGGCTGCGTTCATGGTGACAGCACTGAAGTCCGGAGTGCAAGGAGAAAAGGATCAAAGACGTGCCCCGTGCCCCGTGCTACGTGCAAGGCAGAGGGGCACTTAAAGCCCCCGGAGGGGGCGGCTCAGTGTTAGCCCCGGGTGAAGCGAAGCGGAACCCGGGGGGAAGGAAGAAGACGAACAGCCATTTTCCAACAGTGTTTTCCTTACCCCGGAGGGGATTCTCTGTTCGCTTCACAAGGGAGCGCGAACTGCCGATACATCGGTACGGAAGAGCATTCCGGAGGGGGATCCTTGAGCGAACTTCCAGCGACGCAAATCCAGGTGAAAACGAGCAACCTGCATCCGGGCAGAGCCCGAGCCACGGTCAAGGGACTGAGCGATGCCGTTCGTTTCCTCGAGAACATCCTGAACAGCTCCTCGTCCATCTCCATCATCTCCACCGACCTGGATGGAACTATCCGATACTGGAACAGCGGTGCAGAAAATCTCTTTGGATACGAAGCGGAAGAGGTCGTGGGTCGTCACAAGATCAGTCTTCTCTACCCGGGTGACAGCCGGGAGACGCGCGATCTTGTCGAATCCGTCCGGTCCATTGTGCTGGGCGGAAAAGCGAGCACCGAGTGCGAGGTCAGAGAAATCACGAAGGACGGCCGGACGCTGTGGATTCGCATGACCCTGACACCCCAGATCGATGATCGGGGCCGCGTGACCGGAATCCTCGGGATCGGTGAGGATATCACAGAGCGCAGGAAAGCCGAGGCACAGGCACAGGAATTGGTCCGGAGACTTCGGCAGACTCTGGAAGGAATCATCGAGGCCATGGTGCTGACCGTGGAGATCCGGGACCCATACACGGCCGGCCATCAACGCGCGGTGGCGGATCTGGCGCAAGCGATCGCCCGGGAACTGGGTTTGCCCGAGGAGCAGGTGGACGGCATTCACATGGCGGGTGTTGTTCACGATCTGGGCAAGATCTGCATTCCTGCGGAAATCCTGAGCAAGCCGGGAAATCTCACCGAGATCCAGCTCGATATGATCAAGACACATCCTGAAGTCGGCTTCGAGATTCTGAAGAACATCGAATTCCCCTGGGCCGTGGCTGAGATCATTCTCCAGCACCATGAGAGGATTGACGGCTCGGGCTACCCGTCGGGCCTGGTGGGTGACGGTATTCTCCTCGAGGCCAGAGTTCTGGCTGTGGCCGATGTTGTGGAGGCCATGGCTTCGCACCGGCCATACCGGGCCAGCTTGGGCATAGATCAGGCCCTGGATGAGATCTCGAGAAATCGGGGGACCTTCTACGATTCGCGCGTAGTAGATGCATGCCTCCGACTGCTCCGGGAAAAGGGGTATGAGCTGGGGAGCCGAGGGATGGTCGGGGTGGAACCCGACCCTCCATCATAGGCACTGCGCGCGTTCAGGCTGGAGGGACGGCTTCC
>JAGLYR010000273.1 GCA_023132135.1 Candidatus Eiseniibacteriota bacterium | reverse complement strand
AGTGACAGGTGACAGGGTGACAAGCGACTGGGATTGGGGAATACTGCTGTCCGCCGCTTGCGCTCTCTTGGAATAGCTCCCGGAATACCCCGGAAGTGTCTTTATGCGTCAAACTCCTTCACCTTCAACTTGTCGACATCCATTTCCCCCACGCCGAGCTCGTGCGCTATGCGGATGTGACCGATGTCCTCCGGCTTCTGCCGGAAGAACTGCAACGTGGCCGCATCCACCGCAACCGGATTGACTCCTGCGATGACCCGTTGGGGATCGAGAACACGTCCGGGGCCTGCGGGTCCGTTGGTCAGAAGCACGTGGTTCGCATCCATGATGATGAGCGAGTGCTTGATGGCTGTTGCGGCCTCCGCTATGCACCGCTGCAAGTCTGAGCGGTGGTAGAAGATCCGGTCCCAGTTGATGCCCATCAGGTTCTTCATGGAAAAGGTCACCCGCGCGCCGGCGTGGTGCTTGGCAATGGGCATGTTTATGAACACATCGGCCTCGAGAACGTCTATGGCAAACAGATCACGGCGCAGGACCCTGCCGCGGGGAATGACGACCTCGCGATACATCGACACATCATTCAGCACCTTGAACTTGCCGCCGGCCCGCTCCACGGCGGCCAGCGTACCGTTTCCCTCGATGCTGTTTCTCTGGTCGTTGCTGACAGCCAGGACTTCCGCCGCGCCTGCCCTGTAGCATTCGCGGACCACGGCCTCTACCATGTCCGGGTGAGTGTTGACGGCCATCTCGGGTGGGCTGCTCCCTATGGGGTTGGGCTTGATCACGACCCTGTCGCCCTTTTTTACGAATTTCCTGAAACCGCCCAGGGCATCCACCGCCGCCAGTGCGTTATCCGCCGGGGAAGGTCCCCTGGCGATGGCCAGATCGATGCCGGGATTGTAGGAGTCCAGTCTGGGCATACCGAACGCGGCGCCGGTCAGGCCGGTCGAAGCCAATGCGGTGCCCGCCCCCAGGACCGCTGAGCGTTTCAGGAACTCTCTTCTGGTGAACTCGTTCGTCATCGTTGAGATCCCCCTTGGCCGCGCAGCTCTGCGAGAGCCGCCCCGGCTTGCTCCGCCTGGCTTCCCGACGGACTCAGCCCAATCAACCGCTCATATGCCTCGATGGCTCTGTCCTTTTTGTCCAGCTGCTCGTAGATCTGACCGAGGAAGAAGTAGGAGTTGGAGAAGCCGGGATCTATCTCCACCGCCTTCTCGTACTCCGCGGCCGCCTCTTCCAGTCGTCCGGCCCGAAAGAGTCCCTCGCCCAGACTGTCGTGGGCATTGGCCTCATCCGGCGCCAGCTCCGCGTACTGCCGGAAGTACCGGATTGCCTTGTCGTACTGCTCCGTGCCCATACAGGCGTAGCCCACCATGTTCAAGGCATTCGTATCTTCCGGATTGCCCTCCAGGTACTTCTCGAAGGCACCTGTCGCATCGTCCGTCCGGCCCGCTGCATTGTACGCATACCCAAGCAACTGGTACGTGTCCGACCGCTCCGGGTCCAGATCCCGCGCCCTCTCGACCGTCTCGATGGCGGCGTGGAAGGCTCCGGCCCTCAGGTACATGCTGCCGAGCGCGGTCATCCGCGCCGGGTCCTCAGGATTCGCGTCCCGTTCTGCTTCCCCATCGATGATCCGGGTCCACGTCTCCAGGTTCTCCTCGATCCGCTCAAGGAGCTGAGCCCGGGGGTACTTCTGCAGGTACTGCCCCATGTTGCGGCGGGCAGTTTCGTAGTCGGCGGTCAGGGTGGCATCCAGCGCGATCCTGCGATACTCGACGTACTCGAGAAGCCGGGGGTTCCTGCAGCAGGCCTCGACCTCATCGCACTTCGCCCGGGCTCCCGCGAAGTTCCTCTGCCGGATGAGATCGGTGGCTTCCTCGTTGAGCTCGTAGGGTTTCCAGTCAAACTCCACGTGCTGGTCTATCAGGTCCCGTTTCCCCATTGCCTGCCGGCGGGTCTGGGCAGGAACTCCGGGGTACTCCTCCAGCATCCGGACATAGCTTTCTGCGGCCTTCTCCGGTTGGTCCATGGTTTCGTAGGTCTCGCCCATCCGGATGAGGGCGCTCGCCGCCACCCCTGCCGCCGGATCACGATCCAGGACCTTGTGATAGGTCTGAATCACCCGTTCGTTGTCACCGGCGCGGTAAAAGCAGTCACCTGCGCGGGCAATCACATCCCCAATCCAGCCGGCAGGCTGAGAACCATGCCCGACGGCCAGATCCAGGGCCAGATCAAAGGCCTCCCCGGCTGCGGTCCATTCCTCCAGCGCCTGGGCGGCCTCCCCTTTGCGCCGTGCGGCCTCGGGGGCCGCCGGTGAGGATGGGTATTCCTTGACAACCTGATCATACTTCTCCATGGCCGCATCGTAGTCCTCGCGGACATCGAGATAGAGGTTGCCGGCGGCCAGGGCGGCCACCGGCGCCAGTTCGTCGTCGGGATGTTCCCCGAGGAAGCTCTCGTACTCCTTCAGTGCCCCGTCGTAGTCTCCCAGCATGCCCAGGCGGGTAGCCTTGTTGAACTCGGCGGTGGCCAGCGCTGTTCCTGTCAGGAGAATGACACAAAGGAGGGAGACGAAACCGAGGCGAAGCCCTTTCCGGTCAGATTCCATCAGCGACCTCTTTTCCCGGGAGATGTGATACCAGCGAAAGCGAGCAGAGCACGTCTGTTGAACAAGACCATACCAACGGCCCCAATCGATGTCAAGTTGGCCTGGGGAACGGGCTCTGGAAAAGAATCGGTAGCCCGCTCCTCATTGACGACGTCGCCGTACGCGGCTAATATCTCTGGGAGTACTTCCCGGGGAGGGCGCAGATCCGATGGATCCTGATTCTGAAAGACCGGGCAACGCTGAGGACAAAGACGGGGGCCTGCCCGACGATTTCCCCGACGCCATCGTGGTCACGACGGAGCTGGATCTCCACGGGCTCTATCCTGAGCAAGTTCCGCCGATGCTGGAGGATTTCATCCGGAACGCGGCGGAGAAGGGTTATCCCGAAGTCAAGATCGTCCACGGGAAAGGGCGCAGTACGATGAAGAGAATCGTGCTGGAATTCCTCGAGAAGCATCCGCTGGTAGAATCATTCCGGGATGCATGGGATTCGGGGAGTGGGTGGGGAGCGACGGTTGTGAAGATCAAGAGCTGAACTAGCCTGCGTTTCTCACCAGGTTTCTGCTGCGGTACCGGTCCATGGGCTGCGAGGCGCCTTTTCCTTGGACCAGGGACCAGGGACCAGGGACTAGCGACTACGGACTATCTCTAGACTTTCTGCCGAATGACGGCGCGTTTCAACTCCGCAACTGCCCACGTCGGGTTAAGATCCTTCGGGCAGGCTTCCACACAGTTGAAGATGGTATGGCAACGCCAGAGCCCGTGCTTGTCGTTGACGATTCTCAGGCGTTCGCCCATGTCCTGATCCCGGGAGTCAAAGACGAATCGGTACGCCTTCAGCAACGCCGCCGGCCCCAGGAAATCCTTGTCCGCCCAGAAGGATGGACAGGAGGACGTGCAGCATCCACACAGGATGCACTCGTACGCTCCGTCCAGCTTTCTGCGGTCCTCGGGGGACTGGAGTCGCTCGCGGTCGGTGGGCGGACTCTTGAGGTCGATCAGGTAGGGTTTCACCGCCTCGTAGCGGTCGTAGAACGGTGTCATGTCGGTGATGAGATCCCGGACTACGGGGAAGGATCGCAGCGGCTCGACCTCGATTTTCTTTGACCGGAGATTCGTGATCTGGGTTTCGCAGGCGAGACGGTTGACACCGTTGATAGTCATCCCGCAGGAACCGCAGATCCCGTGCCGGCATGATCTTCTGAAGGACAACGTCCCGTCCATCGTGTCCTTGATATGCCTCAACCCGTCCAGAACCGTGCTGCCTGCTGGAAGATCCACATTGAATTCCTGGTAGTACGGATGTGCGTCCTTCTCCGCATTGAACCGGTAGATTCGGAAGGTAACAGCCATCGGTGGCTCCTCCAGTCTAGTATTTCCGCTCCTCGGGCTGGAATCTGGTAATGCTCACGGGCTTGTACTTGAAATCGACACCATCTTTCGTTTTCCACGCGAGCGTGTGCTTCAACCACTTCTCGTCATCGCGCTTGGGGAAATCGGTCCGCCAGTGGGCGCCCCGGCATTCCTCACGCTTGAGTCCACCCACGGCGATCGGTTCAATGAAATCCAGCTGGTGGCCAAGTTCAAGTGCCTCCAGCAGCTGGGTGTTGAACCCGCGGCTCTTGTCTTCGATCTGGAGGTTGTCGTAGCGCTTCTGAAGATCCCGAATGGCGGTCACGGCTTTCTCCAGGCCCTCCCTGGTCCGGAAGATGTGGCAGCCCTTGTCCATGACCCTGCGCATGTCCTCCCGGAGCCCGGCGATGGTCTCGTTCCCGGTGCCGGAGAGAACCGTCTCAATCTTCCTCTCGGCGGCCTTGAGCTGTTCCTCGGGAACGTCGGATTGCCGGATTTCCGACAAGTCCCGCACGATGGCCTTCCCGCCCCGCCGGCCGAAGACAGCGCATCCCAGCGTTGAGTTGCAGCCGAGGCGGTTGGCTCCGTGGAGGGAAATGCAGGCACATTCGCCGGATGCGTAGAAGCCAACCACGGGAGTGTTCTTCTCGTCGGCGAGGACCTGGGTGTCCAGGTTGGCGGGGATCCCGCCCATGGAATAGTGGGCCGAAGGCTGAATGGAGAGAGGCTCCTGGATGCAGTCCATGTCGGCGAACTTCATCCCCAGCTCGTGGACTTGTGGAAGCATCTCCATGATGACATCTTTCCCGAGATGAGTGAGATCCAGATGCAAACGGGCCTCACCGTTGATACCCCGGCCCTCGTTGATCTCGGTCTGCGCCGCTCGCGAGACGATGTCCCGCGGGGCCAACTCCATTTTGGCCGCGGCGTATTTCTCCATGAACCGCTCGCCCTTGGCGTTCTTGAGATGACCGCCTTCTCCCCGGGCGCCTTCGGTGACCAGGACTCCCGATGGGTAGAGTCCCGTGGGATGGAACTGCACGAATTCCATGTCTTGGAGGGGCAGGCCGGCTCGGAAAACCAGGCTCAGTCCATCTCCGGTGTTGGCCAGGCAGTTGGTGTTGATGTGCCAGACGCTGGCGTATCCCCCTGTGGCGAACATGACGGCCCGGGCCCGGAAAAGGTGAAGCTCCCCGGTTGTGATATCGATAGAGATCACACCACGGCAGATGCCGTCTTCGATGATCAGGTGCACCACGAAGAATTCGTTGTAGAACCGGACGCCCCGCTTCACACACTGCTCGTACTGGCAGTGGAGAATAGCGTGTCCGGTGCGGTCTGCCGCCATGCAGGAGCGCCGGACGGGTCCCTTCCCGAAGTCGCTGAAGTGCCCGCCGAAGGGCCTTTGCATGATCGTGCCCTCAGGCGTCCGGCTGAAGGGAACGCCCATATGCTCCAGCTCAATGATTGTGGGAACGGCCTCCTGGACCAGAATCTCGATGGCGTTCTGGTCACCAAGATAGTCGCTTCCCTTTACCGTGTCGTAGAAGTGCCATTCAGAGCGGTCTTCCTCCATGTTTCCGAGGGCCGCATTGGTGCCTCCCTGGGCGGCCGTCGAGTGCGAACGGGTAGGAAAGATTTTGCTGATCACAGCGGTGTCCACCGTCCCGCTGGTCTCCAGCGCGGTGTAGAGTCCCGCTATACCCGCCCCGACGATCACCACATCGTGGGTGTGCTCGATCATCCTTCCTGTCCTTTCTCTACGTAATTGGCTTGAAAGACAAGAGGGTCACAGATCCCAGTATCAGCAGAACGAAACCCAGAATGCAGACCACCGTGAACAGCAGGTTCCTGGCCCAGGTCCGATGAACATAGTCCCCCAGAACCATCCACACTCCGCTCAGACCGTGGAACACGGCCAGAAACAGAAACGCAAGGTCGATGGTCTTCCAGGTGGAACTGGCCAGACGCTCCGCCACGGGCTTGTACGTAACCCGGTGGAGTTCCTCGTCGACTTCCGTCCCGTGAATGAGACCGAAGTGAAGGAGGAGGAGGACCACCAGGAGCAGCCCACTGATTCTCTGGAAGAACCAGAGCGTCGCACCCGTGTTGCTCGATCCCGCGAACATCGGCATCCTCCTAGTGTCCGGTGAAGAGTGTGAGAACCTCGCGAATCAGAGGCCACCCGATGGCCAGGTACACGACCACACAGCAGGCAATGGCGCCCCAGAACAGTGGCTTGTGGTACTTGGAACCCTGAACGAAATCGATCACGAGGATCCGGATTCCATTGAAGGCGTGATAGACGATGGCCGCCAGGAGAGCGAGCTCAACCAGCTTGAAGGGTGGAGACGACAGGCGAGCCATGATCTGGTTGAAGCTTTCCGGCCCTTGCACAACGTGATGTGTGACCCAGATGTGTATGGTAAGGTACAGTGCGAGAGCGAGACCCGATACGCGGTGGAAAAGCCAGGCGATCGCTCCCGTTCTCCAGCGATACAGCATATCGTCCCAACCTCCTTGTCCGCACGATCGCGTGCAGTGCTTTGGTGTCCACTCAGTTCCCTGTGTTCTTCATGATTGTCAAACAGCACACTCTAGGGCAGCGAGGGTATCGGCGTCAAGCGCGAAGGGATCTCGCCACTATGACCTTGCGGTCTTTTGTCGATTCTGGTACTGTGCGGAGCAACCTGCATTATAGCCTGGAAGGGTGTGGCCCGTGTCGAATGAAGGCGGCGGCAGGATTTCCTCGTATGTCTTTTTCGTTGTCCTCATCGGGCTGATCTACCTCTGTTATCTTCTGTTCAAGCCGTTTCTCTATTCCATTATCTGGGCCGCGGTTCTCGTCACTCTGTTCCGCCCCGTGACGGTCCGTCTTCGATCCCTGCTCCGCGGAAGGGAGACGATCACGGCTGTACTGATGTGCATTATTGTGGTTCTGATTATTGTGGGGCCCATCGTTTCCCTCACCATCATCCTTGTGAATGAGGCCCAGGGAACCTACGTTCTCATCAACAACTGGGTGGATTCGGGCGAGTTGAGGGCGCTGCTGGAGAATGTCCAGGATTCACCGTTCGTACAGAGGTTGCTTGTGGAAGTTGGCAGGCACGAGGCGGATCTCGAAGGGCTCGATATCCAGAGTAGCGTTCTGGCGTCCCTGAAACAGGTTACCGGGTTCATCGGATCCCACAGCACGAGAATCATCCAGGGTTTCTCGTCGAGCTTCGTTGGCTTTGTCCTGATGATCTTTGCGATGTTCTACTTCTTCCGCGATGGTGAGAAGGCGCTTGACGGACTCGTGGCGCTGAGTCCATTGGCGCCGGATGCAGCCTCCGAGGCGTTTCGCCAGTTCGTAGAGGTCTCAAAGGCCACACTCTACGGCGGGTTGGTTGTTGCGGTTGTCCAGGGCGCTCTCGGAGGAATCGGGTTCCACTTTCTGGGGTTGCCCTCGCCCGTTCTCTGGGGCTCGGTCATGGCGTTGCTGTCGTTGATCCCGGTGGTCGGCGCTGCATTTGTGTGGCTTCCTGCGGCGCTCATTCTCATCGCTCAAGGGGCGTGGATCAAGGGGATCATCCTGATAGCGTATGGATCTCTGATCGTGGGGCTCGCGGACAACGTTCTGAAACCGCTTCTCATCGGGGAACGGACCGGTCTCCATACCCTTCTGATTTTCTTCAGCATCCTGGGCGGTCTCAAGGTCTTCGGGTTTCTGGGATTCGTGATCGGCCCGGTGATCATTGCGGTGCTAATCAGCTTCGCCCGCATCTTCCGCATGCGGTACGGGCCAGAGGAATCGGCGGAGGAGGCCCCGAATACAAAACCTACATCATGAGGAAGAGACTACGGTACAGCGTGGATTTTCTTCCAGAAGGGTTCTCCCTGCTCCACTTCCATGATCTCCCGCAGCATCCAGTATTCCATCTCCGAAATGTTCCGCTTGCGCGTGTCCAGCATCTCACCCGTGTGGCCCATGCTCTCATCAGTGAAAATGAAGAAGTCGCCGAACACAAAGACGCGCCCCTCACCCACGCGCGTCTCGACCAGCACGGCGCGTTCGTCGGAGAGGCGGAGCCGGGGAGTTCCGCCGGTAAGCCCCATGGGGCGCTGGGCTGCAACGATGCGATCCCCGTCCAGGCTCTCGATGTAGAGGATGTCCGGTTCCGGCAGGCTTTCCTGGTCCGAGGGCTCCGCAGGTTCCGGCTCGATTTCCTCCTCCTTCTCAGGCGGCGCCACCAGCCGGATGCCCAGCGAACCCAGGAGCTGCCTCGGTGCCTGGGTGACATTCCGGGAGTCCAGGAGGATAAGGAGCCGACCGCCCCGGCTGACGTACGTTACGAGGGCATCAATCTCGTCCTGGATGAAGGGACGCCACGGATCGGCGATGACCAC
>JAGLYR010000272.1 GCA_023132135.1 Candidatus Eiseniibacteriota bacterium | reverse complement strand
GTCGAGTGTCGAGGAAATAGGGCAGAATTCCGCAGGCTAGAAGTCTGTTGGAAACTCCCGCCTAACCCAGGGAATTGTCACCGACTCCCTTCCAGTCCGGTCAGCGGGGTTCCGCTGGATTTCCAGCATCTCTCCGTGGAGCAGTACTGCCGCGCGCGAGGACCGCGGAACGTAGAAGGTGATTCCCTGCAGGAACTCCCGATGCGCATCGTTCCACTTCGCCAGAGGATCATCGACACCGGTGATGAAAACGGCGACACTGTCGCCGTTCATCGTAAACCGCCACCGGACTCCTCCGTACATTCTGCAGTAGTCCAGGAGGCGAGTGGTCATAGTCACGAGTATTTCTCCCGAGTCGTACTCGTTCGCCAGGGCACGGAGAGCACTTCGGGCATCCGGCGGGATGTACGTGTCATGGCCCGCATTGCCGCCGAGGTGCGTGTAGAGAACCAGGTAGCCCTCCTTTGACTTGAGTTCCTCCAGCACGCCCGCCGAAATCTGCTCCGGGAGGTTCCACACATCAGCGCCCTCGAACCGACCCGGCGAAATGAACCGGCGGAAGGAGTAAACCCGATTGCCATCGTCCAGTGTGGCCACGCGCATCAGGTCATTCCGGAAGCGAAAACGGGTTTGGGGCCGGCCCCTCACCCAGTTCAGCGCGTACACGAGCAGAACCGCGCCCTCCTTCGCCACATCTCCCAACCGGTGCCTCGTTTCCTGACCCACGATGTGGGTCATCTCCCACATCCCTACGTACTCCACGCCGGTACGAAGCAACAGGTCGGTGTGATACTCGGGTAGCCCCGGATCATCCCCCCTCTGGTAAGGGAGCTTCCCGATAGACTGACGGTTGAGAGGGTTCCCGTGATTCACCCACGCGCGGACGGGATGCCCGTCATCTCGCCACTGCTGGAGAATCCTTGCGCAGGGCGCCACCAGATCGCGGCGGAACCCCCCCTCGCTGAAGTCCCCGTAGCTGTGAAGCACATCTACCCAGCCGGAGCGCACGAAGAGATCAATCAACCGCGCATCGGGCGAGGGTTCGGCTGTCCTACCAAGGAAATACGCGAAGGACGACCGGCCGGTCCAGTCGTAGAACCAGAAGGAGTTCCCGATCTCCAGACCCAGACCCTCTCCCAGCGATGTCGAGTCCCGTGTGCAGAGGTACTGCTGGATTTCCAGGAACTCGGCGCGAGTCCACGTCTCGTCGATGTCGCTGG
Organism: Candidatus Eiseniibacteriota bacterium; assembly: GCA_023132135.1. GTDB lineage: Bacteria > Arandabacterota > Arandabacteria > JAGLYR01 > JAGLYR01 > JAGLYR01. The sequence continues at coordinate 2,620 of JAGLYR010000272.1, read as the reverse complement.
AGATGGAGAGACCCGCCCGGTAGGGGTACGGAAACTTCCGGAGTTCAACCTCGGACTGCCCGCTGCAGCCCCACACCCACAGGAGCGCAGAGGCAACCGCCATCGTCCGCAGTGCCCGCAGCATGCTCACGCGCTGCCGCCTTTCTCCTTTGCTTCCAGGTATCCTGTCATGTAGCTGTACGCGCGCAGATAGTCGTACACCGGGTACAGAGCTCTTCCCAGCCACCGGGCCCGTGTCAGCGCCCGCGCCGCCCGCCGGACCGATGGTCTCAGGCTTATCTGGAACAGCGCCCGCCGGACGGATTGGGCAAGAGGCAGCCGGCCCCAACCCGGAGGATCCAGGATATCCAGCGACATCTGCTCCCTGAGCTCCGGGTGTCTCTCCACCATCCGCGGCAAAGTGTGCCTGCCGTAGGCCACCAGCCGCTCGCACAGACGGTCCAGACTCACGACATGCAGATGCCGCGCAAGAGCCTCCGGAGCGTAGAAGAAGGCACATCCCGCCTTGCCCAACCGGACCCCCAGGTCTGTGTCCTCACCCCCGTAGAGCTGGAACTCCTCGTCGAACAGACCTACCTCCTCAAGCACGGAGCGCCGGACAGAACTGTTGCCTGTCACAAAGTACCTGCTGGGGAGTACCTGTCCCGGCCGGACCTTTTCCGGACCCCGGCTGTCCAGATAGCTCAGAAAAGGATCCCGGCCCAGCTCAGTGGCTGCCACGATTTTCCCCATCCCAACCGCCTTTCCGTGGGACTCGTGGATCCGGAGGTGGCTCTCCAGGAAGTGGCGCACCACTTCCATGTCGTCGTCCAGCATGACAACCACCTCCCCCCTGGCTGCCCGGATACCCGCATTGCGCGCCCCTGCTCTCCCCAGGTTCTCCTCGCAACGGACAATACGAACGCCGGGCGGGAGCCGCCGCCCATGAAAGGCCTCGCTCACAGGGGGCTCCGAGTGATCGTCCACCACGATCACCTCGTAGTCGCCCCGGGGAACCGTCTGGACCGCGACGGCGCAGACCGTCCGCACGATCAGATCCGGCCGATTGTAGCTGGGGATCACGACGGAAGCCAGCATTCATCAACCCCCACGGTAGTACAGATCCCGGACGAAATCCAGCATCTTGCCCCGTTCCTCCGGAGAGAAAAATCCGAACACGACGACAGCCGGGAAAGCAAAAACAATCGCCGCCTTGGCCAAGAGGACCCATCCCAACCAACCCAACCCCTCAGCACACCGCGAGAGGGCAAACAGTGCTATGGCCAGGATCAGAATCCCGCCGATTCGGGCTGCAGAGAAGGGAATGCGATATAGCCTCCCCGAAATCTTCAGCACTGCAACGCACATGGCCACGTTGGAGAAAACACTCGCGACCGCTGCTCCGGTCATACCCCATCGAGGAATCATCCAGATATTGAGCACCACGTTGACGATGAGTCCCCCAGCGGCGGTCAGCGCCATGAACTCCGTTCGCCCCGAAATCTGAACCCCGGAAGCGAACATGCCATAGAGTGCGAACAGCAAGGTAGCCAGACAGAGGTATGGAATCACAGTCGCGGCCGCGGCGTACGCCTCGGAGCCGATCACCAGGATGATTTCACCAGCGAACACAGAGAGCGCCAGCCCGGCGAATCCCAGCACTGCGGTGTAGTAGTCCGCGCAAAGAGCGAAGGCCTTCGGAGCGGTCCTCTCTTTTGCATGCGAAAAAATGAACCTGGGCCACGCCAGCTGAACAGCAGTCATTATCAACCCCATTCCCAGACAGATCTCCTGGGCCATCTGGTACCATCCGACTTCTTCCAGCGTCGCCAGACGACCCAGCAGGTAGATATCACAGTAGGTGAGACCCCACATGGCAAAGGTCGAAGGCACCAAGGGCACACCGAAGCGCAGAAAACGGCGGAGCCCGGTTGCGTCGAATCCCAGTCCGACACCCCGCAGAATCCCCGGAATCAGAAGAAGCGCGAGCAGCGCGGGCGGAACCACCATGCCCATCAGGAACCCCGCGGGTCCCCAGCCCAGGTAAATCACGAAAAGCGCCGCAGCGCCGATGCCAAGAAGGCCCTTGGCCACCGACACCGCCGCGTAGCGCGACGGAGCCGGGAGAGCCTGGTAGTAGCCGACCGCAACCCGGAAGAGGGTCGACGCCAGAGCCAGCCCCAGTCCCAGGTAGATGAAATGGACGTAATCCGGACGCTGGAACAGAAAGGAGGAGAAAAACCGCCCAAAGGGCAGAAGTATCAGACCAAAGGCCAGCCCCGACACAACTCCACTTGTGAGGATCGTACTGGCAACGCGATTCTTCGAACGAGAATCCGGAGCTTCGCTGAAGAACTTGACGAGGCTTGTCGCCAGCCCCAGGTCCATCAGGATCCCGACCAGGGATACGAAGGCAAGAGCCAGTGCGACGATGCCATATTCGTCGGCCGACAGGAAACGGGCCACGATGGGAATCAGGAACACCCGCCCCAGCCCACCTGCCACTACCCCCACGGCGTACGTGGCACTGTGTCCCGCAACCTTTCGGATTTCTCCCTGCATCACGGCCTCAACCCGCCAGAGCCGGCTCCCGACCTGCCCGTCTTCCGTTCTAGGCTAGATTATGCATGAATGGGTATGC
>JAGLYR010000271.1 GCA_023132135.1 Candidatus Eiseniibacteriota bacterium | reverse complement strand
CGCGGGGATGACGATCGGCTTCGCCGCCGCAGCGTGCGCGGGAAAGTACTTCGGGACGGACCACTCATTTCTCGGCTTGGGTCGGCCCGGCCCGTCCTACCGGTAGAGCGCTTTCACGGCGGACCAGGTGGTCGGCCGTACGGTGGCGGAGGTCTCCTCCGAGCAGGCGACGCCGAAAGCCCCGATCCGGCGACCGCAGGCATTGTTCTCCGGCAGGCAGGGAGAGGAGGGCCCGAGACCGAAGTTCCCGCCCGGCGGATTGCAGAAGACCGGTTCCTCGCACAGGTTTCCACGGATGCCGAGCTGGTCGGCGAACGCATCGTCCCAGTCAGACGGGTGCGCGCCGGCGGGCATGCCCTCCCAGTTGCCGTAGATGTTGCAGCAGGTGAAGACGGGCGTGGCGTCCTCGCAGATGACGGTCGCCCAGTGGTCCGCGCGGTTGGCCGAAAACAGACAGCCGTCGAAGATTGGCGCCGCCCCCTCGATCGCGTACAGAACTCCGCCGTCGCAGTAGACCGGCATCCCGGACACGCAGCCGTTCCCGTAGAAAGTACAGTTCGTGAAGGTGGGCCGGGCGTGGCTCCCGAGGAACACCGCACCGCCCGGGCTCCCGGTGTTGTAAGCAAAGAGGACATTGCGGACCCGGAGGCTGGAGCCAGAGCAGTAGAGAGCGCCGCCCTCGGTCGCGTATCCGCCGGTAATTGTGAACCCGACGATCTCCGTGCTGCCGTCGACGCCCGCGGCGCGGAACACCTGTCCCCACCCGCCCGCATCGATCGTGGCGCCGTCCGCCTCACCAGTCTCGCTCCGGAGGCAGACGCCCGAGTGGAGCACGATGTCCATCTCCTCGTACGTCCCGGAGGCCACGAGGACGGTATCCCCGTACGCGGCGGAGTCGATGCCCGCCACGATCGTGGAGCAGTCGCCCGGGACGCGCCACGTGGCGGCGCCCGCCTGCCCACCGAGTGCCAGAATCCCGAGAACAGCCGAGAGACAGACCGTCTTCATTGCCAACCCCCTCGAAGCGCGAAGTGCAAATTCCTGTGGCCGATTCGTCCCTTGGGTTCCCGCGACATAATACGGAATATTGGGGTCAGGTCTTGCATTGCCACAGAATCCGACTTGAAGCATTGGCGTACCTAAGCCGGGGACTTCCTCTAATTCGGCCTAATTATTTTGTCAGCTTCAGCCATGACCTGCACAGTTTGTTCCATGTTCCCGATTTCACCAATTAACAGATCTTCTCTCTTGTTATGAAAATCAAGACAAGTACCACAAGTTGCAATTCTGGCTCCTCTTTTTTCCAGTTCTCTAAGACTGGAAATTACTCCACTCCCTTTGGTGGTAAGGTTCATACCAGAATTGACGCACCCTATCAGATCTATTCTCAGGTCAGATTTGGCTAATTCTTCCAAAAAGATTCCCATCAGTTTATTGCCTAGCTCAGGATCACCTTGGCCCATTTTATCCGAATTAAGATAAAGAAAAGTCATTCGATCCTCCAAGTTACTGAGTCGCTAGATATTGGCTGGGGTTCCCGGACATAGTACGCGTTTGACGGTTTTGTGACAATTGCTGATTTCCGCGGCCGGTGCACGGAACGGCGCCGGCGGCCTTCGGGGTCTTTCAGTGCATTCTATGTCTTCAGTGTTCAGTCTTGATCTTGTGGCATTCCTTGGGTAATATGAATTGTCATCTTCGGAGGGTTTTTCTGCTGCTGAGAGAGCGCACGGCGCTGTAACTCGGGGAGGTCACCTTGATCGCAATACGATCGACATGGCGTACTCTGCTTGCCCTGGTGCTTTGTTTGGGCATGACGATGGTCGTCGGGTGCTTCGGCGACGATGACGACGAGGACAACAACCCGGTCTGCGGCCATCCTTCGGGTTTGACGGGCACGTGGAATCTTACAAACGCCCACCTTGTCGGGGAAGGGTATGATCAGGACCTGGATGCGGCAGAGATCGCAGAGCTGGGGTTGCCGACAACGATCCAGATGAACGCCGATGGCTCGGGTCTTGCAGCCGGGAGCGATGAGTTCACCTGGTGCGCGGTCGGCAGCGAGCTGAGAATCAATATCCCGGGCGAGGGGACCACGACGTACAGCCACACACTCAGTGGCACCACGCTCACCATGATCGGCACAGATGAGGCGGAGGGACAAAGCTACACGCTTACGCTCACATGGGCCAAACAGTAGCAGGGCATTGGGAGGAGATTAGACAGATTTCCAATGTCTACTCTCTATTGTTCTGCCATCACGCGAGAACGCCGGGGTTAAGCCCCGGCGTTCTCGCGCGATGTCGGGCAAAGATCCTGCAGCTGGCACTCCGGGCACCTGGGTTTGCGGGCCGTGCACACGTAACGTCCGTGAAGGACCAGCGTATGGGAAAAATCCGACCAGTCTTTCCTGGGAATCAGGCGCTGCAGATCGATCTCGATCTTGTCGGGGTCCTTGTTCCGGGAAAGGCCAAGACGCTGGGAGCAACGCCTCACATGGGTGTCTACGATGATACCCGGCCGACCGAAGGCGCTGGACAGAATCACATTGGCCGTCTTGCGGCCCACTCCCCGCAGCGATGTGAGGGAGTCCATGTCGGCGGGGACCTCGCCGTCAAAGCGCTCCATCAAGTCCCGGCTGGCCTCGATGATGGCTCGGGCCTTCATCCGGAAGAATCCCGTAGAATGGACCTCGCGCTCCAGGGTTGCCGGCCTGGCCCGGGCAAAGGCCTCCGGTGAAGGGTACTTTCTGAAGAGCCCCGGCGTGACCTTGTTGACCGTCACATCGGTGGACTGTGCAGCCAGAATGGTGACGATCAACAGCTGGAACGGATCGGCGAATTCGAGTTCCGTCCGGGCATCGGGGAATTCCTTCTTGAGCTTGGCGAGTATCCTGCGAGCTCGGGATTGCATCTGTTTCTCCGTCTCGCTCGGCGCTTTGGGCATGATTCTGGGCTCCCGTGTTTCCAACACCGGATACTTGAATATTCGACCGTTCGAGTCAATGAGAAACCCGGAATGACATTCGGGATTGAAGCAGGATTACGGGTAGACTATGCTAGTGTCTACGGATTGCTTCCGATGCCCCTCTCCTTGGACCAGGGACTAGGGACTACGCACTAGGGACTTGTTCGGATGCTCTTCTCCTTGGTTGTGAGGTGTCATGAAAACCCGATCACTTCATCCTTGGACTGTAGATATCCAGACCGCCCGGCGGATTCAGGAGCGCCTGCGAACGCGGGTTTCCTTCGTCTGGAAGGCGCGCCCCGTCAGGCTCGTGGCCGCAGCGGACGTGTCCTTCCCCGAGAAACACGAGGCACTGGCCGTTGTGGTGGTCCTGACATATCCGGACCTGGCGCCGGTGGAAACTGTCGTGAGAAGAGGTCGCTGTCGGATGCCCTACATTCCGGGTTTCCTGTCCTTCCGGGAAATACCGACGCTGCTCAAAGCGTTCCGGTCCGTGAAGTCTGAACCGGATCTGATCCTCTTCGACGGGCAGGGGGTCGCCCACCCGCGCAGGATGGGCTTGGCGGCTCACGCCGGCCTGATTCTGGACAAACCCTCTATCGGTTGCGCCAAGTCCAGGCTCTTTGGTGAGTACAGGGAACCCGGTACATCCCGGGGGGAATACCAGTATCTTGTCACACGCGAGGGAGATGTGATTGGCGCCGCACTGAGAACGCGAACGGGGGTTCGCCCGGTGTACGTGTCCGTCGGGCACAGGATTGATCTGGAGACGGCAATGCGGTTTGTCCTCGCTGCCGCACCCAGGTACCGGATTCCCGAACCACTGCGCCTGGCGGATCTGGTGTCCAAGGAAGAGCGAACTTGACCATCCCCCTGCTATTTTTTCCTTGACTACAGTCCGGGATTCGGGCATAGGACTTGTTGTGCCATTGTCAGGTACGCTTTGTTGAGTGTGCTTTCTGAAGATCGGCAACTCCGGTTCTTCGCCGAATGAGAGGGTGAGACACCCGACGAAAGGGGGAAAGGCGAATGAAAGCAAAGGTTGACGCGGAACTCTGCACCGGTTGTGAGCTGTGTGTGGAGAGCTGCCCGGACGTTTTTGAGATAGCTGACGATGTCGCCAAGGTTAAGGTCGACGAGATCCCGGAAGACCAGGCCGACTGCACCCGCAGTGCTGCGGAAGACTGCCCCGTCGAAGCCATTACCGTGGAAGAGTAGCCTGGACCAGCGCGCATTCGGGGACACCGAAAAGGGAATGAAGAACGGACTCGGAAGACCCGGGCCTGCAGAGAATCCGCAGTCCCGGGTCTTCCGGTTCTGACGACTCAGTATAGGCAATGCGCACGTTCAGGCTGGAGGGACGGCTTCCACGCCGT
>JAGLYR010000270.1 GCA_023132135.1 Candidatus Eiseniibacteriota bacterium | reverse complement strand
ACGGCGGCATCAACTTCTGGATCGGGAACCATCCCAACGCTCTCGGAACATTCGACCTGCCTCCCGGTATCCGGGGCACACCGGAACAAGTAAACCTCATCGATTCGACACGACTGGCAACCGGGGCAGTGGGTCATGCCCTGAAACCCTCCGAGGTCTCGTCTTTCTGGTTCGGAAAAGGGCTGGAGTACATGCGCGACAATCCCGGGGAGTACGCCGCGCTACTTCTGCGGAAGATCCGGATGTTCTGGAATCGCTTCGAGATCCCGCTCAATGTGAACTTCCATTTCCTCAGACACTATTCTCCATTCCTGCGGGTTCCCCTGATGCATTTCGGCGCCGTTTCTCCGCTGGCCATTCTTGGAATCGCGCTCTCGCTGCCACTGTGGAAACGCATGCTCCCCGCCTACGCCTTCGTCGCAGTCTATTTCCTGAGCGCAGCCGTATTCTTTGTCTCGGCCCGTTACCGCCTGCCGGCTGTCCCGGTTCTGATTCCCTTCGCGTGCTATGCCACATGGTGGTTCTACAGGAAAATCCGGCACAGGAAGTGGAAGCCTGTGTCCATCGCGGCCGCTGTTCTTGTCGTTCTCACCGTCCACGCCAACGCGCCGGTTGCCGGGATGAGCGAGCAACGATCCTTCGGGCGGGATTACTACTACCTGGCCTGCCAGCACCGTAGCAAAGGACACATCACGGAAGCCATCGCCAACTACCGGGAGTCCCTCGCCCATAACCCGGATTTCTGGATGGCCCACAATGGGTTGGGGATCTGCCTGTCCGAGATCGACCGGATGGAGGAAGCTGTCGAGTCGTTCGAGAGAGCTATGGCGCTCGCCCCTACACGCTCTGAGCCGTGGTTCAACATGGGGACCGCGCTGGCCACCCATGGCCGGGTGCCCGAGGCCGTCCGCAAATGGGAACGGGCGCTGGAGCTGGACCCGTACGACAAGGCCGCGCGCTCAAATCTGGAGCGCGCGAGGAAGCTCATGCAGGCAGGGCCGCAGGGCGAATAGGCGAGGGCGCGAGAGCGAGGGACTGTTCTCTACTCTACTATCTGAGCGCGTCCAGTGTCCGCTCGATCTTCCCGATCTGTTCCTCCGCGTCCCTCTCCTTCTTCCGCTCTGCCTCAACCACATCGCCGGGCGCCTTTTCCACGAACTGCGTGTTCTCAAGCTTCTTCCGAATTCCCTCCAGGCGTCCGCGGATTCGATCCCGCTCCTTCTCCAGTCTCGCTACCTCGACCTTGAGGTCAATGGCCTCGCCCACGGGGACGAACACTTCCAGCGTTCCAATCACGTCCCCGATGGAGTGCTCCGGAGTCTTCTCCTGTTCCAGCTCGATCACTTCATCGATTCTGGCCAGGCGCCTGAGGTAATGGAGATGGTCTTTGAGGGTTTCGACTTCCCCGGGCAACGAGCTGCGGACCATGATTCTGCAAGAGGCCGTGAGGGGGTAGTTGACCCGCCAACGGGTCTCCCTCACCGAATGGACGACCGACTGGATGAGACCCATCGCAGCCTCCGCCCCCGCGTCAACTCTCCCGGCGTCCGCCTCCGGCTTGGGACCGCGGATGAGATCCGCCTCTCCCCGATCTCCCAGACCTTGCCAGACCTCCTCGGTGATGAAAGGCATCACCGGGTGCAGCAGAGCCATGGATCCCTCGAGAATCCGGAGCGCCACGCCCAGCGCATGGGCGCGCTCCTCCGCAGGACGGTCCTCAGCGATGCGATCCTTGATGAGCTCGAGATACCAGTCGCAGTACTCGTGCCAGAAGTATCTGTAGATTGTCCCGAAGGACTCATTCAGACGGTAGCTCAGGAAACCCTCGTCCACCTCCCGCACCACGGTCTGGAACCGGGACAGGATCCACCGGTCCGCCAGTTCCATCCTTCCCTCGTCGACCTGCGGACTCCCATTGTCCCCCACGTTCATCCGAAGGAACCGGTAGGCGTTCCAGATCTTGTTGCAGAACTTCCGCCCCATCTCGAAGCGGGCAGGCGACAGCCGGATATCCTGGCCCGCGGTGGCCAGGGCCACCAGGGAAGCGCGCACTGCATCCGCCCCGTACTCGTTGATCATCTCCAGGGGGTCGATGCCATTGCCCAGCGACTTGCTCATCCACCGGCCCTGCTCATCGGTGATCATCCCTGTGATATAGACGTCCCGGAACGGCGCCTTGCCCGTGAACTCAAGCCCGGCGATGATCATTCTCGTGATCCAGAAGAAGATGATGTCGTAGCCGGAGACCAGAACCGTCGTCGGATAGAAATACTTCATGTCCTCGGTTTCATCGGGCCATCCCATGGTGGAGAAGGGCCAGAGCCACGACGAGAACCAGGTATCCAGAACATCCTCGTGCTGCAGGAGGGCCGAACCCGCGCACTTCGTGCATGCCGTCGGGTCCTCCCGGGAAACGATCACTTCCCCGCAATCTTCGCACGTCCACATGGGAATCCGGTGTCCCCACCAGAGCTGGCGGGAAATACACCAGTCGCGCATGTTGTCGAGCCAGTGGAGAGCAATCCGCGCCCAGCGCTCCGGGTAGAACCTCACGTCGCCATTGCGGATGGCCCGGACGGTGTTTCCCACCAGGGGTTCCATCTTCACGAAGAGCTGGTCCGACGCCAGAGGTTCAATCACCGTACTGCAGCGGTGGCAGTGCCCCATGGCAAGGTGATGATCCTCGACCCGGTCCAGGAGCTCCATCTCCTCCAGCCTCTCGACGATCCGCCTCCGGCACTCAAACCGATCCAGGCCCTCGAATTCCTGCCCCGCCTCCCCGGTCATGCGTCCCTGCTCGTCAATCACCTGCACTGCGGCGAGTCCGTGACGCCGCGCGATCTCGAAGTCGTTGGGATCATGGGCCGGCGTAACCTTGACCGCCCCCGTTCCGAACTCGGGATCCACCCAGTCGTCGAACACGATCTCCAGCCGCCGGTCAAGGAAAGGGAGAATCGCCCTCTTGCCCTTCAGGTGCCGGTAGCGGCCGTCGTCGGGATGGATGGCCACAGCCGTGTCTCCCAACATCGTCTCCGGCCTCGTGGTCCCCACCACCAGGAACTCGTCCGAATCCTCGAGGGGGTACTTGATGTACCACAGATGACCGTCGGTTTCCTTGTGCTCGACTTCCTCGTCGGAGATGGCCGTGTTGCATCGGGGACACCAGTTGACGATGTACTTGCCCCGGTAGATGAGCCCGCGCTCCCAAAGTCGAACAAAGCACTCGCGGACCGCCCGCGCCAGTCCCTCGTCCAGCGTGAACCGTTCCCGGTCCCAATCACAGGATGCGCCCAGCTGCTTCCACTGCCGGGTGATGATCCCACCATGCTTCTCCTTCCACTTCCAGACCGCTGCCACGAAGTCCTCGCGGCCCATCGCATCGGGGTCCGTTCCTTTTTCCCGCAGATTCCTCTTCACCACATTCTGCGTGGCGATTCCTGCATGGTCGGTGCCCGGGAGCCAGAGAGACGATGTCCCTGGGACCATCCGGTGGTAGCGCGTCAGCGCATCCTGGAGAGCCCCCTGAAGGCCGTGACCCATGTGGAGAACACCCGTCACATTTGGCGGCGGGATCACAATGCAGAACGGCTTGAGCGCCG
>JAGLYR010000027.1 GCA_023132135.1 Candidatus Eiseniibacteriota bacterium | reverse complement strand
CGCCGTACTTCTGATCCGGGATCGGCTCGTTGAGCGACATGGCGATGGCCAACCCCAGGGCTTCCCGCGTGTCAAGGGGATCCAGGATGCCATCATCCCACAAACGCGCGGTGCTGAAGTACGGGCTTCCCTCGCGTTCATATTTCTCCAGCGTGGGAATGCGGAACGTCTCCTGTTCTTTCTCCGACATCGGCTTCTGTCCCCTGGCGGCCATCTGGTCCATCTTGACCTGGAGAAGAACATCCGCCGCCTGGTCGCCCCCCATCACGGAAATCCGCGCGTTGGGCCACATCCATGCAAGCCTCGGGTTGTAGGCGCGACCGCACATGGCATAGTTGCCGGCGCCGTAGGACCCGCCCACGATCACGGTCAGCTTCGGAACGTCCGCGTTGGCCACAGCGTGCACCATCTTGGCCCCGTCCCGCGCAATCCCGCCATGCTCGTATTGCTTGCCGACAATGAACCCCGTGATGTTCTGAAGGAAAAGCAGGGGGATCTTCCGGATCGTGGCCAGCTCTATGAAGTGGGCGCCCTTGAGGGCGGATTCGGAAAACAGGACACCGTTGTTTGCAAGAATTCCCACCGGGTATCCCATGATCCGGGCAAACCCGCAGACCAGGGTAGTACCATAGAGTTCCTTGAACTCGTGGAAACGACTACCGTCCACGAGGCGGGCAATGAGTTCCCGGATGTCGTATGGCCTGCGCAGGGCGCAGGGTACCACGCCGTAGATCTCCTCCGGATCGTAGTACGGGTCCTCGGGTTCTGCAGAGTCCAGTTCGAATGGTTTTGCACGATCGAGGTTCTCGATGACGTTCCGCGCGATCTCCAGAGCATGTTCGTCGTTTAGTGCATAGTGGTCGGATACGCCTGAGATGCGACAGTGGACGTCCGCGCCGCCCAGGTCCTCAGCCGTCACCTCTTCACCCGTGGCTGCCTTTACGAGCGGGGGGCCGCCGATGAAGATTGTCCCCTGCCGGCGGACGATCACAGTCTCGTCACTCATGGCCGGAACGTAGGCGCCCCCGGCCGTGCAGGAGCCCATCACGATGGAAACTTGAGCGATGTTCTCGGCGGAGAGGCGAGCCTGGTTGTAGAAGATGCGCCCGAAGTGTTCCTTGTCCGGGAAAGTTCCGGCCTGTTCAGGAAGGAAAATCCCGCCGGAGTCCACCAGATAGACGCAGGGCAGACGGTTCTGCAATGCGACTTCCTGGGCGCGGATGTGTTTCCTGATGGTCATGGGGAAGTAGGTGCCCCCCTTGACAGTGGCGTCGTTGGCCACCACGAGCACCTGCCGTCCGTGAACCACACCGACTCCGGTCACCACTCCTGCTCCGGGCGACTGGTTGTCGTACATATCCCACGCGGCCAGAGGGCTCAGTTCCAGGAAGGGAGTGTTGCGGTCGAACAGACGGTCCAGACGTTCCCGAACCGTGAGCTTTCCCCGCTTCTTGTGGCGTTCGACATACTTCGGGGGACCGCCCTTCTTCACCTCCGTCAAGTGCTCCTTGAGCTCCTGGACAACGGCTTGCATCGCGTCCCGGTTTTCCTTGAACTCTGAACTGCCGGTGTCGATTTTGCTTTCGATTCGGTACACGCGCTCACTCCCGTCCCTGGATCACGCGGGCACGCATTTGTACCCGTAGCACAGAATACCCGCCTTGCCCTCCTCTTGCACTTTCCGGAACTCGATCTTGACCGGCATCCCGGTTTTCACCGACTCGGGATCACAGTCCACGATCTGGGATGTGAGCCGAACGCCCTCATCCATGTCGATCACCCCGACGGCAAAGGGAACTTCATCGGCGAACTGGGTCGCCGACACGCGGATCACAGTATATGTAGCCACCCTTCCCGTGCCGGCAAGGCGGATCGTCTCGAAGTCCTGCCCCTTGCAACTGGAGCATACCAGTCTGGGCGGGAAGAAGACCTTCCCGCACTTGCTGCACTTGCCTGCCTCCATGCGGTACCGCTGCGGGATTTCCCTCCAGAATTTAGGCGAAGACATATTAGACCACCTCCACAATGTGAACGACGGCTGAGCCGCCGGAACCGCCCATGTTCTGGGCCAAGGCACGCTTCGGACTGCCGCACTGCCGGTCGCCGGACTCCCCACGCAGCTGCTCGGTGAGCTCGACGATCTGACCCACACCCGTGGCGCCCACCGGGTGGCCTTTGGATTTCAGGCCGCCGCTCGTGTTGACAGGAATCTTGCCGCCCAGAGCTGTGAGTCCCGATTCGGCGGCGGATTTCCCTTCGCCTTTTTCCACCAGCCCCAAATCTTCGATTACGACGACCTCCGCGATGGTGAAGCAGTCGTGCACTTCCGCCAGATCGATATCCTCCGGACCCACGCCTGCCATTTTGTAGGCCATCTCGGCGGCCTTGACGGTGGCGGCCAGGACCGTCAGGTCCTCGCTCCCGTGGTAGGCGAGGGTATCGGTCGCGGCCCCCGTGCCCACAATCTTGACGGGTGGCTTGTCGCTCAATTTCGACGCCATCTCCAGAGGACAGAGGATGGCGGCGGCCGCTCCGTCTGTGATGGGGGAGCAGTCAAGAATCCTCAGTGGATCGGCTATCATCACGGAGTCCATAACCTGTTCCACCGTGACCTTCATGGGGAACTGGGCTCGCGGGTTGAGCGACCCGTTCTGGTGGTTCTTGACCGACACATGGGCCAGCTGCTCCCGGGTCATTCCGTAACGGTCCATGTAGGCCCGGGCCATCATGGCATAGAGACCCGGGAAGGTGATCCCGTTGAAGCACTCGTATTCCTGGTCGGCTGCCGTGCCCAGCGCGTAGGTGGCATCGCCACCGGTGACGTCCGTCATCTTCTCCACGCCGGAGACAAGGACGATGTCGTTCAGCCCGGAAGCAACATCCATGAAACCCATCCGCACCGCCAGAGCGCCGGACGCGCAGGCGCTCTCGACCCGAGCCGCCGGAATGGGTAGTACGCCGAGGTAGTCGGCCAGCTGGGAAGCCAGATGCTCCTGCCCGACAAAGATCCCGCTGGTCATACTTCCGACGTACATGGAATCAATGTGGTCGACGCCGGCGTCGTTGATGGCCAGCAGCGCGGACTCCACGTAGATGTCGCGCAGAGCTTTCTCCCACAGCTCGCCCCAGTTGGTCATCCCGACGCCAATGATTGCGACCTCTCTCATTGGAATTGTCCCTCCTCTAGAGTTCGCGGGCTCTTCGAATCTTGCCGCGGAACTTCGCATAGGTACCGTACTCAAGGTAAATCTGGTTGTTGTCCAGCAACTCCCGGGTCTTCGGAGCCAGGTCCCGGACTTCCGGTAACCGATCGGTGGCTTTGAAGATGAACCCATCGCTGCCGGCGCCCGAGCCATAGGAGACCATCAGGATCCGGTCGCCGGGTTTCGCTATGTCCAGTATGGCACTGAGTCCCATGGGAGACGATCCCGAATACGTGTTTCCGAGAGTCGGGGCGAGCCAACCCGGCTCGATCTGCTTCTTGCTGAATCCCAGCATCTTGCCCACTCTCTGAGGGAACTTGCCGTTGGGCTGGTGGCAGACGATGTATGCGAAATCCTTGGGCGTGGCCCCGGCCTTTTTCATGATGCCCTTGGCGCAGCCCAGGACATGCTTGAAGTAGGCGGGCTCGCCGGTGAACCTGCCGGCGTGCTCCGGGTAGAACTGATACTCGCGCCGCCAGAAATCCGGGGTATCGGTCATGTAGGAGTAGGTTTCTTCCACTTCGGCGACCAGGTTGTCCTTGCCGAAGATAAAGGCCGCCGCCCCGGCTGCCGCGGAATACTCGAGGGCATCCCCGGGCGCACCCTGGGAAGTATCTGCGCCGATGCCCATCCCGTATTCGATGAGACCCGCCCGAACCAACCCCAGTGCCACAAACATACCCTCGGAGCCAGCCTTGCACGCGAACTCGAGATCAGCGCAATGGACCTCGGGTGTGGCGCCAATGGCCTCTGCGACCGTGGTGCCGCTGGGTTTCACAGCGTAGGGATGCGACTCGGAGCCGATGTAGAGAGCTCCGATCTTCATTGGGTCGATCTGCGCTCGTTTCAGTGCGTTCCTGGCTGCCTCGACGGACATGGTGACGGTGTCCTGGTCGGGTGCAGGAACAGACTTCTGCCGCAGCTGGAGGCCTCGCTTGTAGCTCGGCGCGTCCGCGCTCCAGATCTTGGCGATTTCCTCCACCGTGATCCGGTGCCTCGGAACATATGCCCCGTAGCCGACAATACCTGCCATGCTCGCACTCCTTCCTGGATGTCGTAGGGGAAAGGGAGCAGTTACTCACCCAAAGACGCGCATTCTACCACAGAATGGCTTGGACTTGCAAAGGGAAATTAGCCCGCCGCCGGTCCACCGAAGACACCGGGAGCACCGAATGGGCGAAACGGCAAGACGGCATTGGACTCCGGCGGGCCGGCGTTGTAGTGTTCCGGTGGAGGTTGGTGCGGTTGGCTGCAGAAGGAGGAGCCTGAGCATGAAACAGGAAAACGGCCGGTTGAGTGAGCCCCATGACTTTGCGGCGGAGGAAACCTGGCGGATCTTCCGGATCATGGCGGAGTTCGTCGAGGGATTCGAGACCCTGTCGGCGATTGGCCCGGCGGTGTCGATCTTCGGATCGGCCCGGGTGGCGGAGGACGATCGCTACTACGGGGTGGCGCGGGACCTGGGTCGGCGTTTTGTCCAGGCCGGCTATGCCGTGGTCACGGGCGGCGGCCCCGGAATCATGGAGGCGGCGAACCGTGGGGCCACCGAGGCCGAAGGGGAATCCGTGGGGCTCAACATCATGCTCCCGTTCGAACAGAAGCCCAACCCCTACGTCAAGCGGCTCATCAACTTCCACTACTTCTTTGCCCGCAAGGTGATGTTCGCGAAGTATTCGAAGGCCTTCATTGCCTGTCCCGGCGGCTTTGGTACGCTGGACGAGTTCTTCGAAATGACGACCCTGGTTCAGACCTTGCGGATGAAGCCGATTCCCATCATACTCGTCTGCCCGGATTTCTGGAGCGGGCTTCTGGATTGGATCCGGGAGACGGTCCTCGGCGCTGGCAATATCTCGCCGGAGGACATTCATCTGTACCATATGACGGATGACGCAGAGGAAGTGATTGAGATTGTGGAGCGTTTCTACGATGGAGACACAGTTCCTAGTGCGTAGTCCCTAGTCCCTAGTCCAAGGATAAGGGCATTGGAAGTGGTGCTTCGTGCTACGTGCCCCGTGCTTCGTGCAAGGACAGGAGCACTTAAAGCCCCCGGAGGGGGCGGCTCAATGCTAGACCCGGGTGGAACGAAGTGGAACCCGGGGGGGAAGGAAGAAGACGAACCACCATCCTCCACCGGTCAATCACCCGAGTTATAGCCTGAATAATCCAGGCTAAGGGAAGCAGCCCAGCTGGCAGGTGGCAATCCGCACGTCCATCTCATTGATAATCTCGCCGATCCGGAGTTTCGTGATCCCCGTCTCCTCGCAAATCTTGAAAGCCACCGCGCAGGCGAGACGATTGTCCTTGGCCCGCTCCTTGATCAATTCTCTTGCCCGATCTTCCGACATATCCATAACCTCCTTGATCCGGTCCAGGATCAGGTCGAAGTTGTCGAAGGGCTCTGAGGTCACGAAGTCTGCCCGAAACCGGATCCTCAGGGATTGGTCCTTGGGCGACCCTCTGCCCGCGGCGGTCGAATCGGCTTCTCCTTCCACAAAAACGACGATCTCGGGATCCAGACTCTCGACGGCCGAATTGGACTCTACCAGGATAAGCCCAGACCCGAAGATTTCCATCGCCCGGGGCAGAGTCGACGGGAGATCCTCCCTCCGGCATGAGATCCAGACGACGGTCCCCGCCCCGGCATGGAGGTATCGCGAGGTGTCTTTGCCGGGAGTCAGGAGCTCGTCCTTGTTCCGGACAATCCTGGGTTCCGCGTGCCGCTCGCCGATGGTTACCTTGAGAACCGAAGCTCCCGGTAACACGCCCAGCAGTTTCTCGATGAACTGCGTTTTTCCGACTCCCGAGCTTCGCCCGGTGATTCCTACGACCGGCATGGAACCTGACCTCCGCTGTCGGCAATGTAGCGCGAGTGGATTTCAGTGTCAAGGGAAGGGCTAGTGCCATGGGCAATTATCACGAAAGTATCAAACAGGTATACTGTCCCCGGCGACCCGGCGACCGGGTCTTTGCGCTCTCGCCTTGCCGACCCGAATGTGCTATCATACACATGGACACGTACGAAGAGACTGGGTGGCGGACCCCTGTTTCCGACCCCTGTTTCCCCGATACACGGCGGTGTCAAGCCTTTCGGCCGGACTCCCCGCACTCGGGACGAACGGTAAGTTAGCCCGCATTTCTCACCAGGAATCTGCTGCGGCATCGGATCTGCCCATGCTGACTGCGTCATGCTCGCTCGGTGATCCTCAACGTACTCACCAGTACGCCTCCGGTCCCCTCGCTCGCATTTCTTGCCATCACAGGCAGCTACGACGCCTCGCGACGAAGCCTGGTGAGAAATGCGGGCTAGTCAAGGCCAACAGAATGGGACGAACTCCGTTCGCCCCGAGTGGCTGACGCCAAGTCGCAAGACGTGAGATTCAGCCGTATCAGGGGGTCAATCGGAGGCTTTTTCAACAGACTCTCTGTCCCGAAATACCCCGGAACCCATCCCACAGGCTTGGAAGAGTTTGCTTGAAGAGCAAGAATACGTTGCCGGGCCGGAGAGTGGACAAAATGTTCACGGTGGAGAGCAAAGGGGATGCTACTCTTGTGGCTACTGAAGGTAACCCAGAGCTCTCAGTCTGGCTTCCGTTTCCTTGTTGTAGCGTATTGTGACGGGCGCCTCAGGATTCTCCACGCTCGCCAGTTCTTCTGTCTGCGCCATCCAGCGGAAAAGGATCTCCTCAAGCCTGCCTGCCCGCCCCTCGGCTTCCGTCCTCCTTAGATCTCTCTGCTCGCCGGGATCCGAAGCCAGGTTGTACAGTTCAGACTGGTCGAAATCAACCCGACGGATCAGCTTCCACGGGCCGGTTCTGAGCGACCTCAGGTTCCGCCGCGAGCCTTTGGGTCTACGCGGCTCCTCCATCAACTCCTGTATAGACCGCGTGCAGCGCTCGGAGAACACGAGAGAGTCGAAGTCCGCTTTGCCTTGCACCGCATCGAGGAAGCTACGGGCGTCGGTCTCTTGAGCATCCCACTCTACCCCCAGCATGTCCAGAAGGGTCGGCATCAGATGGACCAAACCCACAGGCTGTACGACCCTTTCAGGTAAGTCCCTCATGTCTGGATGCCTGAGAAGGAGCGGAACGTGCAGGACTTCTTCATAGAGCGTCCGGCGATGCCCCAACAAACCGTGCTCAAGGAACTCCTCGCCGTGGTCGGAGGTCAAGACGACTACCGTAGACTCATCGAGACCCAGGGTTTTCAGCTCGTCCAACACCCGCCCCACATGGTAGTCGGTGAACTTGATCTCGCTGTCGTAGCAGGAGATCAGGTAGTCCCGATCCTCTTCGTCGAAGCGGGCTGCCTGCCTGCTCAGGACGCGTGGTTCTATCGTCGGGTCCACCCATCCATCGTAGGGTTTCCCGAACTCGAAGCCGGGATGCGCAATGTAGGCATCATGCGGATCGAAGTAGTGGAGGAAGAGAACAAAGGGCGAATCCCCCTGATGCCGCAACCACTCCACAGCGGCGTCCGTGATCTCGGGAGATGAAACATGAGTATGATCACCTACGAAGGACTCATCGAAGTCGGCGAATCCCTGATCGATGCCGTACTGTGCGGTGACGAAGATCCCGCTCACGAATGCGCCCGCCGTGTAACCCTGCCCGGTCAATACCTCGGCCAGTGTTTCCCGGTGCTGCGGCAGTGGAAACCGTTCCCGGATCGCCTGATGACGAGTGGAATGAAGCCCGGTTAAGATGCTGGCCACGGAGGGCAGTGTCCAGGGGCTCGGTGCAATTGCGTTCTCGAAGAGAGTACTCTGGGTCGCGAGGGCGTCGATGTTCGGAGACGTAGGGCGTTCGTAGCCATAACAACTCAGGTGATCGGCTCTGAGCGTGTCGATCATGATCAACAGAAGGTTCAGCTGCTTGGAGGGGGCTCTCGGCGTACGTCCGCAGCTCCCCACGAGGCATACGGCCAGAGCGGCGCTCAGGGCAAGAAGTACCCACAGGCCGCTCCGGAACCTCCTTGTGTTTCCCATGTCGCGTTTCTCCAAGCCAGCCCGCATTTCTTACCAGCTATCTGCTGCGGCGTTGTATCTGCCGGGCCCTCACCGTGTGAGGGCCACACTCACTTCGTCATACTCGTTCGGCGATCCTCGACGTACTTACCAGTACGCCTCACACTCACAGCGTATGGTAATTCACTCGCACCGTGGTCTTCAACCGGATTTTCACTGCGGCCTCTCTGGACACTTTAAGTGAGTGTGTGCCAGGAGCCGACGCGAGTGAAGGACAGAAGGCATGACCCGGACCTTCGACGTCGTCGAGTTTTGGGAAACAGGGGTCAGCGGGGCTGTTGAAAAAGCCGGCTGAACGTACATAGGTCCCTCGATACGGGTCCCGCGCCACACCTATCCGTCCGCCCGACGGCCGATGCGTTCACCGCTTGTGTTCACCACTCGCAGCCCCATGCGGCGTTTCCCCCACGTCGCTCCACCCTCCGAACTCTCCAGGATCATGTAGTAGAGCACGACTGGCAAGATGGCCGTGACGAAGGCAAGAAGCTCCATGCGCACCGAACTGGATATGAGCGCTTGCCATTCATCTCGCAGGGGTCCGGATGCGAGAGTGGAACTGACCATCGCGAGGACGACCAAGTATCCCGCGATCAAGATCCAATCCAGCGCGAATGCTGCGATCCGTTTGGCGAAGCTAGCCCGCATTTCTCACCAGCCATCTGCTGCGGCGTTGTATCTACCTGCACTCACTTCCGTATACTCGTTCGGCGATCCTCGACGTACTTACCAGTACGCCTCCGGTCTCCTCACTCGCATTCCTCGTCATTGCAGGCATCTACAACGCCTCGCGACGAGGCTGGTGAGAAATGCGGGCTAGGGGCCTTCTGAGTCAATGTCACGAGTTTAGCCTCGAGCTTTGAAAGACGTTGTCGGTTTTGTCAGCCTACTACTGCAGCCGATAAGCCGACGGCACTAGCCACTTCCCTGAAGGTCTCCCCAGACTGTCCCGGGGAGATGGACTCCGATCAGGAGTCAATCCACGCCGAGAGGGTGATCTGGTGGATACGTTCGAAGGGATCTGCTCGGGGTATGCTGGCGAACGCGAGCTCAACTCCGAATCGCTCTGCGACTACATCCCGTAAGTCAATACCCAGGCCCAACCCCCAGCTCCAGTCCTCCAGTTTGTTGCGTGGGTCGTCGATATAGCCAACTCGGGCGGCGAAGATCCCCAGCAGTCGCAGCTCTCCACCGAAGTGATCAGACGTACGCTCGTCGCAGTCACCCGCATCGATGTAGATCACTTTTCTCTCCACTGAGAGGACCGCTCTCACGGCATGACCGAAGGGCGGGGAATCCCGGAAGGCTCCCTCAAAGGCAAAGCCCAAACGAAGCACCCGGCTCAGAGGCCATGGATCCGCTCCCTCTACGATCTCGATCTCGTTCTTGAGCAGGTTGCCGACGACCGCACCGGCCCGCATTCCCACATACGATTGGAGTCCGTGGGTGTCACCAGAGGACGGGCGCTGGTACGAGTGGTAGGTGAGTAGAGTTCCCAAATCGATATCCCAGCCGGAAGGCGCGAACTCCGTACACTCGGTGAAGGACCCCTCATAGCTATTGTCCATCTTGATACGTTTGAAGCTGGCGCCAACCCCCCACCGGAATCGCTCCTGAGCGGGAGCGATGAAGGAAGCCAGGTTCAGACCGCCTCCCAGGCGAAGGGTGTAGTCCGAACCGCCGCACTCGGATTCGCCGTAGCTGAGACGGTTGAGAAGCGCTCCGGCGCCGATGCCCTTCCACCGTCCCGTTCCACCGAACGAGTAAAGCACGACATCGCCGGACACCCCGGGTCCGAGCTCCGCTCTTGAGAATGGCAGGAGAGATTGTGGCTGCGGAAGTCCCAGAGCGCCGGGATTCCAGAAGACCGCTGCGGGACCTTCGGCAATCGCCGTGAAGGCGCGGCCCATCCCTTGGGATCTGGCGTCGGGAGGCGCGGAGCTGGTAGTGGGAAGCAGGAAGAGGCAGTCGAAGATGTCAGTTGTGGGACTGAGGCGCGTTTCCTCCGCGCCGCATCCGGCAAACGCACGGTCAGCGTCTAGCTCGCAGTATGCGCGGGAAGGAAAACCGATTCCCGCGGCGCAGCAGACAAGGATGCCCGAGACGAGGATCAGCCTTCCGGCCACCTTCACAGGCATGGGAGTCCTCCTGTTTGAGAGGCGGTGAGCCCGCCATCTCCCCGCACCAGCAGAGAGCAAGACCTTGTGGTTGACTATCGTAGACTCGTCTGGATTGGAGAGTCAATCCCTTTTGCCGGCAGGGGGAGTTTTGTGCGAATAGGGGTCCGCCAGGACGAACGGGAAGGGTGCCAACGAAGGGGTTTTTCAACAGCCCTGCTGACCCCTGTTTCCCGAGAGGGCAGGAACGGACAAGGGCGGCCTCCCGGCCGCCCCTGCGTGGTTCTTACGTAATACGCAATGCGTAATAGTTTCCTGCTATTTGAGCAAAATCATCTTCCGCGTCCCCACATCACTCCCCGCTTGCACACGAAGGAGATAGATCCCGCTCGCAAACCCCTCCGCGTTCCACGGCAAGTACTTCTCCCCGGAGGTCTGTACCTCATCCACCAGGACTGCAATTCGGCGCCCCGCCACATCAAAGATTTCTACTCGGACCGGCCCTGCTTCTGGAAGCGAGTAGTGGATCGTGGTCGACGGATTGAAGGGGTTGGGGAAGTTGCGATCGAGACGGAAGACTGCCGGCCGATTGTCATACGCGACATCCTCAACGGCGGCGAACGCTTCCTCCTCAACGGTGAGAACCTGATCGACAGCCACATCAAAGAGCCGCTGCACTCCGCCTCGCGTCCCTCCGGGCCAGAAGATCTCAACGGTATCCACTTTCGTTCGGTGACCCACCCCGAACTCAACCGTCAGGGAATTCTGTGAACACCATCCGGAACCGCCCGAGACCTCGCGGATCTGTGACAAGTTACCTGAGACTGCGCGGACCCGCGCTCCGATCCCCGACTTGTTCGACTGGATTCCCACCAGATTGATGTGCAGCCAGTGGTTGGCGATACCAACGTCATTCCTGAACAGCTTGTTCGCGGCACCCAGATTGGCGACGCAAAGATCGAGATCGCCGTCCCCGTCGTAGTCGGCCCACGCCGCACCCATGCCGCCGTAGACGGCGCCCAAAGGCCCGGTGGTCGCATCGTAGAAGCTCCCGGCCCCGTCATTTCGGAACAGCTTGTTGAAACCGCTCCCATTCGACACGAAGAGATCCAGGTCGCCGTCGTTGTCATAGTCGCCCCACGCGGGGTTCTTGTAGTTGGTGCTACTCCCCATCAACACGGCCGACGTCTGATCCGAGAAGGTTCCACCTCCCTCGTTGCGAAAAAGGCGATTTCCGTTGTAGTTGTCATTGGCCACGAAGAGATCCAGGTCGCCGTCGTTGTCATAATCTCCCCATGCCGGTCCGGTTTCACGGTTCGTTCCCACGAGCAACGCAGGAGTGACGTCGGTGAAGCTCCCGCCGCCGTCGTTTCGGTAGAGCTTACTAGCCCCCCCGTTTGAGACAAAAAGGTCCGGATCTCCATCGTTGTCGTAATCTCCCCAGGCGATACCGTGGGCATATCCCGCATCTCCCAGAGGAGTGCTCGTCACGTCCGTGAAGCTTCCCCCGCCGTCGTTCCGGAGGAGTTTGTCTGATTGGCTGAGTCTCGCCAGGAAAAGGTCGATATCCCCGTCCAGGTCGTAGTCCGCCCACGCGACGCATCGTCCGGATCCCGTATCTCCCAAGGGACCATAGGTAGCATCGGAGAAGCCCCATCCGTCATTCCGGAACATGTGGTTGGAAACGCCGTGATTCGCCACGTAGAGGTCAACATCTCCATCGTTCTCATAGTCCCCCCACGCGGCGCCCCAGCTGTTCACCGCTCCGCCTACGGGGGTGGAGGTGGCGTCCACGAATGTTCCGGCGTCGTTCCGGCAGAGCACGTTTGTGCCGTTCTGGTTGGTGATGTAGACATCCTGATCCCCATCCCCGTCGTAGTCACCCCATGCTACACCTTCTCCGTTACTGGTATTGGCGAATGGACCATGAGTCCGATCCGTCCACTGAGTAGACATCGCGTTGAAGGCTGCGAGAAGATTGGGTCGGGGACCGATGTGTCCCGGAGGTCCGAATCTCTGGGGCGTCCCCGTAGTGACCAGAAGATTCCGCACGTACTCGGTGGAGGGCGGAGTCGGAGATACCGTCGCCGTCCAATGGCCGACACAACAGGCCACCGCTCCTGCCACGATCGGGGCGGCGGCAGAAGTGCCGTTGAATGTAGACGTGTAATCGTAGTAGTCGGTCGGCGGTTCCTGATAGTACGTGCCGTACCCGGTGGTCAGCACACTCTCGCCCCATCCCTGGAGACTGAATCGAGGACCGTAAGCCGAGATGTAGATTCTCTCGAGATCTCCTTCGGGGAAGAAAGGATAACTCAGGTTGGCCCAGGCGCCGCCGGCACCCACGATGATGGCGCCTGAATCTCCGTACCAGGTGAGCAAATCCGTATCCACACCCACACTTGTGAGTCGGCTGTTCCCACCGGCTTCGACCACGTGGATACCGTTGGAAACCGCGTTGACGATTGCGGCGTAGACTCCATTGTAGGACTGGGGATTCGGAGAGTAGTCCAACCACCATTCGATAGGAATATGGTCGCCGATGCCGTAGTAGTCCCACTGCTGCTCGAGGACGATCACGTCACCCGGCGCGAGGGCGGCAATCGCGTAGGCCATGGCGCCCGGGACGTTCCAGGAAATAGGATTCCCATAGTACGTTCCACACGTCTTCAATCCGGAACCATGGCAGATGCCCTTCGTTCCCCAGCCGTTCGCGTCGGAGACCATCTCGCCGACCACCGCCGTACCGTGGAAGGTATCGACACCGGCGGGCCAGAAGAGCGGATTCGGATTGATCTGGGAGCTCGGCAATTTGCTGAGGTCCGCGTGGAGTTTCCAGCCGTACTCCAGATCGCACACGGTGACGCCGGTTCCATCCCCTCCCGGCTGCGTCCAGGCGTACTGGGCGTCGATCCCCGTCGGGTTCGCGCTCGCCGGATAGCAGTGCTGTTGTGAGGATTCCCAATTAGAAGGTATGGGCGCCGGGGTCGGTTTTGGAACGGGCCGCGCAAGCATAATGCCCGGGAGGTCCTCCAGTTCCCGGCTGATTTCCCAAACATCCAACTCTTTTGGAATCCGAAGACGGTAGATGTTGTTGAGGTTGTACACAGGCGTCCCGGAATTGGCTTCCCCGCGGGCCTGAATCTCATCCAGGCGCGCTTCCGGAACATCACAGATCCGCTGCCATTCAAACCAGGCAGCTCTCTCGAGCACCGGATCGACACCATCAAGAGCGTTCGTTGCCAGGTCTACCGGAACTCCGTCACGGATACGCACTTCGGATCCCCATTCAAACATCACTTCTATCAGGTTCTCTTCACAGGCGTAGGGTTCACCTGCGGCTATTGCTTGCCCCGGGCATACCGTCCACGCCAATACTGGTGATACGAGAACCGGCACAAGCAGAAGTGTCCAGGTGGACCGGGTTGACGGGCTCATGGCTTGCCTCCTTCAGTGTCTGTCTGTCCGTTCGATCGATTTGTCGCCTCACTTTCTATTGGACAGCGGAGTGGTCGTTTTTTGAAAAGCTGCGCGGACAATTCGGGGGAATAGGGGTCAGCGGAGTTGTGGCTAATAGTGGTCAGCCCTATTTTGGTGAGGGATATCTCAGCGTTCTCTTTTCCTTGGTCTGCCTACAGGTAGTGGGCGGAGTCTGATTCCGAGGGTTTCCTCCAGTTTCGTCAGGAAGTCAACGGATCCGTAGGGGCCATTTGCTCTTTCCACCTTTTGCCCCGCGGTGTGCGGCTATCTTGTCAGGACCATCTTCCGCGCCTGCACATGCCCCCCGGCATCGAGCCTGCAGACGTAAACGCCACTGGACACTTCCTCACCCTTATCATTCCTGCCGTCCCAAATCACTTTGTGCGCCCCTGCCGCCTGAATCGCACTTACTAATGTCTTCACCCGTCTTCCCGACAGGCTATAGATGTTTATTTCCACATCCGATGCCTGCAGCAGGTCGTATGAGATGACCGTGGAGGGGTTGAAGGGATTGGGGTAGTTCTGGGAAAGAAGGCACGGCATTGTCGGAATCGGTTGGTCGTCTTCAATGCCGGTCACCTCGCCGCCGACTTTCATCAGCAAGACGTCATAGTCGCCTCCTCCATACGACGACGTTTCCCCTGTTACGATGTAGTCGCCATCGAGAGTCAGCTGAACGAAATACCCCTTGTCCGTACCCGTTCCTCCGTATGTCTTGGTCCACAAGGTATCACCGTTCGCGTCCGTCCTGATCAGATACGTATCGTTGTCGCCCGCGCCGAAAGAGGTCGTTTTTCCCGAGATGATGTATCCTTCATCCGCAGTCAGCTGAAGTGAATAGGATATGTCGTCGTTCGCTCCGCCATAGGTTCTCGTCCAGAGAGTGTCACCCAGGGCATCGGTCCTTATGAGATAGACGTCAAATCCGCCGGCCCCGAATGAGCTCGTATATCCCGTGATGATATACCCGCCGTCGGATGTCTGGCGGACGCAACGCCCGTAGTCGGCGCCCGTCCCGCCATACGTTCTCGCCCATTCAAGACTCCCGAGCGCATCCGTTCTGACGAGATATACGTCTTCATTGCCTTCGCCGAAAGACAGGGTGTAGCCAACGGCGATGTATCCGTCGTCGGAGGTCTGCTCCACCGTATATGCCATATCATAGGCCGCTCCGCCGAAGAACCTGGACCACAGACTGTCTCCGTCCGCATCCGTCTTGATGAGCCAGACATCTTCATTGTATGGCCCCTGGAATTGAGACCATCCCGCTATGATGTAGCCGCCATCGGATGTTCGCTCGACACAATTGCCGTTGTTGGTGCCCGTGCCCATGGCTTCGGAATCCCCGTATTTCTTCGTCCATATGGTGTCTCCGTCCGCATCCGTTCTGATGAGATAGATGTCACAGCCGAATATACCCGGCACCTGCGTGTTGCCGGCGATAACATATCCGCCGCCCGGCAATTCCTGGATGGATTTCGCGTCATCGCTGCCTTCGCCACGAATGCACTTGGTCCACAACGTATCCCCGACATCGTCGGTCTTGATCAGATAGATATCCTGGCCGGTGCCGGACGTGAATGTGAATCCGGCAATGATATACCCTCCGTCGGATGTCGGTTGAACACAGCGGCCGCAATTCCAATCAGCATCCCCGTATGTCCTCGTCCACAAGGCGTCACCGGGCAACTGTGCTATTACCATGGCCGCTACGAACAGGACAAGGTGGCTGACCAAGAACACTGTTCTTTTCATGACGTCAGTCCTCCTCCATTGCGTGTTCCATCCAGGTCGGCCCCTTGGCCCGTATCATCTGGCCAGGGTGATCTTTCTCGTATCCACGTTTCTGCCCGCTTCCAGTCGCGCAAAATACACTCCCGACGCCACCGCCTCGCCGCGGCCGTCCCTCCCGTCCCAGACAGCGGATCCACGACCCGGCTGTCCGGAATCGTCGACAACCGTGGCGACCAGCCTGCCCTCGAGGTCGTAGATGGCAAGCCGGACGTGTCCCGGCGCCGTCAGGAAGTAGGTGAACGTCGTCAGCGGATTGAAGGGATTGGGATGATTCTGCAACAACGCGCACCTGCTCGGCACATCGGTCCCCGGATCATCGACGCCGGTGGGGCCGCTGCTGTCGAAACAGTACAGTTTGCCGCCATGCCCCATCGTCCTTGCGTGAACGGCCTTGCCGCCCACGATGCATCTTGCGCCATCGCTGGACATATCAAGATCGAACGGTGAACCGGTGCAATCGTATGCCAGGAATGGTGTGTTGCTGTCCCTGTTGAAGAGCCAGAAATCATCGCCTCCGTCTTCCAGGGGTCCCCAACCGACTGCTGCGATCACGGAACCGTCTGCCGATATGTCGGCATCGGCAATCTGGTCATCCCCGGACGAAAAAACCCATATCGGCACGTTGCTGGCGACATCGAACAACGCCAGTTCGCCGCTGTACTGACCACCGCCATCGTTCTGGTACGAGCCGGCCGCAATCGTGCCGCCGTCTCCGGAGACGGCGAGCGCCGTCACCCAATCATAATAAACGCCCCACTCGAACAGATACTGCCATTTGGCCCCGTAGGTGCCGGCGCCGGCGTCGTATTCGTACACATCCACATACCCGTGGTAATCACCGATGACGAATATGTTTCCGTCGTCGGAAATGGCGGGAGTCGTCTGGGAGCCGGTACCCCTCTCGATTTGAAACAGCACGTCGCCACTGCTTGAATAGACCGTGACCCAGCTGTATTGCAGGACCACCAGCCTTTCGCCGTTTCCCGACAAGGCGGAGCCCCATACATATCCATTCTCCGGGAGGGCATGACTCCAGTTCTCTGCGAACGTCGTCAAGTTCACGGATGTGATGTTCATGTGGTCGAAAGCATCGCCGGATACGTAATAGATCGTCTCGGCGTCGTCGGACAACAACAGATCATATACCTCATCACCTGGAATGCTTATGGGATACACCCAATCGGGTACGCTGGAAGACGGGTCGAATCCGTAAAGCGTATTCCCCGTCCCGCCGGCCATGCATGTCCCATCGGAAGTAATGTCGTGAGGCAGATCATCCACGTCCCCGAGGCCGTATTCCCAGACGGGGATATTGACGGTATCGTTGAAGAACGCCCATGCCTGGTCGTTCGTATGCCAGCCGATGAATGAATGGTAGGTCGCATCGCTGATGCAGACCGATTTGCATATTGCCCATTCAGCGCCGGCTTCCCAGTTCAGCCCGGTCTTGGCTTTGTCGTACGCGAACCGCAGGAGATCGGTCGCCGAATCCGGTGAAACCTCCTCGATCACGGTGATCACCTTGCCGGTCCTTGCATCGATCAACGTCATCTCCGATTGGACGGCAAGTAATGGTATTGACCAGATCAAGACCAGCAGAACCGCAATCGCGCTCACCCTGGTGAGGGATATCTCCGTCAGTTCTATCATTTCAGAACGATCATCCTTTTTACAGCCGTGAACGTCCCGCTCTCCATCCGGTAGAAGTAGATTCCGGAGGCAATCTCGCGGCCGCGGGCATCCCTTCCGTCCCAGGCCACTTCATGGTAGCCGGCGGGCCTGACTTCGTCCACCAGCCTCCTGACCTGTTGCCCCAGCACGTTGAATACCGTGATGGACACGTCACTCTCCTTCGGCACCGCATATCGAATGGTGGTGACCGGGTTAAACGGATTCGGCCGGTTCTGCGACAGGGCGAAATCCGCAGGTCCGCTGCCTAGGAGCACCATTTCCTCCGGTGTGGCTGTGGACGTCTCCGTCTTCAGAACGACCTCATCGACCCACCAGCCGGCTGCGGTCACGTATCCGTCCGATCCGAAACGGAACCGGAACTGCGCGGGTCCGGTGACGCCGGCAAGATTGAACTGGGCGAACTCCCAGGACTTGATTCCCGACCAGCACGGCGTTCCCGCATCGAAGGGGCTGTCGGGGTTGTCGATGATCGTGTACGGGTAGCCGCCCATGGGTGCGATCTGCTGCCACGTCTGGCTTCCATCCACCGATATCTCCACGAAACCACCGTCCCAGGCTGTCGTCGCACTGCCCTCTTCCGCCCGCATCCGGTGCCAGAATTCCAGCGTGTCCGAACCCGACAGGCACACGAGCGGCGTGATCAACCCGCCGTCGGCGTAGTCGGCGTAGTAGCCCTCGCCCGGAACGGCGCCGAATTTCCAGCTGTGGGTACCATCACCGTAGCTCTTGTTGTCCACCAGGCGCCACTGGTCGACGTACCCGAAGGTGATGGCCTCGTGGGTCCAGTAGCCCTCCTCGCCATCTTCGAAGTCCGTGTCCAGGGGTCCGGGGACCCAGGCGTCACAGGCGGCCGCCGAGATCTCGCCCTTGCTTGCGGAGAGCTCCAGCGGGATCGTCAGCGGATATGGTGTCGGACATGTGTTCTCGATGTGGATCTGGAACTGGAG
>JAGLYR010000269.1 GCA_023132135.1 Candidatus Eiseniibacteriota bacterium | reverse complement strand
TTCTCCCAGGTCTCGTACCACTTGCGCTCAACTTTCTTGGGATCGTAGACTTTCTCGAGTTGCATTCGCTTTCCCTTTGCTGAAGAGCATACAAGCCGCCGTCCGGATCCTTCCATCGAGAATCCCCGCGCAGCGTGTCCTGATGGTAGTCTCAGGGATCGCCATTGTCAAGCCGGAGGCATCTTGCGCCTTGATTTTGCTGGGTTTGCATGGTATACTGGAGTGTCATTTGGCAGCTTCGAGATACACGCGATGCTGCAACTTCAAGGGAGGTTCCATGTTCCAAAGAGCGACTATTGTGCTACTGCTCACTGTCGGTATCGCCGGTATCGCCGGATTGGCGGCGGCCGAGATTCCCCCTGTCAAGACCCAGGCAGCGGTATTCTGGAACACTGCCGGGGAACGGGATGCGATCCTCGAGGCCTTCCCCGGCCTCGACATCATGAAGGTCAAGCGCGGGCATTCCTTCATTGTCGTGACAGATCGAGAGGAACTGGCCAGGATTGAAGCCGAAGGATTTCGCACCGAGGTCATGATCGAAGACATGGCTGCCTTCTACGCTTCGCTTCGCAAAGGCAACAACTTCGGCGACATGTACACCTATTCGGAGGCCACGGCTCTCCTCGATTCTCTCCACACCGAGTATCCCGAAATCACGACCGCCAGGACCTCGATCGGACAGTCCCACGAGGGCCGGGACATCTGGGCCATCAAGATCTCCGACAACCCGAACGTGCAGGAGGACGAGCCCGAGGTCCTTCTGGATGCACTGCACCACGCCCGGGAGCCGATCACCGTCAACGTCGTGTGCGACTTCATCAAGTACCTCTGCGACAGCTACGGGACCAACCCGGTCTCCACCTTCCTTGTGAACGAACGGCAGATCTGGATCGTGCCGGTCGTCAACCCGGACGGCTACTGCTATAACGAAACGCACTACCCGGGCGGCGGCGGAATGTGGCGGAAGAACCGCCGCATCAACGAGTTCACCGAGTGCCTGGGCGTGGACCCTAACCGGAACTACCCGTACATGTGGGATCACGGGGGCGCCAGCCACGACCCTTGCAGCGACGTATTCCTGGGCCCTTACGCGGGCTCCGAGCCCGAGGTCCAGGCGATCATGGGTCTCTGTAACGCCCATGAGTTCGTGACCCACAATTCCTACCACAGCGTGGCGGGGATGGTTCTGATTCCGTGGGCCTATACCAACACTCACACGCCGGACGACTCGATCCTGAGAAGCATGGCACAGCGCATGGCCGAGTGCGGCTACCAGTACGGCCAACCCGGGGAAATCCTGTACAACTGCAGCGGCGGGACTCTGGACTGGAGTTACGGAGAGCAGACGACGAAGCCCAAAGCTTTCTCCTTTACTACGGAGGTCAGCGGTTCGGGATTCTGGCCCGAGGATTCGGAGGTTGCGGGCCTCGTCGACGAGAACCTGCCCGCCAACATATACCTGGTCCAGGCCGCCGGCGCCTACCTTGAGGTCGCCGGCATCGAGATCGCCGACCATGCAAGGGGGAACGACCAGTTGGATCCGGGCGAGTCAGCCGACATCACCATCACTCTCGAGAATCTGGGAATCACAGAGACCCTGTCCGACGTCACCGTGATCCTACGGTCGTACGATCCCTACATCGGCCTTTCAGATGCCTACTCGGACTACGGTTCCTTCGGCGCGATGGAGTCGAAGGACAACTCGGCCGATCCGTTCCAGTTGTCCGTGGACGGCGGATGTCCGGAAGGACGCGTGGTAACCCTGCACTTCGACATCTATGCCGGGGGCTCGTTCTTCAACCGGGAGTCTCTCGATATCACAATCGGAAGTTTGCAGACCGTGTTCTCGGACGATTTCGAAAGCGGAACAGGGAACTGGACCTTCGCCGGAGGAGCGTGGGGGCTGGTCACATCAACCTACACATCACCCACCCATTCCATCACGGACTCTCCCTCCGGGGATTATTCCAACTACCTGAACACCCGGATGAGGCTCGCCAGCGGACTGGACCTGAGCGTGTATTCCAGCGCAACGCTCACCTTCATGCACAAGTACGAGATTGAGACCGGCTACGACTACGGCTACGTGGAGCTGTCGGTGGACGGTGGCGCATGGACGCAGCTGGGGTCCCGGATTTCAGGATTTCAGACGAGCTGGGTCGAAGCTACGCGCTCGCTCACCGCCGGGTGCGGGCACACCGATGTGGCATTCCGTTTCCGGCTGGAGTCCGACACATACGTAACCGAGGACGGGTGGTACATCGACGACGTCACCGTGTCCGTGGCGGGGACGCCCAACACCCCGCCGTCCGAACCCGTTCTGGCCAGGCCGGCGGAGGGCGTGACCGTTGAAACATCCCACCCTGCGCTGGTCGTACTGAACGCGGCTGACCCGGACCCCGATGTCCTTACCTACGGGTTCCACCTCTATTCGGATTCCCTGCTGACGAATCTCGCGGCGGCGGTCTCCGGGGTCGCTGAAGGCGCGGATTCGACATCCTGGGTAGTGAACGTGGCTCTCGAGGACGGAATCTACTGGTGGCGCGCGTGGGCCAACGACGGCACACAGCGGGGACTGTGTCCGGAACCCGGGTCCTTCACGGTCCAGGCCGCCACAGAAGTGGCGGGGAATCTGCCGGGCCGGATCGAAGCCGGATTGGACTGCGAACCGAATCCCTTCTCCGACCGAGCGCTCATCAGCTTCTCTCTACCCGCGAGAAGTCGGGCCGAGGTGTCCGTCTATAACGTCAGCGGACGGCTGGTCCGCCGGCTCGGAGACGGAGTCTTCGAAGCCGGTCCCCACTCGTTGTGCTGGGACGGCCGGGACCACCTGGGGCAGGCCGTGGCCGGAGGCGTGTACTTCTGCCGCATCCGGGCGGAGGGCTGGGAGAGAAGTGTGAAGTTGATGGTGATCAGATAGCTACGGGATTGAGTAGTGCGCGACAGGGCGAGGGCGTGACAGGGTGACGAGGTGACGGCGTGACAGAGTGACCCGTAGGGGCGACCGGGTGGGTCGCCCTTTTTCCCCTCCAGGGACTTCCCCCCCAATGCCCTTTTCTTTGGACTAGGGACTATGGACTGCGCACCAGGGACTTGTTCTATGCCCTTCTCCTTTCGGCGTCACTGCCTCAGGTACAAGTCGGTTTTGATCCGGATTGTCTTCGCCGCCGCGCTGGCCGGCTTGTTCCCCGCCACGACTCTCGCCGCCGATTACCTGTCGCTGGAAACCGAGCACTTCACCATCCGCTACGTCCGGGAGCAGGAAAAACTCGCTCTCGCCGCCGCTGGTGTCGCGGAAGAAGCTCATGCCGGAATCGCCGCCTTTCTCGGGACACAACCCAGACGCAGGATTGAGATAGCCATCGCGCCGGACCGCGCCGAGTTCAGGAGACTCAGCGGCGGGCTCATTCCCGACTGGGGCATCGGACT
The DNA here is from genome assembly GCA_023132135.1 of Candidatus Eiseniibacteriota bacterium. Taxonomy (GTDB): domain Bacteria; phylum Arandabacterota; class Arandabacteria; order JAGLYR01; family JAGLYR01; genus JAGLYR01. Next base: position 1,122 of record JAGLYR010000269.1, on the reverse strand, counting down.
GGCGATCCCGTCCCACCGCCGGATTGTGATCACATCGCCCGCGGCGGCCCCGGCCAGGATCAACCTGGAAGAAATCGTCACTCACGAAGTGGCCCATGTGCTTCTTGCTATGGCGCTGCCTGGGCAACCTTTGCCCCGGTGGTTCGATGAAGGTCATGCAATGTTCCACGCGCGGCAGTGGCGGATGGGCGAGAGCACCCGGATTCTCTGGGCCCTCGTAGCCCGGACGCTGATTCCCCTCGCCGAGCTCACCCGCTCGTTCCCCCACGGGCGCACATCGGCCGAGCTCGCCTACATCGAGAGCTACACGACTATCCAGTTTCTGGTCAAGACGGGAGGCCCCGGAGCATTCCAGGAGTTCGTCCGCAAGGCCACGGAGTACGGGGACTTCGAGGCCGCCATGATTGAAATCTACGGGCTGAATCTTCAACAGTTCGAAATGGCCTGGCGCGTATATCTGAAGGACCGCTACTCGTGGGTCGTAGTTCTCCAGGTGCTCCTGACCATACCCGGGATCTTCACGGTGCTGTTCCTGGCTGCATACCTGCGTAAGCGCTACCGCGCGAAAAAGAAGATGGAGGCGTGGGAGGAGGAAGAACGCATCTTCCGGCTATGACAGTAGGGGCGACCCACCACCGGGTCGCCCCTTGTTCTGTTCCTTGGACTAGGGACTACGGACTACGCACTAGGGACTTGTTCTCATGCCCTTTTCCTCAAGACCCCCGGTTCAGCTCCTTCCGGCAATGGTGCGGAGCAGCCGAATTATCTCGGCGTGGGCCATCATGCACAACCCGGCGGAGTAGCCTCCGAACAGGAGCGCGAGGCCCGTCGGCCGGAGGCCGATAGCCTGACCCAGTGCGTCGTACCAACCGGGCGACACGGAGCCCCATATAAAAACAACCAGGCCGAGGACCGCGACCGCGAAAAATACGAATCCGGTGAGTCTGAGGAGATGGGGAACCCAGTTACGTTCGTGCATGACCGGACCTCCTTGACCAGAGTGATTCACAGGAAAAGGACCGCGCCGCGACAGTAGCGCGCGCGACGTCTGGTGTCAAAACCTAAGTCAGAGAATAATCCCGTCTAGCCTGCGGAATCCTGCCCTATTTCCTCGACACTCGA
>JAGLYR010000268.1 GCA_023132135.1 Candidatus Eiseniibacteriota bacterium | reverse complement strand
TGAATAACCCAGGCTACAACGGCAAAGTTGGCGTTTCGGACTCCAGCGCAGAACAGGCTACAACGGCAGGGTTGCCGTCTCGGACTCTGAGGCAGAAAACGAGACACACCGAGGTCCCATGTGTACGAAACAGTGTGTCAATCAGCACCGGACAGGCCCCCAAACCGTTCGTCCTGAGCCCGTCGAAGGACAACCACACTGCCGTTTTCGCGTACCAACAATATGCCAGACCATAGAATTGCAGTGTCGGGCCGGAAAACTTGTGCATAGAGCAGATTAGTGCTAGTTTCTTCACTACGGCGCTGAGCAGGAATCGGGAGGGAAAATGGTTCGCTGGACAGGGTTGCTTCTTCTATCCTTTCTCGTCTTTCTCGGTCTGTGCCGCTGTGCGGACGACGAAACCTCCATCGGCCCGTCTCCGGAGGCGCCCTTCAGGTTCTGGCGGGTGCTGGCGGACAGCTCCGGCGATTGGCCGACCATCCAGCAGGCCATCGATCACGCGCGCTGCGGCGACACGGTTGCCGTGGCGGGGGGGAGTTACCGGGAACGTCTTGTTGTGGACAAGCCGCTCAAACTCCTGGGTGGATGGGACGCCCTTTTCACGGCCGCCGATCCTGCGACTCGCGAGACGGTCCTGGACGGAGAGTACCTGGGAACTGTCCTGACCCTCCGGAACCTTCGCGACTCAACTTCCGTGGTGGACGGGTTCGTGATTATCCACGGGGCGGACGGCAAATGCGCCGGCGGATTGCCGTCCGCCGGCTCACTCCCACTGGACACGCCCCCGGGCTCGGGGATCTACTGCGAGAACGCCTGCCCCATCATCTCCCGGAATGTAATTCGGGAAAACAGAGCGCTCTTCGGAGCGGGCATTCTCTGCCGCCGGGGAGCCGCCCGCATCCGCTCCAATACTATCACGGACAACGAGGCCCGGGAGAGCGGCGGTGGAATCCTGTGCCTGGAGTTCGCCGGCAGTCTGGAAAGGAACGAGGTCTACGGAAACGTGGCAGGGCAAGAGGGAGGTGGGATCTACCTCTCTCTCTCGGAGGGGCCGATTCGGGGCGGCAGCGTGTACGACAATGAGGCGGGCCGGGGCGGTGGTGGGATCCTGTGCCGGGTTTCCAACTGTGAATTCGATTCAATTGCGATTTGGGGAAACCGGGCGGTCAATTTTGGCGGCGGGCTTTTCATCGAGGGCCTGAGTTCACCGGTTTTCCTGGACTGCGAGATCTTGGAGAATCAGACCGACGGTGAGGGTGGGGGGGCGTACTGCCGTGAGGACTGCCAGCCCGTGTTCACTCTGTGTAAGTTCGGTGGCAACGCGGCGTTGGGTTCCGGTGGAGGGTTGCACACCGCGGCTGAGGTCATGCTCGTCCAGACCCGCTTTGTCGAGAACGAAGCCGAGCGAGGCGGCGGTCTCATGTGTGCGGCCGGAGGGTTGGTAGCCGCAAGGCGATGCCTGTTTGAGAGCAACACCGCCCGGACCGGAGGGGCCGTGGCCGTGGACCGGAACTCCCACGCCGGTTTCTACCGAAACACGTTCGTGGAGAACAGTGCATCGGTGGCGGGTGGGGCGTTCTACCTGATCGCCGGCCAAATCACCCTCGAAGCCAACATCGTGGTGTTGTCCTTGGGGGGGGGCGGTATCTACTGCTGGACAGCGGCCGAGGTCGAACTCCTGCGTAACGACGTGTGGAACAACACAGGTGGAGACTACGGCGGTGTTTGCGTGGAGCCCGGGGTTCCCGATCCGAACGGCAACTTCTCCGCCGATCCCCTGTTCTGCGACGGGGGTGCCGGTAACTACTGCCTGCAGGTCCTGTCTCCAGCGGTGTCGGCCTCGGGAGATACTCTGGGCGCGTTCTCTTGCGGCTGCAAGGGTTCCGTGGAGGGTCAACGATGAGGGGATTCCACAGAACACCGGCGCTGCGTATTGCCGCGTTCATCCTCCTGTCCGGCTTCGCTTCCGGTGCGGCCGACGCCGCGTGCTCTGAACAGGATCCACTGGTTTCCGGGATGGTCGGAGAGACGAGCCGCGTGTACCTGGATGGGATCCTGCGCGGTCTGTCGGGGGAGTCGCCCGTGGTGATCGATGGGGAGGAGTTCCGGATCGAGACCCGCTTCTCCGGGTCCGACGGCATGGAGCTGGCGGCCTCTCTTCTGGAACAGGAGTTCCAGAACCTCGGGCTCGAGGTCCGGCGCCACGAGTATCTGGGTTGGTTCCTGGAAGACGTGGAGTTCGCCGATTCCTTGAGCGGCTGGATCGTGGGCGACCGCGGGACTATTCTTCGAACGGAGGACGGCGGGGGACACTGGGTCCTGCAGGGGGATCTGGACAAGCATCTCTACGGGTTGGAAGTTCTTACCGAGAGCCGTGCTCTTATCGTTGCCCATGGGGGCACCGTGTACCGGACGGCGGATGGAGGCCGGACGTGGGAGTCGACCGAAACAGGGGCGCGGCGACTCCGGGCCATCTCTTTTGTGGATTCGCTCAACGGCTGGACGTGCGGGGACCGTGGAAGCGCGTTCCGGACCAGGGATGGAGGAGTATCCTGGGCTCCGCTCGATACCAGGACAGCGGCGAATCTCCACGCCACCAGCTTTGTGGATTCCATGCGGGGATGGATGTGCGGGGATAACGGGTATGTGCTTCGAACCGGAGACGGTGGTTGGAACTGGGAAGAGTTTCGTGCAGAGGATCAGCCGGGTTTCCGTGCGATCTGTTTCATCGATTCCCAGAGGGGTTGGGTGGGGGGAAACGGGGGGACCGTGCTGAGAACGGTGGATGGCGGGCTGTCCTGGTCCTCTGTCGGTGTGGATACAGCGGTCGCCATCCGTGATCTGGAGTTCTGGAACCCCGATCGGGGGTGGGCATGTGGCGAGGAAGGATTCCTCTTCGAGACGCGGGACGGCGGCGCTTCCTGGGATCGCTCGGCGCCCGGCGCCCCGGCTGATCTGAGCAGCCTCGCCCTTCGGCACGGCGATGGCTGGATGGTGGGTAGCTACACGCTTCTCAGGAGCCGGGACCTTGTGGATTGGGAGTACCAGGTGAGTACGGTCGAAGGCAGGTGGACCAACGTCGAGGCCACGCTCCGGGGAACCGTTTTCCCTGATGTGTCTTACGTGATCTGTGGCCATTTCGATTCCATCTCTGGAATACCCTCCCTGCGGGCCCCCGGAGCGGACGACAACGCCTCTGGTACGGC
>JAGLYR010000267.1 GCA_023132135.1 Candidatus Eiseniibacteriota bacterium | reverse complement strand
TTCTTCTCGAAAACGCGTGCATAATTCAGGCTAGGGACTAGGGACTACGCACTAGGGACTGTTCTTGCTCAGCCCTGCTATTTCAGCAGTACCATCCGCCTGGTCTCGCTTTTCCCGCTCCATGTGATCCGATAGAAATAGACTCCGCTGGCGACCTCTGCTCCGTTCTTGTCCGTGCCATCCCAGGTCACGTTGTATGCCCCTGGTCCGTGCTCTGAGTCCACCAACGTGCGAACCCTCCGACCGGTTGCATCATACACACGAATGAGGACGGGGGATGTCCCTGCCGCTGCGGGAATGCCGTAGGAAATCTCGGTTACCGGGTTGAACGGATTGGGAACGTTGGGCGCCAGGTAGAAACTCGCTGGAATAGCGGTACCCATGTCCGCAACCGAAGCCCCGGCGCAGTCGACTCCCAAAGCGCCGATCAGGTCACATCCCGCCGGGGAGTTGTCCGGTGCGCAGGGAGACACGGCCGCGATGGTGTAATCACCGCTCCCGGAGTTGCAGAACTCGGGATCCATGGAGAAGTTACCGTTGCTGCCCTCCTGGCCGCTGATGCACCCGACCCAGTCTCCGGCCGCATTGCCGTACACGTCGCAGCAGGTGAGCGTCGCGGTTCCACTGGACTGGCAGTAGACGGAATGTCCCTGTGTACTGAAAGCAATGATGCACCGATCGAGGTCAACGGCCGAGAAGTTGTAGGAGTAGACGCCGCCACCACTGCTCGACGCTGCATTGTGTGCGAGTGTGCAGCCCACAAGATCCGGAGCGGCGGCCCTGCAGGCCAGCGCGCCGCCGTAGTTGGCGGAGTTGTTGTAGAAGACGCAGTCGACAATCCTGGGCGACGCGCTCTCGCAGTAGATGGCTCCACCCGCGTTGGCCGGCCACGCTCCACTGGCGAGGCCGCCCGTGAGGGTCAGCCCCTCAATCGAGGCAGTGCTGTCGACGTTGAGGCAGGTGAAGATCCGCCCCAGCTGTTGGGCGTCAATGATGGCACAGTCGGCAACACCGGTCTCGCTCCTCACAACGATCCCGGATTTCATCACAATCGCGTGCTCGTAGAATGTTCCACACGATACAAGAACCGTGTCACCCACAGCCGCGGAATCAATCCCGGCCTGGATGGTGGGAACGTCCCCCGGAACGTTCCAGACGCGATTGCCGAAACAGCCGACGGGCAGCGCGCCCACCAGACCGCAATCGGGAGCATCCGCGCACGGCGAGTTGGAGTACAGTTGGAAATCCAGACCGGCCGGATCGCAGAACAGAGGATCGCTTGAGAAGTTGCCGTCCGCGCCATTCTGACCGGCGATACAACCCACCCAGTCTCCACCCGCATTGCCATACACATCGCAGCAGCTGAGGGAGGCGCTCCCCGTGCCATCACAACCGACAGCCTCACCGGTTGTCCCGAAGACAATGATGGTGTTGGTCAGGACAGGGGAGGAGGCTGCCGAGTAGACGCCGCCCCCGCTCGTGGCGGAATTCCCGGGGAAGGTACAGTTTTCAATGGCCGGGCTCGACCCATCCGTGCAGAGAAGCCCGCCTCCCAGCTGGTCGGCCGTGTTTCCTCGGATCACGCACCCGGATATTGTGGGACAGGACGATTCGCAGCGGATGGCTCCTCCGTCGGTCATATGGCCGTTGGCAAGGGTCACGTTCTGAACCTGGGCTGCGGATCCCTCGCCGGAATGAAAGTGGAAAGCCCGTCCCAATCCCTGGCAATCGATCACAGAGGAGTCCGCACTGCCGCTCTGAGAACGCACCGTAACGGCCTTGCCCGCAAAATCGATGTCCCTGTTGCCTGGGCCGGTGAATGTGCCGTTCGAGAGCTCGACGACATCGTAGCTCGGGATAGCATTGATGGCAGCCTGAATTGTCGGGTAGTCTCCGCTTCCATCGTAGTGGACACTTACCACGTTGGATGTGCAGCCGACGTCCAGCGCACCGATCAGGCCGCAGACGAGCGGCGCGTTGCCGGGCGCGCACGGCGATACATCCTTGAGGTGGTAATTCCCCGCGGTGGTGGGGGCTGATGCGCAATCCCGGGGATCACAGAAGCCGGGTACAAGATAAAGATTGTACCACAGCCAATCGACCGTACCGGAGCCTTCGATCCCGGATGAGTCGACATCGGAGCATGCGAATCTCACAACGGGGCCGCCCGAGAAGTAGAGCTCGTCGCCGGAAGTGCCCGCGCAGTTTCCCCATAGAATGGTCTGCTGGATGAGGGGGGAGGAGTCACCCTCGTACTGAAGTCCTCCGCCTGTGCCGGCTGCAGAGTTCCTTGCGATGGTGCAACTTGTGATCCAGGGCTCGGTGCCGGTCTCGAGAGCGAAGAAGACCCCGCCCCCCTCTGCGGCACTTGAGTTTCCGTGAATGGCGCAATCCTCGAGGGAGGCAAGTGACTGCAGGAACAGGCCCCCTCCACCATTGCCCGCGCCGCTTGCAGCCGTACTGTTCCCGGCGATGGTGCATGCGGTGATTGACACGGATACGGACGCGGAACCGGCAATTCCACCTCCGGAAATCTGGGCACTGTTGCCATTGACGGCGGTCTGGTCAACCGTGGGACTGGATGTTCCGTCGAAGCAGATGCCGCCTCCCAATGCCCCAGATGTATTGTTGCTGATCACGCAGCCGGTGACGAGCACCGACGATGAATCGCAGCAGATTCCGCCGCCATCTCCATCCGCCTCATTCAGGGTGATCTTGCAGTTCTCGATGACCACCGACACCCCGTCGCAGTAGATTGCGCCGCCCTTGTCGGCAGGGGAGGATCCCGATGCGTATCCGTTCGTGATGGTGACCCCGCGAATCATGGCAGCCGATCCTTCGCCGGAGTGGAGGTAGAAGCCGCGGCCGAGGTCCTGGCAGTCGATCACGCAAAGGTCCGGATCGCCATTGAGCGATCGTATGATGAGTTCCTTGCCACCGAAATCCAGGTCGCGGTTGTCGGCGCCCGTGTACGTTCCGTCGTCCAGCTCGATTATGTAGCCCGTTCCGACGGAATTGATGGCATTCTGGATCGTAGGGTAGTCTCCAAGCCCGTCAGCCCGGACCAGCACCTTCCGATTCTCGGGGATGATCCTTCTGATAACGAACTCGTCGTTGGGGTCCGGCGACATGTAGAGGTTGTCCAGAACGTACCAGGCGTTGTGGGAATCGGCCCACCCGTAGTTCATGTGGTACTGCATCGTGCCACCCGTATCTCTCCAGCCGTCGCAGACAATGCAGTGACCCGAGATCCGGTACATCATCGGCCGGTCCGAGTTGATCTCGCCCTTGATGATGGCGAACCAGCTCTCGGGCGTGTGGTCCGAGCGGTTTTCCCGGTCGATGTCTGGTTCGTAACGGAAATAGGCCGGGAAGACGTCCACAGCGTAGAAGGTGTAGGTGCCGGAACCGCACGCGCCGTAATCCATGTCGAAGGCGACGCCCACTTCGTAGTTCAGCTCGGCAAGAGCATCTTCCTGGGCCGGTGTGCAGCCCCCGCCGCAGTTGTTGGGCATGTTGGCCCAGTCGTAGGGATCCGAGAAACCGGCCGTCAAAAGGCCGCCACCCACATTGCCGCCGCACGACTGATCGCCGTCCCACGTGTAGCTGTAGCTGCCAACGCCGCTCGGCGGCCATGCGTGGTACCTCATGACCTGAACGGCTCCGGTAGCCACGCACCCCACCACGCACCGGCCGCCGTCTCCCGTTGGACAGAAGTTGTTGTAGGGTCCGCCCTGGTGCCACGCGGTTGTGACGAGCGGGCCGACCTCGGTCAGTGGCGCCCGGGAATCCGAGCCGGACAGCAGGCGGTCCCACTCTTCGCGGTTCACCTCTCCAAAGACACGCTCTGCGTTGAGACCCTGGCGGGCGTCCAGGCTTCCGTATGTCTCCGCGTAGAGTCTCAGGCGGTCACTCAGCACGTCCCGGATGAGCTGCACAAATCCCCCCGCCTGGCCTGTGTCGAACTCAGATGTCTCGGAGTAGGTCTTGACAGGCGGGAGTTCCTTGAGAATGGGAACGACAACATAGCCCTGCGGATAGACGGAATACACGCGAGCCAACAGCTGGTTCCCATCGTACAGATTGCTCACGGCAGAGATTCGAGGGTGAGGATCTCCCGCCCACATCTCCCTCTGGTCGACCATGAACTGAAGCCAGTTCTCACAGACTCTCTCCATCTCGACTTCTGTGGCCACCTCAGCGCGAAGAGCAGGGGCGACCATCAGCAGGCTCATCACCACCACAACAGCGAGCAGGATCGGATGACGCATGGGTGATTCCTCCGTGGCAGGGGTCGGTGGAAGCGCGCCGGCGGTTCCTGGGGCCGAACGCGGACTTCCGAAGTGTGATTACATAAGAAGACGGGTTGGCGTTCTTCCTCAGAGGTTCGCCAACCCTATACACCTTCCTATTATACCACACCGCCCGGGCGGAATCAAGTCTGATCTTGAACGAGGACTGGGCCGATTTCGATCCCCAATCCCAGTCGCTTGTCACC
>JAGLYR010000266.1 GCA_023132135.1 Candidatus Eiseniibacteriota bacterium | reverse complement strand
GGGGGCGACTCAACTTAGCCCACGGTGGAGCGGAGCGGAACCGTGGGACAAGAAGACGACCCCATACCACTGTTGTCTCCCCTTCCTCTTCTTCCTCATCCCCGGGTTCCACTTCGTTCCACCCGCTAGCATTGAGCCGCCCCCTCCGGGGGCTTCCACCCCTCCAATGCCCTTTTGGAGAAATTCCCGGGGCTTGCGAGGAACTGCGGGCTCGGTTCCTGCTAGGCATAGAGGCTAGGGAACAGTGGAACTGTGGTGGGCGGGGGTAAGGATGAGCAGTCGTGAGCAGGAAAAAGGTCTCAAAGCGCAAGTGCGGGAGGAACCCCGCGGATTGGAAGGGAAAAGCAGGAGAGGTCGTGAGAGAGGACGGCGGGATCTTCCACGTGACGCTTCCGCTGGACTCCATGATTGCCGAGAGAATGATCTCGGATCTCTTCGGCAAGATCCGGGAAGGACCTTTGGGAGAAGCCCAGGAGCTCGTCTACGAGGCATGGGACTCTGAAGACCGGAGTTGCCGGGTACAGCTGGCCCGGAGGGCGCTGGAGGTGAGCAAGAACTGCGCGGACGCGTACATTGTCCTGGCCAGAGATGCGGTTTCCTCCCGGGAGGAGGCCGTTGAGTTCTACCGGAAAGCCGTCGAGGCGGGCGCGGCGGCGCTTGCGGGTGGGAAGTGCGACGAGCGGATGGGCGATTTCCGGGACTTCCTGGAAACGGGACCGTACAAGCGCTCGCTTCTTGGTCTTGCCGAGTGCCTCTAGGAAGCGGGACGCCTGGAGGAAGCCGTGGCGTACTGCGTAGACATGCTGCGGTTTGACCCGATGGACAACCAGGGGATCCGCTACCTGATGGCGACCTGTCTCGCAGACCTGGGTTGGGACGATCGCCTGGAGGATCTTCTGAAACAGTTCAAGGACGACAGGAGCGCTCCCTGGGCCTACTCGGCTGCGCTGGTTGCATTCCGGAGGGAGGGCGACACGGACAGCTCCCGCGCCCTTCTGGCCGAGGCGCTGGAAGCAAATTCCCACGTTCCGGACTTCATGCTGGACAGGAGGAAGTTGCCGGCTCAGTCGCCCGCCCTGATCGGCTATGGCGATGAGAGTGAGGCGATCGTGTTCACGGCGGATTTTGTCAGCGGTTGGAAGAAGACGCCCGGGGCACTGGAGTGGTTAGCCCGCATTTCTCACCAGCCTCGTCGCGAGGCGTTGTAGATACCTGTAATGACGAGGAATGCGAGTGAGGAGACCGGAAGCGTACTGGTAAGTACGTTGAGGATCGCCGAACGAGTATGACGAAGTGAGTGCAGGTAGATACGACACCGCAGCAGATGGCTGGTGAGAAACGCGGGCGAGATAGCCTGAATAACCCAGGCTAGGGAACAGAGGTAGCGAGCAGGTCAATACCAATAAGTGGCCAGTACACTCTCGCAAGGAGCAGAAAAGCCAGCCACGAGATAATATTGAGGATAATGCCCGGCTTGACCGAATCGGCAACCTTGTAGTAACCGGAGGAAATACAGATGGCGTTGGGAGGTGTGCCCATTGGCAGGCAGAAGGCCAGGCCTGCCGTGACGGCCGTGGCGTACACGATCGCAATGGGGTTCACTCCGTAGGTGTTTCCCAGACTGAATCCGATAGGAAGCAGGATAGCCACAGCCGCCACGTTGCTGATTCCCTCGGTAAGGAGCACGGAGGCCAGAGCTATCAGTGCCACGATCGTGAATGGGGAGAGTTCCGGGTTGGTGAATACCGTGTCGGCGAACCACTGTGCAGCGCCCGTGTCGGCCAGGCTCGAGGCAATAGCAACGGCCCCGCCGTACATGAGGATGATTCCCCAGTTGACGTACTCCTCCGCATCCTCCCACCGGATCACCTTCAGGATGAACAGGCTGACCGCGCCCATCAGGGCGATGTTCGCCAGTCCAAGGAGCTTGGATTGGGTAACCCAGAGAACCGTTGTGATGAGCATCACCGCTATCATGCGCTTCTCCCCGCCGGAGAGGGGCCCGCGCATGGCGACCTCTTCCCTTAGAACATCTACGGCCGGAGAGATGTCCTTGATGTCGGGTCGGAAGAACAACAACAGGATAACAAAGGCGGCGAGCAGGATGACGACAACGATGGGAAAAACAGCAATAATCCATCCGAAGAACCCGATGCTCGTCCCGTACATCTCCTGGAGAATCTGGATGGCCAGAGGGTTACGCGCGCCTCCCAGGAGCGTGGCTACGCCACCGATCACGGCGCCCCATGCCAGTGACAGGAAAAGGAGCTTTCCATACTGGCTCTGCAGGGGGCGCAGTCTGAGGGCGAAGCAGATCTCAAGCACAATGGGGAACAGGAGAGCGGCGACAGCGTGCTCCGGCATCCAGAAGGTAAGAAATGCGGAGGAGACCAGGATGCCAAGCGCGAGCGTGGCGGGAGACCTGCCGAACTTGGACAGGAAGTAGAAGGCAAACCTGGTGCTCAGCCCGGTCTTCATCATCCCAGAGGCAAGAATCAGGGCTCCCAGGATGAAGAACACCGCGTTGTTGCCGAACAGCGAGAACGTTTCCTGTGGAGTCCGGACCTGGAGTAGTGGAAGGAGTATGAAAACCAGAAGACCCGTCACGGAAAGGGGAAGCGCCTGGGTAACCCAGAGAATCAGGCAGACAGCGAAGACAGTCAGCGCGCGGTGGCCTTCCGTGGTCAATCCCTCGGCCTGGGGGACCAGGAAACCGGCAAGGAGGACGGCCAGAGCGAAGACAAGAACGAGATTCCGCTTGGTGATTCTCAGCAAAGGCTACTCCACGATGTTGATCTCGGATTTCCTGGTTTTCCGGGAGTACTCTGCGACGCGCATGACCTCCGACCCAAGAAACAGCCTCTCGATGCAGGATCGCTGGGGCTTGGGCAGGAAAACGGAATCGTAGAGTGTCTGTTCGACCTCGCGGATCACACTGTCGGAGTACTTGCCCTGCCGCTCATGAACCTTGTACGAGATGTGTTCTTCATCGAGCCGCCGTCCGATTTCCAGGAGCCTCTCCTGCTTTAGTTTCTCATGCTCACCGAGAACGCTGTGCATGAAACGGTCAACCGGGATTGTGCCAAGGAAACCCTGGTCCCCGGTCCGCTCCTTGAGCTTTTCCAGGTCCGTCTTCTCGGTGACGTAGAGCACAGTCACGTGGGGATCCGTTGCCTCTTTGGCTTTCGCGATGACCCGCACAAGAAGCTCCGTGGAGTAGCGCGTCATCGAGAATACAGCGAGAATAGTGTGCATCGTGCAGGATCTCCTGATCAGGGTGCCGTTTTACGATCACACTCAACACATCGGGTGTGGCAGGAGGAATCTGTAGGGGCGCTAGACCTTCGACTTGATGAGCTCGCCGAGGCGGCGGATCCCCTCTTCGATGCGATCAGCGGGCGCACCCGTGAAAGACAGGCGCATCGTGTTCCTGCCGGATCCGTCCAGGAAGAAGGGTTGTCCGGCCACGAAGACGACTTCCTTCCCGATGGCTTCCTTGAGCAAAGCGCCGGCATCCAGATGCTCCGGGAGCGTGACAAAAATAAAGAAGCCGCCTTGGGGACGGGTCCATATCAGTTCCGACGGAAAGTACTTGTCCAGCATCTCGAGCATGAGATCGCGCTTGGCGCGATAGTGGCGGATGTTCAGTTCAATGCGCTTGTCAAGATAGCCGCGGTGGATGAATTCGCTCAGCAAGTGCTGTGAAATCGTGTTCGTGCAGAGATCCACAAACTGCTTGGTGACCACCATCTTGCGAATGAGAGCGCTTTCCCCGGCGACCCATGCCAGGCGAATCCCGGGACAGAGGATCTTTGAGAACGAGCAGGCGTAAATCACGCGGTCGTTCGAGTCCAGGGCCATCAGCGACGGAATGGGCTCCCCTGAATAGCGAAGATCCCCGTAAGGGTTGTCTTCCATCACGATGAAATCATACGTCTCGGCAAGTTCGAGGAGCCTTTTCCGCCGTTCGAGGGTGAGAGTGACGCCCATGGGATTGTGGAAGTTGGTCTGCACGTACACCATCTTGACCCGTCTTCCGGCGGCCTGGTGGTGGCGTACCTTCTCCTCGAGGACATCCATTTGCATTCCATCGCCGTCAACAGGGACCCCGTCCAGATGAGCGCGGTAAATCTTGAAAGCCCCGGTGGCGCCGAAGTACGTCGGAAGGCCGACCAGTAGAACATCGCCGGCGTCGATGAGAAGTCGCCCCGCCAGTTCCATGGCCTGCTGCGAGCCGCTGGCGATCAGGATGTTATCCGGATCGATTCCCTTGATTCCCTCGCGCTCGCGCGCCCTGGCCGCCAGGGCTTCCCGGAGTTCCGCCAGCCCCTCGCTGGTTCCGTATTGGAAGGCGCTTCCCGCCTTGTTGCGGAAGACGTCCGTGGCGATTTCGATCATCTCATCGGATGGAAACGTCTCCACATCCGGCCACCCTCCGGCGAAGGAGATAATATCCGGATTGAGCAGCATCTTCAGAAGTTCACGGATGATCGAGGCCTTGATCTCACGGGCCCGACCGGCATACAGATGCGAGAATCTCTCGTCCACCGTAGTCTCCTTTAGCTTGGGTTATTCATGAATCCCTGCTGCGAGGGTCTCAGGATGTG
>JAGLYR010000265.1 GCA_023132135.1 Candidatus Eiseniibacteriota bacterium | reverse complement strand
CGGACCGACCGACGATGGAAGTCGCCTGGGCATCCCGACTGTGGACGATCAGATCCAGTTCGAAGACATGATGATCTTCGCCATGAACTTCAACGTGGTCTCCCCTACTGGAATGCCACCGGTCGTGCAGCTAGCCGGGCGTCCCGAGGCCGGGCCTCCGGTCCTGAGGCTGGAGTCGACCGAGATGGCCAAGGGAATGACGGTGAGTCTCTGCCTGGGCGGCAACACCGCCGAGGTCAAGGCTGTCAGCATGGTACTCACCTATGATCCCGAGATCCTGGAGATGGTGAGCGTGACACCCACGCTGGCCGATCAGGTACTCTTCGAGTATCGGGAAGCTCAGCCGGGCGAGGTCTGGGTCGACCTGGCGGCTCTGGGAACCGACGTCGCCATTCAAGGCTCCGGCGAGATCGCCCAGATCACGTTCGATGTCAAGTCCGACGGCGACATGAACATTCGCTTTGCGGAGGCGGATCTTCGCGGCGTGTCCAATGGTCGCCTGAGCAGCTCTACAGAGGGTCTGGCCTTTGATTTCAGAAGCTCGACCCCGTCTGTCACGGAACTGGCGGGCGCGTGGCCGAACCCGTTCAATCCCACCACGTCCATCCAATACAACCTGCGTCATGCGGAGCATGTGACGCTCCAGATCTACGATGCGCAGGGACGGCTGGTGCGGACGCTGGTGAACGAGACCATGAACGCCGGACGGTACTCGACGGTCTGGAACGGCAGGGACAACAACGGCGTGGAGGTATCCAGCGGCACCTACTTCGTGCGGATGCATACGAGCCGGTATGAATCCACAAGCAAGGTGGTGATGCTGAAGTAAGAACCATCCACCTGTCATTGGGGGAGCATGTGAGCTCCCCCGGTGACGGGACAGATTGGAATAGCGGCAACCCGGTGAGTACACCGGACTCTGTTCAGCGTTCCACTAATTCTTCCACAACGGAGGGGGGTATTCATATGAGTAAGATCCTGGGAGTTTGGGCCATGGTGCTGCTTCTGGCGTCTGTGCCGGGAGTGGCCTCGGCGCAGTTCGTGAATGAGGATATGCCCGACGCGAATCTGGCCAACTGGGCGAGGGATCATCACGAAGGCGACAACACGACCCTTGACACCGTGACGGACATCGCCGGACCAGGTGTGCGGTATGAGGTTTCTACGGATGCAACCACCACCGGTTTGTGGAAGATCGGGATCGCGGACGATTGGCCGATCGACGATGGGTACGGGTTTCCCTTGTGGGAAGCGCCCACCGGACAAGCGGGTGACTGGTCCACCCACACCGCCTACCAGCTGGCTTTCATAAACAACTCGTCAAGCGACTGGGTTTTCGTGAAAGGCTACTACAAGACTAGCTGGTGGACCTGGAACGAGACCGCATCCAACTGGGTAGCGCCGGGCGACACATTGGTCGTAACCAGCTACTTCGGTCCAGGATCAGGTGTGACCGGTCTGGGCCAAATAGGAAACTTTGGATTCGAGCTCTCGGCAGACTACGGCACGGAAGACTACGAGGCAATTGCTTTCGACGTGACGGTCATCGCCGAGGTAATTCCTGCCCCGCACGAGGTCTGGGTGGACGACGGCTGGACCGGCTACAAAGATGGGCAGGATGCCGGCGGCCACATCTATGACTACGATGCCTTCTCTTCCATCCAGGACGGCATCGCCGGGGTCTCCGGCAGTACGGTCAACGTGGCCAATGGCACCTACACCGGCCCCAACACGATAACCAACAAGAGTGTCACGATCACCGGCGAGAGCGAGACCGGTGTGATCGTAGAGGCGGCTGCCTCTCAGACGGGTACCGCCAACACCTTCACGATCAATGCCTCCGGCTACGACGTGACGCTGGAGAAAATGACAATCCGTCACGGCGACTACGGCATTCGCTCTTCGGCCGGGAATGTGGACGTCCTGCACTGTACGATCTATCACAACGGCTGGGATGGAACCGGGCTTCCAGGCACGCCGACTCAGAGCACCATGGAGACGTTCTACGACGACTACGCAACGGATGGCGGCGCTGTCCGCCTCGAAAATTCTGCAGGCAGCGAGGTTGCCTATAACACGGTCTACGAGAACGACCGCGGTCTCCGCTATCAGTATGGGAGCAATGGGAATTTTCACCACAACATCTCCCACGGCAACATCCAGAGCGGCATCTATCTGACTGATCACGGTGCCCCGGGCGGTTGCACGAATACCCAGGTTCATGACAACACCGTCTATGGGAACATGAACAACGGTATTCTTGCTCTCCGCGGGAACGGCAATACCATCACGGACAACGACGTCTACGATAACTGGAATACGGGCATTCACATGCATGGCCCCTCCGATTTCCTGGTCGAGGGAAACACCGTCACAAACAACAGCGTGTACGCCTTCAACGGTGAGGGCAATGCCGGGAACTCTGATGGAGGGATTGCCGCTGCGGGCGCTGAGACAATCACGGCGACGTTGTACACGCTGCGAGTACTCGGTAACACGATTTCCGGCAACAACGCGGGCTCTCATGCAAACTCCACGGGAATCTGGCTGGGAGCAACACCTAGCTTGCCCGCCGATGGCATCAACATCGAGAACAATGTTTTCACCGGCCACGAGATCGATATCCACATCCTGAGTCAGGCTGCTACTACAACCATCAACTGGAACGGCTTCAGCGGCAGTCTTTATGGTGTGAAGAACGACGACACCAGCAAGGCTACCGTGAACGCCGAAAATGACTGGTGGGGCCATGAGGACGGCCCAACACCTTCGAAGGCAGGCGTTGGAGTCACCGGCGCCGTCGACTACGATCCGTGGATCGGCAAGGCCGGCAGCGAGAACATTGTGTGTGATCCTGATCCGCAGTATCTGACCAACGCTGTACAGACCAACACGGTGGACGTGAACTACCTGGGCGGCGGATCTGGTCTGGTTTACGGCTACTCAGTCTCGGTGTCCTGGGATGCGAGCAAGGTGACAATGAATTCCATCACCGAGGGCTCGCTGCTGTCGGACCAGGGCAGCACACAGTTCTTCCCGGCGGGAATCGGCAACTCCCGTACGGTTGACTGTGTTCTCCTGGGTGACGTGGACGGGGTGACCGGACCTGGCACCATGTTCACTATCAGCTACACTGGAGAAGGGTGTGGTACCGACGTGGTTCAGCTGACCATCATCAAGATCCGGGACAAGGACAACAACGCCCTTTCCGGCTTCTACGAGGATGATGGCGAGTTGGTTATTGACATGGTTAATCCTGTATTCACGGTCAACGGTCCTGCGGCCGGAGAGTGCTACAGCATCGCACCGGTGCTCGATCTTGCCGCCACCGACGCCTGTGGCAATCTGGACGATGCTTTCTACTGTGTAGACGGCGGCGGGTGGATGACAGAGGCGAATCTCTTCACCGATGACGGCACCAATTCCTGGGCGAATGCCACGTGGACGCTCCCCGGATTCGATCTTCTTGGTGAGGGATCGCGCACGGTGGACTTCTACTGCACCGATGAGATCGGCAACACGAGCGCCACGGCAAGTTGGAACTTCATCAAGGACACTATCGATCCTCCGCCGGCAACGGACTTCGTTGCAGCTCCGGGTAACGGGAAGGTGCACCTGAGCTGGACGAATCCCGGGAGCGACTTCGACCACGTGGTTGTGGTACGCAAGCCATGGGCTGCAGCTTCTCCCTATGGCTATCCTGTCTACACACAGCCTGCGGACGGGTATCCTACCAGTCCCACGGACGGCACGGAAGTCTACAGTGGTACAGGTGAGAGCTACGAGGATTCAATCGCCGTAGCAAGCCCTCCTCGTTCGATCTATTTCTACCGTGCATTCACCTACGACTGTGCGGATAACTTCACCGGCGGGACGGCCCCCACGGGCGACTTGCCTGATGCTTTTGCCCAGGGTGACCGCTCCACCAACTACTGGGTGGGTGATGTGGCCGGCAGCATGACTCCAGGTCTGATGGACTGGGACGGTTGCGTGCACACCGAGGATCTCAACTCTCTCAGCGACGCTTACTGGCTGACAGGTGGTCTCCCCTCTCCTGAGAACGAGTGCGACGTGGGACCCACGGACGACAACAGTCG
>JAGLYR010000264.1 GCA_023132135.1 Candidatus Eiseniibacteriota bacterium | reverse complement strand
CTGGTGAGCTCTTACCTCACCGTTTCACCCTTACCGTGCAGCACGGCGGTCTGTTTTCTGTGGCACTTTCCTTAGGATCGCTCCCACTGGGCGTTACCCAGCACCCTGCCCTCTGGAGCTCGGACTTTCCTCGAGCAGCAAACGCTACCCGCGATCACCTAGTCTACTCCGGCAACTTACCTCCTCTCGCGCTCTCGCCCTACCGCCCTTTCACCGCGGCGTCAATGGCCTCATTCGCAAGTCGATCCGCCCGCTTGTTCTCCTCCCGCGGAATATGGACGGCTGCGAAGCCGGCGAACTGAGCGATGATCGCCCGCAGACGCCCGTACCGTTCCCTGAGCTTCGGGTCCTTGACTCGATACACACCATTGATCTGACGCACGACCAGCTCTGAGTCCATCTTCAGATCAACCGTGCTCACGCCCAGATCCAGTGCTTTCTGGAGACCGTCCAGAGCACCCTCGTACTCCGCCACGTTGTTGGTGGCGGTGCCAATGAAGCGCCCTCCCTCCAGAAGAGTTTCTCCTCCGGACTCAATGATCCAACCGACTCCCGCGTTGCCCGGATTTCCGCGGGCTGCTCCGTCGGACCAGATCGTGGCGTGCAGGGCGGAGGATTTCTTCCCGCCAGCCTTCTTACCCTTCGGTTCCACCCGGCTCCTCCCCCCCGTCCTTCCAGAACAGGATTGCGCCGCAACCCTCACAGTACTTGAGGCGGTCATTGCGTTTGATGAGGTTCACGTCCTGCGGCGTGATGAGCCGATGACACCCGCTGCAGGTCCGGTTCCTTATGGTGGCCACTCCAATGCCGTGGTTGTGACCCCGGAGCTTGTCGTAGCGGTGCAACAGGGCCGGCGGAATCAGAACCTCATGCTTCCGGCGTTCCTCGCGAGCGGCCGCTTCCTGTTCGCCAACCTTCGCCATATTCTCCTGTACCCCGGCCTTCTCCCGGCGCGCGTCCTCCCGGTGTTGCTCCAGCTGCCGTTCGGCTTCCCGGATGGAGTTCGCCAGAGTCTCGATCTCTTCCATTGTCTGGAGAGCCTGGTCTTCCAGATTTGATTTCTTTTCCTGCTCCGTCCCGATTTCCTTCATAAGCGCCCGGAGAGATTCGTTCGTCTTCATGTCGAACTCCTGGCGCTTGTACTTCAGTATGGTCTCCTCCGTCTCCTTCAGATCATTCTCCAGAGTCCGATAGACCTTCTGCTTCTCCTCCTGTTCCGCCTTCCTCTCCTCGAGCGCTTTCTTCTCCTCATCCAGCCGGCGGTCAATGTCTGTCAGACTGTCTCTCAGGATCGCCCGATCCCGGTCCAGTGTGACCAGACATTCGTCCATGTTCTGGATATCACGCAGAATTCTCAGATCTTCCAGCATACCGGTCTCTGCCTCCGAAAGTCAAAATGGGGTGCGCCCGAAGGGCAACACCCCGCACACCGGACCCGGCAAGGCCAGGCCTGTCCCGCTTTAAGCGAGATGCACCTGCACTGCCGGACTGTTCGATGCTTGTTCACCGCTCAACTTCCCACCGATTGAGTGGTGGGCGATACTGGATTTGAACCAGTGACCTCTGCGATGTCAACGCAGCACTCT
>JAGLYR010000263.1 GCA_023132135.1 Candidatus Eiseniibacteriota bacterium | reverse complement strand
CTCCCGCGTGTGAGGCGGGCGCTCTAAACCACTGAGCTAATCGCCCACGGTACCCCTTCACCATACCGCTATGGGGTGGGCCCACTTGGGTTTGAACCAAGGACCTTCCGGTTATGAGCCGGCGGCTCTAACCACTGAGCTATGGGCCCACTTGCCCTTTTCCCCCGCTACCCGCCTGCCGCAACGGGGAATTTTTCATTATGGCAGATTGCCCTTCAATTGCAAGATAGAATTGGCTTCGCTGCAGGTCAAGCCTTTTGTGAATTCGACCGCGGCACGGACAGCCGGGCGCCGCTGGCCTGTCCGTACTTGAAGCGCTTGAGCGCGGGGGAATAGGTAATAGGAAATGGGAAATGGGCAATAGGGGGAAACGTGATCGCCGGCCTCACGGCTCGCGCACGTTTTCCGCTTTCAGCTCAGGTCTTGCGATGACACCTTCTGAAATTGGTATACTGTCCCCAGCCGGCCAGCCGGCTGGAGAGCGCCACGGACGAGAACCTCACTTCCGGTACATCTCCTTTACGCCCGACCACGTGGTGGATTCGGTGGCGGCCATACTCTTATGATCGTTGCCCAGATCCTCGATCTTCCAGATGGTCCAGAGATCGTTGGCGTTCGGATCTTCCCGAAGATAGATGTTGGCCCGGCCGTCGACCCAGTGGTCAATCTCCTGATCCTGCGTCTCCTCGACGACGTGCAGGTCGACGCCGAAAAGAGCCCAGAAGACAGTGACTGTGTCGACACCGATTACCTCTTCTGCCACGTAGAAATCCAAGGAGTCCGGGATCGCAACGTAGTTCGTCAAAGTCATGCGGATGTCCATCACGCACTCAGCCGCAAACATCCCATCCATGACATCCAAATCCTCGGTGAGGTCTATGGCCAAGCTCCAACCCCAAGTGGGGTGCGCGTAGTCATCCTCGGGAAACCAGAACGTGTAGTCAGAGACGAGGCACTCTCCGTAGGCCTCAAGATCCCTGTTCTCATGCGCCTGGGCAAAGTACTCGATGGTGCCCGCCAGCGTTGAACGGGCATGAGGTTCGGGCCCGGGCGGCTCCGGCTTGGTCGCGTCCTCCGAGCAACCGGCAAGCACAAGCAACCCGCCCACGAGCACCGGGAGGAACAAACGTCCTGACACAATGGGATTCATGACATCACCTCAGGAAGCAAAGACCAGAAATGCCAGTGCGCTCGGAAGCCATCCAGGACGGAACACAGTGAACATGGGGCACCTCCTACGCACCAAGCATACAACGGGCAAGGGGCAGTGTCAAGAGGGTCAAACATAGGTGAGGAAAATCGAAATACCGACGCCCTCTAAGGGTCATATGATACTATCGAAGGAGCACCATCTTCCGCGTCTGCCAATCCCTGCCATCCACCCCAAGCCGGTAGAAGTAGATACCGCTGGCAACCGGGTTACCGTTGTTGTCATCCCCCAACCACGTGACTTCATTCCATCCGGCGGACTGCTGAGATCGAACAAGCGTCCGGACCAGGTGCCCCCCCGCATCCCAGACTCGTAGATCCACTAGACCCATTCGAGGGAGGACGTACCGAATTCTTGTGGCTGGATTGAAGGGATTCGGCATGTTCTGAAGAAGGGCGTAGGCGATGACATCGAACTCGGTGGTCAACACCTCTGGGTCAGGATCTCGCAACGATTCGTGATGCTCGGTAACGATCACCGAGTAGTGCCCTGGCGGGAGCGGGCCGAAGTTGTGGCTGCACACATAGTCGGTCCACACATCCCAGCAAGCGGCCCCCGCATGCCAGAAGTCAACTGCGAGGATATGTATGTAGAGCGTGTGATCGGAGACACCGGTGGATTCGGGAAATGCGCAGACCCCGTGATCACAGAACTCGAAAGACGGAAGATTCCAACAGCCATCGTACAGGAAACCGTGAACCAAGACCCGCAGCGAATCCACGACCGTCGGTCTTGCTGGAAGCAGCTCAACGGATTCGAGGTTAGAGTCAGCAGGCAATGGAGTCAACAGACTGCCGAGGATGGAGAAAAAGATTGCACTTGTCAGGGTTCGGCGTTTCATCACGCTTCTCCCGGGGAGGATCGGTGACGAGGCTATTCCGCGAGGCGGGAATCTGCATCGTCTCCAATCCCTATGATAGCAAAGTCCTGCGCCGGCCACAAGGCCAGACCGGCGCGGTGCCGGAGGTACTCGGAGAAGATCTGTCAACCTCTGCTATTCCAATACTTACGTTCGGTTTTGTTGCATTGCAGGACCTGACCCCAGCAGCACACGCATCGCCAGGTATCAGCTGGGTGACGAACATCTGGGGACAGTTGGCCGCTAATCCGTAGGGCCATCATCATTTGGGGATCGCCAGTCGGTTTTGCGCGACCTCCAACCACTGTTCACCTCGGGATTGTCACCATCTATGTTGACCTCCTCGATCCCACTGTCTTGGAGGACTTCCTCCTCGGAGTAGTAATCAACTGTGCGGTGAAAGACTCCGTGGAACCTATTTGGTTTCATCGGCCCCTCGTGGAGGCTAACGAATTGAGTTTTCTTCGTCCAGTTCCCCTCACTATCGTACTCGTAGTAGAAAAATCTCCTCTTTGACGCCCGGTCCACTAGCATGTGCTGTTCAGACTCGAATCGCGCGTATCCCGTTTCGTTTCCCCACCGGTCGTAAGTGTACACAGATAGCACCAGACTGCGGGGCTTGTGGGTAATCGTCTTCATCAAGTTGCCAAACCCATCGTAGATGTACTCGTCCTTACCTGTAGAGATCCACGTCGAGCTCTCGGAGTCGAAGAATAGATGCGTCACGTTGGCGAGAGATCCATCCTCCCCATACGAGAGCACGTCCTTCCACAGAAATCCCTTCTCGCTTTCCGGATACTCATCCAAAAGCTGACTCACTCGCTTTCCGCTCGAATCATACGTGAAAGTTTTTCTCATCGTCATCTGGCCACTGTAATAGGACAAGATCTCCGTAACTCTCCCGAGCTGATCATGCCGGGTCACTTGCTCACCCCCTGCGGTCATCTCAGGCTTCTCGACGATCCTCGCCCGGTTTGCTCTGGCAGTCGAGTCCCACTCGTACATCCACCTGCATTCCTCCCGATCCAATTCGGTGCGCCTTCCTTGCATGTCGAACCGGATAGTCTCTACCCACTCTCTGTGAGTCTCGACCCAGTTGCCCTTTACTCGCTCGAGCAGAGCACTTTCCACCACAACTGTGGAGACCAATCCCCGGAAGCCATACCGTCCGAACGCTGCATCACGCTCGTACCTGGCCGGAGAAGCGTCAAAGATCGCACCCTTCTGCCCCTCCGTCGGGAACGCACCACATAGCATGGACCCACCCAGAATGAAAAAAGGGATGAAGTGCTTCATTGGGTTCTCCCCACCGTTGGCACTGGCGGCCAGTAGCCGGTGTTGGCGATTCGGCCTGTCTCTACGTGTCAGGATTCACAGTTCTCACCCGACAAACCCCCAATGCTAGCGGGCAGTCGGACTTCCGTTGAGTAGAATGCTCCACTCTAGTGATGATCCTAAGGTGAGAGCTATCGGGCATTGCCTCACACTTAAAAGCGAGGCTCTCCATCTCCGTCATGAGGAATCCGCGAGCGGAGCCACCAGCTCGGCGACGACTAGGACTCCACCCTCCTGGTCAGCTGCAAGCACGATGTCCTCGTACCCGTACGCGTCGGTGTCGGGTTTCAGAACAATCTTCGTATGTCGCCAGGACCCATCCGGCAGCTGTTCCTTTTCACTCTCGTACCGCTTTATGGTGAACTGGCCGCCGAGGTCGGCGTCGTGGATGTCCCGGTGCTGGACGAGGACGATTTTGCCTTGGCGGGTCCCTGCTGGATTCAGCCGGAAGAGACACCAGGATCCGTTGGGGATGCGGCGGTTCATGGACTCACCGACGACCTGGGCGACGAAGAGGCCTCGTTCAGGGCGAAACCTGCCGGGCAGCTCGACCCACTCGTAGTTCTCGGGACTCCGGATCTCGTCCTCCTGGGGAACCTCGTCAACCTGCTGCTCCTCGCTGAATCGACCCGCAGCCACCTTGAGATCGTAGAGCGGCACGCAGTTCTCGAAGGGTCGCACCTCATCGGTCGGCAGCCGGCGAAGCGGGAGGGTCTGATCCTGGTCGCCAGGCCATGGGCCGGCCACGGTTCCCTCTGCGACCTCATAGCCAAAGAGCTCCGCCTGGGATAACACGGTCTGGGTGGCCTTCTCCTGCTTGTCCGGAGGGTATTTGTACTTGCGGAGGAGCCTCTTCACGAGTCGACGGAGGTTGGCCCGGGTGCTTTCCTTGAGGGTCCAGTCGATGGTAGCGTTCTTTCGGACGGTGGTGGCAAGTTCCTGGGCAATCTTCCGGAGGACCTCATCCCCCAACACTCTGACGGCGCTGTCGTTGGTCTCCAATGCATCGTAGAAGGCCAGCTCCTCTTCGGTCAGCCCGAGATCCTCTCCTCGACGGTGGGCCTCCCTCATCTGCTTGGCAAGTGCGATCAGTTCCTCGATCACCTGGGCTGTCTCGATGGCCCGGTTCCGGTAGCGTTGAAGGGTCTGCTCGAGCATGTCGGCGAAGGAGCGGGACTGGACGAGATTCTTGCGAGTCCGGGTCCTGATCTCATCGTTCAGGAGTTTCCGCAGGAGCTCCACCGCCAGATTCTTGTGGGGCAGTCCTTTGACCTCGGCTAAGAACTCCTCGGAGAGAAGCGAGATGTCCGGCTTCTTCAGCCCAGCGGCTTGGAAGATGTCGATAACCTCTTCGGAGACGATTGCCTTGGAGAGGATCTGCCGGATCGCGTGGTCGATTTCCTCAGCACGCCGGACAGGCCCGTTGACCCGCTTGACGAGCGCCGCCTTCACTGTCTGGAAGAAGGCGACTTCATCCCGGATGTCCAGAGCCTCTTGCCTCGGGACAGCCAGGGCAAAAGCCTTTGACAGATCCACTACAGCCTTGGTGAACCGATCCTTGCCGTCCTCCTGCGCGAGGATGTACTCCTGCGCAGAGGGAAGGAAGCCTAGCTTCTCCTGTTGGGTGCCCTGGAGGTACCCGGAGTAGTCGAAGCCATGGAAGAGGTCGCGGCAGATCTCGTAGCGCTCGAGCATGACGGCCACGGCCTCGCTCTGGTTGACCGCAGTCTGCCCTTTGCCGCCGCTCTGGGTGTAGACTGCCATGGCGTGCCGTAGACTGTCCGCCAACCCTAGGTAGTCGACCACCAGGCCACCGGGCTTGTCCCTGAAGACACGATTGACTCGGGCAATGGCCTGCATCAGACCGTGCCCTCGCATGGGCTTGTCCACATACATCGTGTGGAGGGAAGGGGCGTTGAAGCCCGTCAGCCACATATCCCTCACGATGCCAATCGTAAGGGAATCATCAGCGTCCTTGAACCGTTTGGCCAGCGCTCCCCGGCGGGGCTTGTTACGGATGTGATCCTGCCACTCCACCGGATCGGAGGCAGAGCCCGTCATCACGATTTTGATTCTGCCCTGCCCGTCATCCTTCGAGTGCCATTCCGGACGAAGTGCGGTAATGGCGTTGTAGAGATCAACGCAGATCCGCCGGCTCATACAGACGACCATGGCCTTCCCAACCATCGCGTCCTGCCGCTCGTCAAAGTGCCTGACCAGATCCCTGGCGATCAGGTTCAAGCGCCTCTCACTGCCGACGATCTTTTCCAGCGCCGCCCACTTGGTCTTGAGCTTCTCCTTGTGCTCCTGTTCCTGACCCTCAGTGACTTCTTCGAACTCTTCATCGATGCGAGGCTTCTCTTTCTCGTCTAGCACCAGGTCGGCCAGCCGGCTCTCGTAGTAGATCGGAACCGTTGCTCCGTCCTCGACTGCCCGCTGGATGTCGTAGATGCTGATGTGGTCGCCGAAGACGGCCTGAGTATTCCTGTCTCCGAGCTCGATCGGGGTTCCGGTGAAACCTATGAAGGTGGCATTGGGAAGAGCATCCCGCATGTGTCGGGCGAAGCCGTCGATGAAGTCGTACTGGCTCCGGTGAGCCTCGTCGGCGATCACGACGATGTTCCGCCTGTCGGAGAGCAATGGATGGCGGTCGCCCCGCTCGTCGGGGAAGAATTTCTGGATGGTGGTGAACACGACACCGCCCGAGGCCACCTTCAGGAGTTCTCGGAGATGTGCCCGGTTGTCCGCGTTGATTGGGGCCTGTCTCAGGAGGTCCGCTGAGCGGGCGAAGATTCCGAACAACTGATCGTCGAGGTCGTTCCGGTCAGTCAGAAGCACGATGGTGGGGTTCTCCATCTCGGGCTGGACAATCAACTTGCCCGCCAGGCAGAGCATCGTCAGGCTCTTGCCGGACCCCTGGGTGTGCCAAACGACTCCAGCTCGGCGATCGCCCTTTGGGCTAGCCGCCAGGACGGTAGTTTCCACCGCCTTCCTCGTTGCGTGGAACTGGTGGTAGCCGGCGATCTTCTTGATAATGTCCTCCCCGTCCTCTTCGAAGATGACGAAGTGCCGGATCAGATCAAGGAAGCGTCCCTTCTCGAACATGCCCCGGATCAGGACCTCGAGTCGGAGCATCGTGGCCGGAGCGAGATCCTCTCCCTCGATAGTCCGCCAGGGAAGGAACCACTCCTTGCTGGCGGTCAGGGACCCGAAGCGAGCCTCGAGTCCGTCAGACACGAGCAGGATCTCGTTGTAGGTGAATAGGGAGGAGATCTGGGCCTTGTACGTCTGGAGCTGGTTGAAGGCCGTCCAGATTGTGGCCTCCTCGTCCGCTGGGTTTTTCAACTCGATCACGGCCAGCGGTAGGCCGTTCAGGAAGACCAGCGCGTCCGGCCGTCGGTTGACCTGTCCTTCGATCACTGTGAACTGGTTGACCACCAGCCAGTCGTTGGCGTCCGGATCGTTGAAGTCGACAAGACGTACTCGCTCCCCCTTTACGCCTCCGCCCTGCCAGGGCACTTCGACGGTGACTCCATCCACCAGCATCCTGTGGAAGCGGCGGTTGTTGACGACCAGCGATGGCGAGTCGGGATGGAGGATCTTCCGGGAGGCTTCATCGAGGGCGGCGGGCGGTGCTTCCGGATTCAGTCGCTCCAGCGCCTCGCGCAGGCGGCCTTCCAGGGCGACTTGATCGTAGCCCTGCCGCTCCGCGAATATCTCATTCGGAGCGATGTGTGGACCGTGGAGGATGGAGTAACCCAGCTCCTCAAACCACGAAAGGGCAGCTGCTTCTACATCGGATTCCCTTAGTACTTCGCTCATGATTGGCCGCTCTGCATGCGCACTATGAACACGCGTGCTCCTTCATGGAATCGCTCTGAGGCACCTTCGCAGCCAATACCGCATCTCGTGTCTGCAGGGGCCTCCTGAACTGGCTGACCATCGATCTGGAGTGAGGGGATGGTGAGTTCCTCGAACGTATCCTCCGTCTCTACAGCAAGGCGTTCTCCGACACGTAGGGGCTGGGAAGGGTTGACTGTGAAGGCCGGCTGCCAGAGTTTCTCTATTCTCCCGACCTCGTCGTAGTGGTCTGGGATCGGCTCAATCTTGCCAGCCCGATAGAAGATCGGCCTCACGACCTCTGGAGACCACCCCAGTCTGCTTGCATTCGACAGAAGCCTGAATAAATCCCATGTTGTCATGAGACCTAGCCCAGCTTCTTCTGCGTACTTGACAATCTCATCCCGGAAAGCCTTGGCGTCTCTGTTTCTCGGTGGCTGCTGACGCTGATGATTGATGATAGTGAGCCCGCGGACTTCCACATTACTCCACTCCGCTCTACGAAGAGTCGCGTGCTTCTCTGCCTGGCGAGCATCGTCATCGGATGGGTGCCCCTGCAGACCTTTCACGTCCACTATCAGAACAGGTGCTCGGTCATGAATCCGGATATCCTCACGAAGGGCTCTTCCCTCGCCTCGCTGCTCCGCGTCCTTGTCCACATCGGTGACCTTCTCGAACCCAAGATTCTGCAAGGCCAGAATGACAGCCTGTTTTAGGTCATGACCTGTCCCAGTCAGAAGGGTCTGCCAGTGCCGGTGCGCTGCTCGTTCCTCTTCGATTTTATCTTTCAGGTTCTGGACTTGATCGGCTGCCGCCCGCTCGATGCTCTCGATCTGCCTATGCAGCTCTTGGACCTTGGGGAGGTCGTACTCTGGGCGCTGTATCCACTGCGTCGCGTCCGCGTATGGGAACAGAAACGGTTTCCACGACGAGCACCACTTACCAACGAGCTCCACGAGAATTCTATGCACCTGCGGCATTTGCGGGAGCAGGAGCACGTGACCCTGTGGCTGTGGATATGCGAGCAGTCCGCCAACGTCCTGTCCATACTTGTTCTCGGCAAGCGGAATCCACTCGCTCTCACCCCACGGCTTCACGCGCAGCGTGCAATGGTACCTGGCATCCTTGGCTCCTTTTCTCAGCAAGTCCCTGAACTCGTCGGACGAGGATTCGAACGTGATCTCTGATCCCCGCTGGGGTTCCATTGCCACGGATTCCAGTTCAGTCAAGCAGCAGTGGTTTGAGAACGTTATGCGCTTCTCGACGTGTGGAGTGTCGTACGGGCCAACTTGACCGATCGCGTACTCCACTTCGTACGGCTCAGAGGCAAAGAAGATGAAGATTCCGCCGTATTCCCTTATGCGGTCGAACGCAGGGCAGACGCGGGTCATCACCAATGGTCGCTGGTCAATGACACCTTCTGTTCCCTCCTGACAGACGATCCCAACGCCCCTGCCCGGCAGCCCCTCGAGAGGTGTGTCGGCAGGTTCGGGGCGTGCCAGGTTCGCTATGACGATCTCCTGTTCCTCGTAATCTGGAAGATCCGCTGAGGCTGAAGGCATCGGGAAGAGATTATCGCACTTGTCCACTGCCCGCGGGATTCCGAAGGTTCCGACCGAGACGTTGTACCCTGCCTGGCTCAGAACCTGTGCGCACTTTGGCGGCATGTCCACCAAGAGGATCTTGGGCTTGGGGTACTTGCAGGTCTTCGCCGTCTCTGCAGGTTGCGTCCTAGTCGGCTTCTCCTCTCTCTCAGCCTTCTTCCTGCGAAAGAGCATCAGGTCCCCTCTCCGACAAAACCTGAAGCCCGGGCGACTGCCAGGTCGCCCGAGATTAGTCTTGGCAACAGAGCGTCCCTAATCGTGCCAAGAGTCCGCGATTCATGGATGTTGGACAGGATCATTCCGACAAGCGGTTTGACCCTGGTGTCGAAAAGCGAGGCAAGCTCCGCCGGGGGTAAGGCTGTCTCATACCGAGCCAGATCCTTCCAGTTAGTGCGAGGCATCTTGGTGCCGCTCGATGTGGCGTCAGCATGCTGGACAAACTCGTCACTGGACATGTGACCTAACACTAGACCAAGAAGGCTCGGTCGTTTGGGTACAACCACGAGGATGTCCGTCGAACAGACACCATCGACTGGGGCGACGCCAACCTTGTGGAAGTAGGGGCGGAGCTTTCCGAACAGGATCTCGCCGTGCTTGAACTCCAACTTGCCACTTGCCAAGCCTTCGGCATGACCCCACTCTCCGAGGGCGATGCTCCTCCGGGGCATGTGCTCCAAGGCGATGTAGGGAGTCTCACCATCGATGTCCCTAGGGTGGACTCCGCGGCGCAGATTCTCGGCTAGATCCCCGATGGTTCCTGCTGTCCACCCCTTTGGAATCTTGCCGATGGGTGAGTCCTCGAATGAGTCCGGAAACATCGCCGCCAGCTCCGCATCCATCCCCACTGGCTCTCGACCTTCCGCCTTGGCCCGTACGGGATCGAAGTCCACGAACCACGACTTGAAGATTGCCCTGGCGATGGCCTCCAAGGTCTCGTTCATACGGCGGTTGAGCTCGATCTTGTCGTCGAGCGTACCAAGGATACGGGCAATGGAGCGTTGCTCTCCCATGCTTGGCACTGCTATGCGAAGGCGGCGCTGAGCGGTGAGACTGACATAGTCCGCCATGTCTGTCTCGCCCTTACAGGATTGCCACTGATTCCTGAACGTCTTGGAGTGCATGAAGTAGTACAGGAACCGCCTGTCTAGACGGCTAGGATCAAGTGTCCGCCAGAACGTGGTCTGCGGAGAGCACACGTAGGGAGGAGCGTCCATTGGCGCAAGAGCGAGTTTGCCGATGGTACCCTTGTGGGAGAACAAAACATCCCCGCCGCGACCCTTCCCTTTCCGAATTCTCGCCAAAGCCGTGTCGCTGATTCGGTCGGCCGACTGGAAGAGAATCCGGCCATCCGCTATGTTCGCTGCGCGAATGAACGCAGTGTCACCGCTCCCGAACTCGTGTGGTCGGGGTCGATACTCTCCGTGGTTTCCGTCCTCAACATGCAGGCATCCTGCATCTTGAAGCTCTGCCACGGAAAAGAGAGGCCCGTCATCGCCCAAGATGCACCTCTGCGAGATTCTTGAGTATTGTCTCTTCCAGCTTCCCCGCCTCGGAGAATTGCTCCTCTAGACTCCTTACCAGCCTAGGAAGCTTCTCTTCAAATGGCTCATCGTCGTCATCCGTCTCCTCCGCTCCCACATAACGCCCAGGGGTCAGCGCATGGCCATGACCACAGATATCCTCTAAGGTCGCGCTCTTACAGAAGCCCGGGATGTCCTCGTATTTGCCCGCCCCCTTCTCCCCGCGCCACGCGTGGTAGGTACCTGCGATGCGCTGGATGTCTTCGTCACAGAGCTCACGGTGGACCCGATCCACCAAGTACCCAAGCTTGCGGGCATCAATGAAAAGAGTCTTCCCCCGACGATCGCTGAGGGGTTTCCCGCCGCGAGTGGGTTTCCCAGATCTGTCTCTCCCTAGGAACCAGAGACAGGCCGGGATGCCCGTGCCATAGAAGAGCTGGCCAGGCAAGGCTATCATGCAGTCCACGAGGTCGGCCTCGATGACGTTCTTCCGAATCTCGCCCTCGCCGGACTGATTCGAGGACATGGAGCCGTTGGCCAAAACGAAGCCGACAATGCCGGTCGGCGCCAGATGGTGAATCATGTGCTGGACCCAGGCGAAGTTGGCGTTGCCGACGGGCGGGACGCCGTGCTTCCAGCGTACATCCTCCCGGAGGCGATCGCCGCCCCAGTCGCTCATGTTGAAGGGCGGATTGGCAAGGATGAAGTCGGCCTTAAGGTCCTTGTGGAGATCCCGGTGGAAGCTGTCGGCGTTGTGCGGTCCGAGGTTAGCTTCGATTCCCCTGATCGCCAGGTTCATCTTGGCCAGCCGCCAAGTGGTCGGATTCGATTCCTGCCCGTAGATTGAGATGTCGCCGAGGCCGCCGTCGTGGGCACGGATGAACTCCTTGCTCTGGACGAACATCCCCGAGGATCCACAACAGGGGTCGTAGACACGACCTTTGTAAGGCTCGATCATCTCGACCAGGAGTTTGACGATGCACCTGGGGGTGTAGAACTCGCCGCCCTTCTTGCCCTCCTTGCTGGCGAACTGCCCGAGGAAATACTCGTAGACCCGGCCAAGGATGTCCTTCGAGCGGCTCTCCTCGTCACCGAGGCCGATGGTACCGATCAGGTCGATCAGTTCGCCCAGCCGGCGCTTGTCCAGGGCAGGTCGGGCGTAGTCCTTGGACAAGACCCCCTTCAGGGACGGGTTGTCCCGCTCGATGGCCACCATGGCATCGTCGATGAGCTTCCCGATCTCTGGTTGCTTAGCGCTGCTCTGGAGCTGGCCCCAGCGAGCCTCCTTCGGCACCCAGAAAATGTTCTTGGCACGGTACTCATCCGGATCCTCAGGATCCGCCCCTCGGTCAACCCGGTTCAACAGGTGGGCATGGCGCTCCTCGAAGGCGTCGGAAACATACTTGAGAAAGATGAGTCCGAGGGCCACGTGCTTGTACTCCCCCGGGTCCATGTGTCCCCGCATCTTGTCGGCCGCTGTCCAGAGCTTTGCCTCGAACCCAAGATTTGCCCCGTTGTTCCTAGGTACCTTGACCTTGCCCTTCCGTGCTCTCGCCATCAGGTGTCCACCTCCACGTCTTCGCCTATAATCTCCTACAATATCCTAGTTGTGGCTCACCTTCAAGCCTTCAGTGACACACGAATCCTCATTTCTCGGTTCTAACGGCAAGGTGGTGGGGCACGGCTCCTCGAATCTCGGCCAGTTTTCCCATGGTCGGGGACAACTTCGAGGGAATAGGCAAGGAAATGGGAAATCGGAAATAGGGGAAAACGCGATCGCCGGTCTCACGGCTCGCGCACGTTTTCCGCTTTCGGATCAGGTCTTTCGATGACACATTCTGGGGTCTAGCTCGGTGTCTTCTAAGATTGTAACACCACGCGCCCGGCGGCAGTCCAGTGTGCCCACCGGAGATCTGTCAACCCCTGATTACGAAGCGTGTCTCTCTTGTCCCAAGACCCGAATCGGCGCGTTTATCCGATGAGGCCCGGCATTCCGCGCGGGATGTTCATGCTTGACTTTGTGTGACACTGAAAGTAGCGTTAGAATTTGGAGCTGGGGTGGGAAGGACGCGGAGTGATGGGTGGATTGACTTCCGGTGACCGGCCCGAGTCCGCAGCCCGGCAGATTCGCTGTGAGCCCGAGAGAGAGGTGGGTTATAAAGATCCGCATAAGACCCCTCGCGAAAAGAGGCTGCTTAGCCAATTGGCTGACATAGCTGGCGTTGCCTGCGTGCTCTACGCGA
>JAGLYR010000262.1 GCA_023132135.1 Candidatus Eiseniibacteriota bacterium | reverse complement strand
AGATGAGCGCAGAGACGGCAGCTGACCCTGCCGTCGTCGAGCTTGTCGTAGAGCACGGCTTCTTTGGCCATTCTATCAACTCCGCCCCCTCCGGGGGCTTCGAGTGCCCCGTTCCTTGGACTAGGGACTACGCACTAGGGACTGCTTCTCATGCCCTTTTCCTTGGACTAGGGACTTGGAACTGTCTTCGTTCCCTTCTCGAACACCAGGCGTTGTTCTTCCCCCCCACTCACCTTGACAACGACCTTGTCCCCTTCTTCAAACTCCCCCTCCAACACCTTGACAGCCAACGGATCCTGGATGCTCTTCTGGATCGCCCTCTTCAGAGGACGCGCGCCGAAGTCGGGATCGAAGCCCTGGTTGGCCAGATACCCCCTGGCGCTCTCGTCCACCTCAATGTCTATCTTCCGGTCCGCCAAGCGTTTCTTGAGATACCCAATCTGGATATCTACGATGGCCGCGATCTCGTCCCGTCCCAGCGCGTTGAAGGTGATGATCTCGTCCACCCGGTTCAGGAACTCGGGCCGGAAAGTTGCCCGGAGAGCCTCATCAATCATCTTCCGGCGTTGCTCCGGATCCCTGGAGCCCATTTCATGGAGCCACTGGGAGCCGACATTGGAGGTCATGATCAGGACCGTGTTCCTGAAATCGATGGTACGGCCCTTCCCGTCGGTCAGGCGCCCATCGTCCAGCACCTGAAGAAGGACATTGAACACGTCGGTGTGGGCTTTCTCGATCTCATCCAGCAGAACCACGCTGTAGGGACGGCGCCGGACGGCTTCGGTGAGCTGCCCTCCCTCCTCGTAGCCCACGTACCCCGGAGGAGCCCCGATGAGCCGCGCTACGGTGTGCTTTTCCATGTACTCCGACATATCGAGGCGGATCATGGCCACCTCATCATCAAAGAGGAACTCGGCCAGTGCCCGGGCCAGCTCCGTCTTGCCCACCCCCGTCGGCCCCAGGAAGATGAAGGACCCGGCCGGCCGGTTGGGGTCGTCCAGACCGGCGCGTGAACGCCGAACGGCATTGGAAACGGCCCGCACCGCCTCACCCTGCCCCACAACCCGTCGCTCCAGCCGTTCCTCCATGTGAATCAGCTTCTGTTTCTCGCCCTCCAGCATCCTGGCTATGGGGATCCCGGTCCATTTGGAGACTACCTCCGCGATGTCTTCTTCCTCCACCTCTTCCTTCAGCATTTTCCGGGAACTCTGGAGTTCTTCGAGCCGACTGTTCTCCCCCCCCAGCTGCTTTTCCAGACCGACGAGGATTCCGTAGCGGATCTCAGCCACCTTTTCCAGGTTGCCCTCCCGCTCGGCCGCCTGCTCCTCGACGTGGGCCTGTTCAATGGCTTCCTTGACCTTGCGAATGCGATTGATGGATTCCTTCTCATTCTGCCAGTGGCCCCTCATCTCGGAAGCCGTCTCCTTCCGGTCCGCCAGCTCCCTTTCCAGCTTGGCGAGCCGTTCCCTGGAGGCAGCATCCTTCTCCTTGGAGAGAGCCTGCTTCTCTATTTCCAGCTGCATGATGTACCGCTCGATCTCATCCAACTCGGTCGGGATACTGTCTATTTCTATCCGTAGTTTCGAGGCTGCTTCGTCGACGAGATCGATGGCCTTGTCGGGCAGGAACCGATCGCTGATATAGCGCTTGGAGAGAACGGCCGCCGCTACCAGGGCCGTATCCCGGATCCGGACCCCGTGATGGATCTCATACCGTTCCTTGAGACCCCGGAGGATGGCAACGGTGTCTTCCACCGAGGGTTCCCCAACCACGACCGGTTGGAAGCGACGCTCCAGAGCCGCATCCTTTTCGATGTGTTTCCGGTATTCGTCGAGAGTAGTGGCGCCAATGGCCCGCAGCTCTCCGCGGGCCAGCGCCGGTTTGAGCATGTTGGATGCATCCACCGCTCCCTCGGCCGCGCCCGCACCTACCAGCGTGTGAAGCTCATCGATGAAGAGAATCACCCGGCCTTCGGACTCCTCGATTTCCTTGAGAAGCGCCTTCAGACGGTCCTCGAACTCGCCGCGGAACTTGGTCCCGGCCACGAGAGACCCGATGTCCAGTGCGAGAAGCCGCTTGTTCTTCAGAGGCTCGGGAACGTCTCCGCTCACGATCCGGTGCGCCAATCCCTCGGCGATGGCGGTTTTTCCTACTCCGGGCTCGCCGATGAGAACCGGGTTGTTCTTCGTCCGCCGGGAGAGAACCTGCATCACACGGCGGATTTCATCGTCCCGGCCGATTACCGGATCCAGCTTGCCCTGGTTCACCAGAACACAGAGATCCTTTGTGAAGCGCTCGAGGGCCTGGTACTTGTCTTCCGGACTCTGATCCGTGACACTCTTGCTCCCCCGGACCTCTGCCACACCTCGCAGGAGATCCTCTCTGGTGATTCCCTGCCGCTGGAAGAAGTCCTTCTCGTGATCGGCGATCACGAGAAGCAAGTGTTCCGTAGAAACAAAGGCATCCTTCAGGCGCTCGGCTTCCTTGAACGCATCGTTGAGAACCTGCCTCAGTGTCGTGGAGATGTTGATCTGCGCGGCCGCCCCATAGGCCTTGGGCATCTTCTCCAGTTCCTGCTCCAGTTCCTCACGGAACCGGCCCAGGTTCACGCCCATCTTCTGGAGGACGGTCCCGACGATGCCCTCACTCTGTTCGACAAGAGCCCACAGGAGATGGAACGGAGCGATCTCAGCGCAGTTCCGCTCCTCACCGATCTGCTGAGCTGCCTGCAAAGCCTCTTGGGCCTTGATCGTCATCTTGTCAAATCTCATGCTGCCCACTCCTGTATTCCGTTCCTATCTCCCGAGTTCTTCTATATGCGCAGCCACGGAACGCGGCATGGCAGACAGGTCGTACCCGCCTTCCAGGAACGACACGACGCGTCCGCCGGCCGTTTCCTCCGCGAGCTCGCACAACATTCGGGTCATTCCCCGATACCCGTCATCCGTCAGCTCCATACCCGCCAGGGGGTCCATCCTGTGGGCGTCGAAGCCGGCGGAGATCAGCACGAAACCGGGTTTGAACTCCCGGGCACGCGGGAGAATCTCCTCCTTGAGCGCCTCTATGTAGGCATCGTCACCCGATCCCGCAGGCAGGGGTACGTTCAGGGTGAAACCTCGTTTCCCTCTGCCTGTGCAATCTCTCGCCGCTCCGGTTCCGGGGTAATGCGGATACTGGTGGATGCTCGCGTAGAAAACGTCAGACGATTCGCAGAACGTGTGCTCGGTCCCGTTTCCGTGATGGACGTCCCAATCCAGAATCAGGACCCGCTCGATCTTGTGCTTCTTCTGTATGTAGACCGCGGCGATCGCGATGTTGTTGAACAGGCAGAAGCCCATCGCGCGATCCCGCTCGGCGTGGTGCCCCGGGGGTCTCACGGCACAGAAGGCTCTGCCAATCTTCCCATCCATCACCGCGTCCACCGCTGCCAGTCCTGCTCCTGCGGCCGTGAGCGCCGCATGGTACGACTTCGCGCAGGCGGTTGTGTCCCCATAGTCCAGCAGTCCCCCACCAGCGTCGCAGATATCCTTCACAAACTGGATATACTCGGGTGCATGAATCTGCTCTATCCACTCAACAGGCGACGGCGACGGCTCGATGTCCACGAGCTTCTCCTTCAGCCCCGTCTCTTCCAGATGGCGGATGATGGCCTTGAGGCGCGCAGGCGACTCCGGATGCGCGGGCCCCATGTCGTGTTCCAAATACACCGGCGAGTAAACCAAGCCGACCTTTCGCACATTTCCTCCCTTCCTAGCTTGGATTATGCACGAATTCCAAGGTTGGGTGCGTGCATAATCCAGGCAGAGAAACCGAGAAGCCGATGCCGGAGAACGGCATCATGGGAAAAGCAGTGCGTATTCTATTTTGGTCTGGCTCTCCGTTTCTCTGCTTCTCTATTCCATGCCCTCTCGGTCGAGAGACACCTTCAGGGTATCTTGCGGCTACATGGCAACGAATGTTTATGCATAATCCAGACTAGCCCGCATTTCTCACCAGCCCCGCCGCGGACATTCGTACAAGCTAGTGAGAATCGACTGAAAGGGCAAGAGGGAAATCGGTGCAGCGAAACCTGGTGAGAAATGCAGGTTAGACGGCGACGTGGCGAGGGCGAGAGTGGGCGACAGGGCGAGCGCGAGAACAGCGAACCCTTGGCCGCAGATTACGCAGAGCAAGAAGGCCGGTTGTTACCGGTGTTTTCCCTCTCCCTCCGGGAGAGGGTAGGGTGAGGGTATGATGCCCTTTTCCTTGGACTAGGGACTTGTTCTGATACCCTTCTCCTTGCACGAAGCACCGGTTCCGAACCTTCGACCCGACACCGTGTCATGCCGCAGGGCGGTCGGGGCCCCTACTTGACCAGAACCATCTTCCGACTCAGCACCTTCCCGCCTGCTTCCATGCGGGAGAAGTACACGCCGGGGGCAACCGGAACCCCTGACCGGTCCGACCCATCCCATACGACCGATCTGTACCCCGCTTCGACCTCCGCATTCACGAGCTCCGCGACCAGTTCTCCTGTCACGTCATAGACTTCCAGCCGGACGTGCCCGCGCGTCGGCAGAGCAAACGCGATCTTCGTCACCGGGTTGAAGGGATTGGGCTGGTTCTGGAAGAGGACGGGCGATGTCAGCCCAGATGCAGGACCGAAATCAGAAGCCACCTCCGTCAGCTCCTCGGTCCAGTAGGTGTAGAGGTCTCCCCCCTCGGAGGAGATATGCGACGAGACCATGATCAGTGTATCGTAGCCGATCCCGAAGTTGGGAAGCGGGAACGTACCATCCTGGAGCGAATCCAGAACCGTGTACTCGACCATTGTGGCTGCGACATCGTCTATCTTGAGGAGAGGCACGCTGAAAAAGCTGTTGTTCCGGCCATTGTAGGACAGAGTCATCGGCGCCCCGTCGATGAAGCGGACGTAGTCCGCCGCCCAGTCCTGCACCGTAGCTTGGGTGGATGGAACCGGATAGTTGTTGTGCTGGGACGACGCGCTGAAGGGCGGAAGATCGATCCACGCGTAACCGTACTGCCCCTCGCCAACGGAGGTGTCGTCCAGGAAGTTGGCGATGGTCCAGTCGACGAACACTTCTTCGAAGGTCTCGCTGTATCCCTGGCCCGCCAAGGTATTCTCAACACCGTCGATCGAGTTGGCCGCCTCGGCCACCAGAGCCGTGATGGTCGCACTGCCGCCGAAGTGCTCCGCCAGGTACATCGTCCACAGGTACGTCTGGATGTAGTCGCTCCACTGCTGGTCCCACACGATGAGATTGTCGTCGGGGTTGGACGGGAAACCGGTGATGGGATCGGGATATCCATAGAGATACATGGCATATTCCGCGCAACCCTCGTCGACCCAGGTAGCTTCGTCAGGATCCATGTTCCAGTGAATCATGTGTTGGAATTCGTGCGCCAGAACGGACAGTGTCGAGTTGGCCGTAGGGTTGATGGGATCGCAGCTCATGTAGAACATCTCGACCTCGTTGCTATGGCCGCCCTGCTGCTGGGCTTCTTCCTCCGTGTACTCGTTGAACACGCTGAAGTAGCCGTCGAAGCAGCTGCTCCCGAAACAACCCAAAGCCGAGTAGAAAATGTAGATTTTCGGGTCGTTGTCGAGTTCGTCCGGGGCCGGCCCGAAGGTCTCGGTGTCCAGCTCGTAGATGCCACGGGTGGGATCCCCCGGTGTCGAGTGGTCGAATTTCTCCTCGACCAGGTCCACGTCGGCCTGATCCATGTTCACATTCCACTGGTCATCCGCAACGCAAACGTAGCAGTATCTGCCCACCGCCCTGCACGTGGCGGGAACCTGGATCCAGACCGGCGGCATGACGGTGAGGTCCCACGCCCAGAAAGTCATGGTGTCGCCCACAGCAGGTTTGGCGCGCGCCGCGGGCGCCAGCGACTGATGCGCCGACCTGTCGAACTGCTCGCTGAGCGCGATCCTGGCCTCCTGGAAAAGAGGTGTGGCGCAGAAAGAATGGCCCTCGTGGGCCAGGGCGGAAGCGGGAATCAGGACAGAAAGAACAAACGGAATCCATAGCGCGTGTCTCATCTCCAACCTCCCGTAAGGTGACATAGAATCCGCACATAATCTGTGATACCTCAAGTTTACTCTTTCCGGGGCCGAAGTCAAGCCTGTCGAGAGAAGAATCAGTCCCTAGTCCCTAGTCCAAGGGAAAAGGCATCCAGAGCAGTCCCTGGCCTGAATGACCCAGGCTAATGTTCCGGGTCGGACTGCCGAAGCCTTGACAATGGAACCAAACAGGGCTATTGTGGTCTTAGAGGGAGAGGAACCATGGGTGTTGACCCCTAGCCCGCATTTCTCACCAACCTCGCGGGGATTGCCATGAAAGCATGGATTCTGTCAGTCGTTGTGTGCGGCGTTGCGTTTGCCTGCGTCTCCACCAGTCATGCCCAGGACGAGCGGAGTTCCCTCGCCGATCTCAGGGAAACCTGGGGTGGGGTCCGGCAACCCACCGGTATCAAGAGTCTGATGCTCATCGATCCTGCGCGTCTGAGTGTCTCCCACTCGATGTCCTTCTCATACGGAATGGGCAGCGCGTTCGGATCCAGCGGCAGTTCCGCCCAAGGTCTGTTCCTTAATCACGTCAGATACCAGCTAACCGACCAGACCTACTTCTGGGCTGATGTCGGTGTCGGTTTTCAGCCCACGCTGAATATGGGCGCTGACAGCAGGGCTGAGGTTGTTCTGCCCGGCTTCGGCATTCACTACCAGCCCAACGACAGCTTCCGCCTCGACGTCATCGTGCAGAACCCCAACTACTACTACAATCCATATCGCTGCTGGCGCCGATAGTCGGAACCGGTGCTTCGTGCTACGTGCCCCGCGGGATGAACACGGTGTCGGGTGGAAGGGTAGGGATTCTGACTCCGGCAACTGGCCAGGTGGC
>JAGLYR010000261.1 GCA_023132135.1 Candidatus Eiseniibacteriota bacterium | reverse complement strand
TCCAGAGGCCACCCGTTGAGCAGTAACCCCACACCATACCCGCCAACGAGAAAGCGCTCCCACGCGAAGCGTGTGTCGCCAAAGCGGTCCCTCTCCACCTCACCACTCGCATAGTGGACCCCCTGCAGGTAGCCCAACAGCGCCGGATTCTGCCACGACGCAGTCGCAGGTTCCCAGAACACCCCCACCGACACCTGCCCCATTCCCGCCGCTCGAACCGACGGGTCGATCGCCCAAGCGGTTTGTCCGAATGCGGGGCTCGGAGGCAGGGTTACGAACACGATCAGGAGTGCGGTGGGAATGACGGATGGCGGAAGTGCCCTCATTGCAATGTTACCTGTGTCGGCATGGTTCGCATGCTCGAAAGGTCTCGTTGGTTTGTCAGAGCCATGTTACCTCTACTCATCGGTTCACGCAAGTTCTGTCACGCGGTGGCTCTTGGGTGCCATTCGAGACATAACACTGATTTCAGGGTGGACGGGGGTAGGTAGGGGCGGTAGAGTGAAAGCATGGCGGGAATCGCATGTGTTGTTGTTCCAGACTACCCGCACCACGTGACGCAGCGAGGGGTTCGTTCGCCAAGCTGGTCGAGAAGCTCACAGGTCGAGATCTCACAAAAGGCAAGGCCGGGCGGGTTCCGAAGCAGAGGGACTAGAAATCGGTGTTATGTCCCCAGAATACTGAAATCAACAACCCAGATGTCCCTCGTACGCCTTGTGAGATCAATTCCATTCCAGAATGGCACGACAACATCCGAGTTCGGCAACCCTCCTGGATTGGGCGAGTCACTCAACCATGTCCAGGCCTCAGCAAAGGTGACGTCAAAAGCACCACGCTTCTGGGAACCTCGGGTGCAAATGCCCTTGTTCTCGGTCAAAGGTCTGGCCTTGGAGATATCGGCACAGGATGTGAGATTCGGGTTTATCCTTGACACTGTCTGACTGTCCAGTACGGCAACCTTGCTGCCTGAACCACCGAAACCAACCATAGAAACATGCACATTCGCTCCATCGAGTATCCACGGGCGGTCACTCTCCGCAAAGAAGATCTGTGAGACTTCATCTATCCTCTCGAGGACTCGCCTGTTGGCTCCTCCGCGAATCCCTTGGGTCGCGAGGAGTCCCGCTCTGAGTCGCGGTACCCTCGCGACCTCTGCCCTTGCCTTCTCGTACCAGTAGCAGCAGAGATCTGAAGACTCGGGCAGCCGACCACGATACAAGACGAAGAGATGATCTAGGTAGTGGTCTCCCAACTCTAACCGTAGCTTACTACGCCCCAAGAACGGCGGATTCCCAATGATGTAATCCACATCCGGCCAACCTGGCTCCTTGGGATTCTCCGGATCCGTGAGATCGAGAATCGCATCGCGGTTCTGGAAGTTGCCGTGGAGGGACTCGAGAACAGGATCGTTGGGCAGGCCATACCCGTTCGCTCGCATCCACTGGATGTAGCCAATCCAGACGGTCATTTGCGCGAGGTCGTGGGCGTAGGGATTGATCTCAATGCCGTGGAGCTGGCGGGGATGGACGAGGGGGATGAAGGAACCCAGCCCGTTGTCCTCCGCCCACAGGCAGATCTCCTTCTCCAGATCCTTCATCTTCTGGAGAGTGACATAGAGGAAATTGCCCGAGCCGCAGGCGGGGTCGAGCACCTTGACGCTGGAAAGATGAGTAAGGTAGTCGTGGACAAGGCCATTTGCCTTCTGGCGGTTCTTCTTGATGGTCGCCGGAGTGAGTTTGCGACTGCCATCCTTCTTCTTCGCGTTGATCTTGTCGAGGATGATCTGGATCTTCCCCTGCTTCTCGCGCCACTTCCGGCGGAGGTGATCCATGACTACTGGTTCGACGAGCGTCTCGATGTCCTCCCGGCTCGTGTAGTGCGCGCCGAGCTGCGACCGCTTGTCTGGATCCAGACCACGCTCGAACAGAGTCCCGAAAATCGACGGATCGACGGCACTCCAGTCCAGCTTGGCCGCGTCGAGGAGCAGGTGGATGTCGTTGTTGTCGAGGCCAAGCACCGTCGGGTCTATGAACAAGTACCCGTTGAAGTGACGGATCTCGTCCATTCCGAAGTCGCCGCCTGTCGCCATAGCACCGAAGAGCTGCTCCGCCATCTTGCGAAACCGGTCAGGAGCATCCTTCGCCTTCCCAAGCAACTTCGTAAACAGCCCGCTTTGCAGAAGATCAATATCCTCGGCGAACATGCAGAAGACGATCCGGTCAAGGAAAAGAGCAACCTCATGAGGATCCTCGCCTCGCTTGCGGAGGCGTTGGGCGATCTCACCGATCCGTTTGGCGGCTTCCTGGGTCACGACCTCGCGGGTAACGCCGGGTTTCAACTTCTCGGGATCATGGAACACAGACCGGACGACGTCGAATTTGTCCGAGTCCGTCAGCTCTTCCAGAGTGATGCGATAGACCTTCGACGGGGTGCCGGTGAAGTTCGTGTGGATCTCGATGATGTTCATGTCGCAGACGACCAGCAAGGGAGGGTTTTCCAGCGCCTCTTTGTGATACTTGAGAAGCTGATCGTAGGCCTTCAGGAGGTCAGCGTGTTTCCGCTTGTACTCCCAGCCGAAGAAGCCCTTTTTCCACACATCCGCCCAACCCTTGCCGCCGCCGTGTTTCTCAGTGCCCTTCTCGAACGTGAAGGACTCCCCGGTCTTGTCGACTTCAACGGGCTTGGGATGTTCAAAGAGCTCACAGAGATCCAGGAAATGCTGCTGGCAGGCGGAGCGTTCCGAGAGGGTGACGTCCTTCCACTTGCGGATGAACTCCGAGGCGGTCAAGGGCTTGCTCC
Organism: Candidatus Eiseniibacteriota bacterium; assembly: GCA_023132135.1. GTDB lineage: Bacteria > Arandabacterota > Arandabacteria > JAGLYR01 > JAGLYR01 > JAGLYR01. The sequence goes on along the minus strand of JAGLYR010000261.1, from coordinate 740 downwards.
TTGGGTGAATAGCGCGATGTAGGGACACTCGGAGTATAGATGGGGGAGAGGGGCTGGTAAAGACCTTTTGCTGGGTTCACGGGCTGCGCCACCTAGCCCGCATTTCTCACGAGTGTCGGCCAGCTCGGGATCCCGGCCTTTTTCATGACCCGGCCCCGGGGACAGTATACCTATTTCACACTTCGCTGATACTTCTCGGGACGCCAGCCACATTGACAGTGGGAATAGGAAACCCGTGCCAGGCACGGGGGCGCCGAATGGGCGCAAGCGCGCCCAGGCAATTGGTGTCAGCCGGCAGGCAGTCTCAGCGGCCGTCCGCCGGATTGAAGAAAATCCCCCTGGCCAATCAGATGTGGACAGGTGGTTCCGGTGACAGCGCAATAAGCTGACAAAGCTGACTACGTCCCCTGAAGCCGCTAACCTTTCGTAGAGCTACTCTGTTCCACCCGTCGTGCGAAGGATCGTGCCGCCCGCCCCTACAGTTGTCCCCGTATTCGCATCCGTGAAGCAAACGCTCAAGAGGGTGTTGTTCGTACCGCTCGATTGGCTTACCCAGGTCGCTCCGCCATCCGTCGTGCGGAGGATCGCGCCATTCTCCCCCACGGCGGTCCCCGTATTCGCATCCGTGAAGCAAACGCCGCGGAGGGTCTTGTTCGTACCACTCGATTGACTCACCCACGTGGCCCCGCCATCCGTCGTCCGAAGGATCGTGCCACCCGACCCTACAGTTGTCCCCGTAT
>JAGLYR010000260.1 GCA_023132135.1 Candidatus Eiseniibacteriota bacterium | reverse complement strand
GACTGTGTACAAATCCTCCCGGATTCGTGCATAGTCCAGGCTAGGTATTTATCTTCTGCTCCGAGGTTCAGGGATGACCGTGCCCCCCCCAGCGCAAACAGACTCGTTTCTTGAGTGGCTGAGCAAGAATGCTCCGTACGCCAGGGATGACCTGGTTCAGCGCGCGGTCAAGTTTGCCAGGGATGCCCACGATGGACAGGAGCGCCGGTCGGGAGATCCCTATGTAGTCCACTGCGTCGAAGTGGCCAAGATCCTGGCCCGCCTCCGGCTGGATCCCACCACCATCGCGGCGGGACTGCTCCATGACGTGGTTGAGGATACCCCGGTGACGCTGGATGAACTCGGGGAACAGTTCGGCGAGGAAATCCGCAACCTCGTGGACGGTGTCACGAGAATCAGCGGGTTCTCGGTCCGCTCCAGGGAGAGACGGCAGATCGAGAACTACCGCAAGATGCTGCTGTCCATGGCTACGGATATCCGAGTGATCCTCATCAAACTGGCGGACCGCCTGCACAACATGCGCACGCTGGAGTTCCTGGATCCGCCCGACCGGCGCCGGATTGCCCGTCAGACGGCGGACGTGTACGCACCCTTGGCGCACCGCTTCGGGATTGGGCGGATCAAATGGGAACTGGAGGATCTCTCCTTCAAGTACCTGGAGCCGGATCTCTACCGGGAAATCGCCGATCGGGTTGCCTTGAGCTTGGAGGAGCGGGAAGCCTACGTGGCTGAGGTGCTGCTTCCCGTGCGACAGGCCCTGGAGGAACAGGGCATCCAGGCCGAGATTCAGGGACGCCCCAAGCATTTCTTCAGCATCTACCGCAAGATGACGGGCCGTGATGTTCCCTTTGAGGAGATGTACGACCTGTTCGCCATCCGTGTGGTCTGCGATACGGTTCCCCAGTGCTATCATGCGCTCGGCGTGATCCACACACTCTTCCGGCCGGTCCACGAGAGGATCAAGGACTACATCGCGACTCCGAAAATGAACATGTACCAGTCTCTACACACCACCATCGTTGGTCCCAGGAAACGAGTGGTGGAATTCCAGATCCGTACCCACGAGATGCACCGGACGGCGGATTACGGAATTGCCGCGCACTGGCGCTACAAGGAAGGGAAAGGCGACAGGGAACTGGATGAACAGATGCAATGGCTCCGTCAGGTCCTGGAGTGGCAGAAGGACCTCACGGATCCCAAGGAGTTCATGGATTTCCTGAAGATGGATCTTTTCCACGACGAGGTTTTCGTCTTCACGCCCAAGGGGGAGCTGAAAAGGGTACCGAAAGGGTCAACGCCTATCGATTTTGCCTTCGCGGTTCACACCGAAGTGGGACTTCACTGTGCAGGGGCCAAGGTCAACGGCCGGATGGTTTCTCTCAAGCGCGAGCTGAGGAGCGGCGACACCGTGGAGGTTTCCGTTTCTCCATCGGCGCGGCCGTCGCGCGATTGGCTGAAGATGGCCCGGACCCCACGCGCCCGAAGCAAGATCCGGCGCTGGCTTCGAATCGAAGGCCTCGAACACTCGGCCACCCAGGGCCGGCGGGCACTGGAGGACATGTTCCGAAAGCGTCGTCTTGCCAAGCCATCGTCTGCGGAACTGCATGCACTGGCCGGGAAAATGGGCTACGAGGACCTCCGGAATCTCTACGGGAGCATTGGGGCGGGAGACCTCACCGCGCGCCACGTTGTGGATTGCATCTATGGCAGGGAGGAGAAGCCCAAGCGGGTGGTTGCCGCCACCGGCGCCCGCGATCCGTCTCAGGCCCGCGGGGTTTGCGTGGAAGGCGCGGACAGCGTTCTCGTGCGGTTCGCCAACTGCTGCCAGCCGGTTCCCGGCGAACCCATTGTGGGGTACATCACGCGGGGGCGCGGGATCACGATCCACCGGGTCGGGTGCCACAACACCTTCCAGATGCTGAAGGAACCCGAGAGGCGGATTGGGGCTGAGTGGGCCCCTGGGGCAACGGATCGCTATCCCGTGGGGATCGTGGTCGCTGGGAACGACCGGCCGAACCTGCTGGCGGATCTTTCCAAAGCTATTTCCGATCTGGAGACGAACATGATTTCAGTAAGCATCTCCGGGGACCAGGCCACGTTCGAGGGCAGATTCCTGGTTGAGGTGAAAAGCGCCAAGCATCTGAAACGCGTTCTGGAAGCGGCGAGTGGTGTGAAGGGGGTCACGCGCGTGCGGAGGGTGTGAGCGCGAGGGGGCGAGGGGGCGAGGACCGTAGCATGCGAGTAGTTGTCCAGAGAGTGAGTCGTGCCAGCGTTTCCGTCGATGGGGAGGTTTGCGGGCGCATCGGGCGCGGCCTGATGCTCCTGGTGGGGGTTGCCGAGGGAGACACAGAGTCATCGGCCCACTGGCTTGCAGGCAAGTGCGCGGACCTGCGGATTTTCGAGGATGATACCGGGAAAATGAATCTCTCCGCGCGCGAGTTGGGTACCGGGCTTCTGGTGGTGTCCCAATTCACGCTTCTGGCCGACTGCGCCAGAGGCCGGCGGCCCAGCTTTGCCCAGGCGGCGCCGCCCGACGTGGCCGAGCGGCTGTACCGCGTGTTTATCGACGAGCTGCGCCGGATGAACCTGGATGTTGAAGAAGGCGTCTTCCAGGCGAAGATGCTGGTGGAGATTCACAACGACGGTCCTGTCACCGTGATTCTGGAGAAGGCCTGACGTGCGGATGGAAGATCCTGCGAACACCAGCGTGGAGATGTGGATCGGGCGGCCCAAGCTGATCCTGGCCTCATCGTCTCCCCGGAGGCGGGTTCTGTTGGAAAGCGTCGGGGCTTTGGCTGAGGTCCGGATTCCGGGGATAGCCGAATCCATTGAGGTGACCGAGTGTCCTGACGAGCTGGCCCGCCGGCTCTCGCGCGCGAAGGCGGAACCGGTGGCCGACGGCCTTTCCCGGGGAATTGTTCTGGGCGCCGATACTCTCGTGGTGCTGGATGGGGAACTGATGGGGAAGCCCCGGTCCCGGGATGAAGCCCGGAGCATGCTCACGCGACTCGGCGGCCGGACACACCAGGTGGTGACGGGAATCACGCTGGTCGACGCCGAGACCGGGCGCTCGGTGTCCGCTCACGCTACAACAGATGTGACGTTCCGGCCCATCTCGGAAGCGGAGATCAATGCGTACCTGGAGACGGGCGAACCCTTCGACAAGGCGGGGGCCTATGGTGCGCAAGGGCGCGCCGGCCTGTTCATCAGTTCGGTCAACGGCTGCTTCTACAACGTTGTGGGCCTGCCACTTGCCTTGCTGGTTGCTACACTGGACGAGCTACTGGGAAACGCGAGTGGGTGAGGGGCTAACTTGCATTATGCATGAATGGGTATGCCCGCGATGTGCTAGTGCGTTGTCGGACAGGAAAATAGAAAATAGACAATAGACCGCAATAGAGAAGTGTGAATGTGTTTCTATGATGCTTTTGTCCGGGATCTATTCTCTATTGT
>JAGLYR010000026.1 GCA_023132135.1 Candidatus Eiseniibacteriota bacterium | reverse complement strand
GCTGCCCGGAAGCAGGGTTCCCACAACGCCGACAGCCTTGTTACCGCCGGTGTTCTCGACCGTGACTGCCAGATCCACCGTTTCCGTGCGGCTGAGGCACCCGTCCCCGTTGCCCGAGCCGACGTCCGAGAACTGGTAGCTCAGCATCTCGATCCTTGGAGCAGCTGTTTCGAAGAACAGGTGCCGCACGCCGTGCGAACGGCTGCCGTTGATGGTGAGATCAAAGGAGATCTCGTGGCCGTCGGGGCAACGGTCTCCCACGGTGAAGATGAAGACAGGATTCCCATAGCTGGTCCCATGGGCCGGAAGATCTCCGTAGAGGGAGGTGTCGGAGGATACCTGAACAAAGGAGTCCGCCGGCGCCAGGGTAGCCCACACGCCTGTCATCCCTGTTTCCCCGACGTTCTCCAGCTCGACATCCAGCTCGATGGTCTCGCCCGCCTCGATGGAGCCGTCTCCGTCTCCGGAACTGGGCCCACTGCCATCGTCGTCCACCACTGTGTTCGACACAATCACGTAGGGATCGTTCGAAGTCTGGATCGTCACGGTATCCTCGGCGACAAGGTAATCCTGGGCGGATACGACCAGGGTCGCCGTCCCTGGAGCAGTCGGGCTTGGGTCCAGGTACACCCGTCCCGCCTCGTCCGTTCTGCCCACAGCGTAGACGTCACCATCCCCGCTACTCAGGCAGACCAAGGCATCCGCGACGGGCCCCCGTCCAGAGGTGACGACGACCTCGTACTCGTTCTGGCCGACCCAGCAGTTTCCATCGTGGGTGAGGGTGAGGGCGGTGGGCACATCGGACCAGATGGGCAGCTCCGGATCGCCCATCACATTGATCTGGTAGTAACACCAGCGATTGACCGCCATGTCGACGAACGGGATGACATCCACCTTCGAGTCATCATTGGTTGCACCGATGCTGAAAATTCCTTCCCCGAACATGGCATCCACAAACTGGCGATGGAAGCGCTGCGAGGAACCGTTGGTGCTTTCATGAGCGCCGTAGCCGTACCGCGTGTTGCCGACAAAAGCCACGGCTCCGTCCTCGATTGTGACGAAGTGCTCCGAGATGGCGTCGCTGGTGTAGCTACCGTTGGACTGGCGGTTGTCGAATGCGTTGCAGTAGCACCCCTGGGTGTAGATGATGAAGAAGCTGTGGTTATCGCCGTCGTTGGTGAAACGGGTATCGACGTCGCTGTTCACCATGCGCAGAGTGTAGGTGTTGCTGGAATGGCCCAGGTGGTGGATCTGGTTAAGGCCGGCGTTCATGAGTGGAATTATGTCGTTCTTGTCCCACGTGGGGTTGGATGGACCGCGATCGTAGAGAGTGTCCACCTCGGAAGGATTGGGCAGTCCGACTGTTGTATGACCGTGCGTCGAGGCCCCGAGACGGAGCTCCTCCATGTAGTCCCCGCCCCAGGTGGGGTCGTCCCATAGCAGCTCGCCCACCACGAGGTGGTTGCCGCATTCGGAGATCACGGGATCCTGCTGGTACTTGAGAGTCTTGAAGACGAAGTTGGCTGCCTCGGTTGTGTTGTCCACCGGCGCACGACCCACGTGAACCTCGGGAATCAGATCGGCCTCCGCCGGTTCGCCCCACCGGCTGTCGCCGTCGGCATTCCAGTTGCCGTCCAGGCCGCCGTAGTACAGGTCTGCAGGGATGTCGTATTCGTCGAACCCGGCGTATCCGTAGAGCCCGCGATGGGGGATGATCTCATCGTCTCCTGCGAGAAGGACGTATTCGGTTCCGAGATTCTGGTAAGCTTCGATGATGTAGTTCCGGATCCGGTCTTGATCGTCGTTCCCGCCCACGTTGGCCGTCAGGCTGTCCACGCGGACGATCTTTGTCCGCAGTCCCTTCGAAGTCTTGAAGTCGGCCAGATCCTGGAAGATGGAGACATAGGAATCGTCAGTGACAATGAGGTATGGATAGGAGTCCCCGTTTCTTTCGCCGCCCTTGTGATGACCCGCAGGATCCACGTAGGCGTACTCGGCACCGGGGTTGTCTATGAGCCTGGCGACACGATCCCGGGTGCGGTCATCGGCGCGGAACATGGCTGCCTGCTCCGCGGCAACGGTGGACGGAGATGTCACGACCCTCAGGTCCAGACTGCTGTAGTATGCCAGAGTGCCCGTTGCAGGTGTGTACTCCACCGGGTAGAGGCGGACGAAGGCGATGTCGTAGCCTCTCACACGTTCGGTGGTCACGTAGAACCCCAGCTCGGACGGGAAGGCCAAGGCCGACCCGTAGATCCGCGGGTTGGGCAGGGTGGGGTTAAACGGTCCTGCCTGACTCAGCGGGTACTCGGTTTGTCCCGGGGCCACAAGGTGTTCGCCGGGCAGGATTTCCCGAACTCCGGGCACAACCTCAATACGCACAACTTCCTCGCCTGGCGGGAGCAGAAGCCGGGCTCCCTGGATCGGAAGAAGCGGCTCACCGGGATTGGCAATTTCCTGGAGGCCTTCCATGTGGACGTAGGTGTAGCCGTCCCGGATCTCTATCATGGGCTCAGAAAAGGTGTACGTGTGGGTCACGACTGTGGCAGCTGCGGGAACAGCTGCGACCAGTACCAGCGAGAGTCCGGCAACGATCACGGCCGGCGCGCACGAGCGCACGAACCCGGGAGGCAATGGCATCAATTTCCTCCTTGCGTTTCATGTTAGGTGATTTTCGGCAGACAAAACCCAGCCTGAATTATACCACAGGATCTTGCGCTTTGTCAATCGGCGGCGGGGAGTCGGCATCGATACTGTCGATGAATTGCTCTATCTGGCTGAGGAGGTCCTGGTGGGGTGTGTTCACGGTGATGGCGTTGAGGCGCTCGTCGGTGTCGATCTGGATGGAGTAGGAAACCAGGCCCAGATTCTCGATACGCTTTCTCGCATCCTCCGCCTTGACGTGCTTGAGATAGAAAGTCTTGAGCATGTTGTGTACTCCTGCCTGGTCAGGTTTCCGGTTGCATCGACGCCGTACAGTAGCAGTATCTGAGATAGCCGTCGGGTTGTAAAGTCAATTCGCGGCGGCATTACGCAGGCTAACTCAGGGCTTGACCTCACATGGGGGAAAGGGGCACACTTGGGAGTGGAGACCGCATGGCGGCGTCCGGGTCTGGACTGCACACGAACTACTTGGTGACCGGGTGGGTGCCGTCAACTGGCTAGCACGGGGTCAGGCATTCTATGGATTCGTCAGAGTTCCTCGTGATCACAGGGCCGATTGCCAGCGGCAAGTCGACAATCGGATTCCGCGTGGCGGAACTGAGCGACTACGAGTTTTTCCAGGAAGACGTAGACAGCTCGCCAGTGGACCGCGATGTGCTTGCACGGTACTACCGCGCTGTGGAGCTCTTCAACAATCTCAAGGACCGGACCGATCCCATCTCCCGGAAAGCCGTGGAAGAAGCTCGGCGGGATGTCTATGACACGCAGGTTCACTTTATCCGGAAGCGCTCCACGATACTGAAGCGCATTGCCGCGGAAGGGATCCGGGCCGTGATCGAGAGGCATCCGTGGGACGACATCCGCATCTTCTCGCGTCGAAACCTCAACTACGGACTCCTCACCGCAGGTCAGTTCGATTCCCTCACCGAACTGGTGAGAACGGAAATCGAAGGAATTGCCGATCCCCGGGTCATGGTGTTCCTGTCCGCCGCTCCGTCCAATCTTCGGGCCAGGATTGCGAGGCGAGGGAGAGAGCAGGAGAGGGAGCTTCTCTCTCCCGACAACCCGTACCTGGAGGAAATTGCGGATCTCTACGAAGACTGGTATGCCGACTGGACCGGCCGGAAATTCCGGGTCCAGACCGATGGGCTTTCGGAGGAGGAAGTCGTTTCCCGAATCGCTCAGGAATTCCGCAACCGGGGGATTGTTCTGACCCGGCCTGGAAGACACTTGCAACCTCGGTTTTCCTGATCTGCTTTTCTCACCGGTTTCAGATACTGCCATCCGGATGTATTGAGTGGATATCTTTCGGATTGTCTTGCATTTCCCGGGGCGTTTCAGCAGAATAGCTCCCGGTCCGTGATGTGCTTGCGGGGAAGGAGGGAAGTACGATGGTGGATGAGAGCAAAGAGAAAGCCGGTGGGGCCGGTGGCGAGGAGAGTCCGGAGGAACAGGACTATGTTCGGATGATCATGAATCGGCACAAGCCGGTCACCGAATGGGGGGTGGGGGCGATTGCCCGGGTGGTCGCCATTGCGATCGTGATTGGCATTGTTGTCCTCGCGGCGGTCTGGATCGCCCTGGTGCAGGTGGGCGACAGCTACACCTCGGCCACGCTCGGCGAGGTGATGCGGCAGTCCAAGAGACCCCTGGTCCAGCAGAATGCCGTACAAAAACTGTTCATGCCGAACTTCGTCCACCTCAAGTCGCTGGCGGTGCCGCAGGTTCTCTACACAGGCCATTCCGACATGGTCCTGCCCGGTGGTTACCGCATTCACCTGGATGGCGTGACGAACCTCAAGGATCTTTTCAAACGTGCCAGGAAAATGCAGTCGGCCCCGGTCTTCAAGATGAGCGCGCACGACGGCCGGGTTCACGTGGACAAGATGATGATCCTCGATGAGGTCTTGCTGGTTGATTTCGAGATGAAATTCGTGGGGAGACTCGATCTGCTGAAGAGAATGCCCGAGCGTTCATCCAAGGGCGAACCGGGCACTATCCGGAGAGCGCCCGAGTTTGCGTACGATGACGATACCACGTTCAAGAAGTTCGTCGGCCAGGTGATTGCCATCGCCGGCAAGCCTCTGAGGGAGGGGGACCGCTGGGTCCTCGACGCCGGGAAGTGGAAGATGGTTCTGCTGCTCGCTCCAGGGGAACGGGGACTGAACACGATTCTGGATCTGGCGCTGAAGAACGACGAGCCCATGATGATCGACATCCTGTTCAAGGAAGCGTACGATTGGAAGAACCGGAAACATCCCGAGAAATCGCGGTCGGAGACGCAGATCGTCGGTGAGGCTGAATTGCTGTCGGCCAGTCTGCAGGGGCTGCACATTGGCCTCGCACCTGTCGAGGTCACGGAGGGATAGCCAGAGGCCAAGTGACAATCTTCCTCAACATCCTCTTCCTCTTGGGCCTTCTCGTGGCGGTTTTCACTAGCTTCTTCGGCCTGCCCGGGAACTTCATCGCCTTGGGAGCTGTAGTCGTCTACGCCATCTCCACGGGGTGGAGCGTCATCGGGTGGAAGTTCCTGCTGCTGGTCGGCGGGCTGATTCTCCTCGGCGAGCTCCTTGAGTTCCTCTTCGGGACCTTCACCAGCGTCCGCTACGGAGGATCGAGATGGAGCGCGGTGGGGTCTTTTGTGGGTGGGGTTTCCGGAGCTATCGTCGGCACAGGAATGATCCCCCTGGTCGGAACGGTGATCGGTGCTTTTGCGGGAGCTTTCGTACTGGCCTTCCTCTTTGAGTTCATCTACCAGCGGCGCCAGGCGGAAGCGGCCCGGGCGGGATTCGGGGCCTTTGTCGGGAAGATGCTCGGCCTCTCCACGAAGATGAGTCTGGGATTGGCCGTTGTGGTTCTCGTCGCGTTGCGTCTATTCTAGGAAGTAGAACGACAAACACAGGCGCCGCATCGATGACGAGCGGCGCCTGCAGTATGCCGTTCAGATGACAATCACCGGAAGGACCAGTGCGGGACCTACCGGTACAAGGACTTCACAGCCCCCCAGCTATTGTGCTCCGCTCCGACAGGCTGCTCCAGGGAGAACGCCTGCCCATCCCACCGGTAGTCGCACCCGACCGGAATACAGCCCAGGGGGTTGGCGGTTGTACCGCCGAACACGGTGCCGTCCCGGAAACCGAGCGGGATCTCACCGAGGTGCGTCCCGCCGACATACGAGATAGTGCCTGAGAAAGAACCGATCTTGGTCATGGAATTGTACATGTGGATGATCGTGTCGACCACAGCTTCCAGGTACAGCTCGCTGTCTGTGAACGTGGACGGGTCGCTGATGAGCGTGAGACTCGGGCAATTGGAGTCGTCATACCACGCGTTGAACGACGCATCTTCGTAGACCCGGAAAGAGCCTCCTACGTAAGTGTAGCGCCAGTATGGGCCCATGGGGATGGCGGAGTCGATGTTCAGATCGACCCAGGCAAACGTGTACTGGTAGTTCACCAGATCCGCCGTGAGCGGGGGCATGATCTGATCAATAAACCCCACTTCCTGGAGGAGGTTGCTCTCCTCCCAGGAGAAACCGTAGTAATCGAAGAGGTACTGCTCAGCGACAATGGGACCCGCGCTCAGCAGCAACCCGACAACTACAACGAAAACCATACCGATTCTCATTCCCAACCTCCTGTCAGTCATCTTACCGGAACAGCGATTTCACGCCGCCCCAAGTGGATTCTTCCGTCGCCGTCGGGTCTTCGTACAGGAAGAGCTGGCCGTCAGCGCGATAGTCGTATCCATCCGGAATACAGATGCGCTGCTCGCCCGTGACACCGCCAAAGGTCCAGCCGTTTCTCAGGAGCTCAGGGATGTCCTCCAGGTGCGATCCACCAACGAGATCCAGGGTTCCCTGGTAGCTGCCCATCAGGTATGCCGGGAAGTACTCGAGCGTCAACGATAGCATGTTGCCAAGCAGGTAGAGCTCTCCATCCGTGAAAGTGCTCGGATCACTGATAGAGCAGTTCTCACCGCTGTCGTCGTAGATCGCGTTCCACGAGATGTCCTCGTAGACTTCGTAGACTCCACCGGAGTAGAAGTAGTGCTCACATCCGAACTCATCCGTGTACATCGAGTCCAGAGTGACGCTGTCCATCAGCCAGGTGTACTGGAAGGTGACGGGATCCCAGATGAACGGTGGCGCGATGTCGTCGACGAATCCCAGACCGTTCATTGTCGTTGGCTGCTGATCCGTGAATCCCCAGTAGTCCATCACATACTGGCCGTCCTGTGCCAGACCTGCCTGTGGCGCGAGCGTCAGTGCCGCGGCAAGGCATGCAAAGAGAGCATACTTCACAGTGTACCTCCTGCGCGAGGGTCAGGGACTTCCTTACTTAGGGCTTATGCACTTTCCAATTAGGTATTATAGCAGAAGATCAGCCTCCACGTCAAGTACCTATTTGAACGCGCGGGGATTTTTACTGGACAAAGCGAACAAAGCCCGGCGCGCATTGCCTGCAAGCCGCCCCGGGCTGCTACCTGCAATAGGTTGCGGGATATAGCGTTAGGTTCCTTTTGCTATCGAGTGACGGTTACTCTGCGGGTCAGGGTTTCCCTTTCCCACTGCCCCGGTATCACCGGTCCAATCGACTGCATGACGGAAGCTCAAGCATGCCTCAGATATTCAGGAGTTATTATACAGCAAGTAGATAGTATTCAAAGCAGAAGCAGAGGTGGCCTATCGAGAAAGTGGACCACTAGATTATTTATTATTTGCTTGACAACGATCGCCTGTACTGCTAAAGTATCGGTCGCTCGGTGCAGTACATGCCGGGATCGGGGTTTCTTGGCAAGCATACTTGATCTCTAGTATCGCAACCGAGAAGCAAGGGAACCTCATCCCTGCCGTCCCAAGCATTCTTGAGCTGGGACATCTGACCCCGAGCGGGGGCTAGCGTATGCGACTGTCGATGGCCGTGAAGCGGGAAAGACATCGCCTCTGGGACAACTGCCCTGCGCCCGTTTCCGATCCCTCCCTGTTATCATTCAGTTCGGTGTCGTCCTTTCCCAGGTGTCCAACAGGTTCGTCAATCGTGAGTAGGAACGCTCAAACGGTTGCCCCTCGCGGCAACACGGGAGATCGTACGATGTGCAGGTGTCCTATCCTCGCATGCGTGCTGGTCATCTTGATGACCGCGCCCGCCATGGCAACGGTATACGAGACGAACCCCAGGTACCCTGATATTCTCATGACTCTGACCATCGGGAGTCTCACGTTCGTCCAGGAAGAGGTTCTGGATAGTACCAATGCAGAGGGCTGGTTGGAAGATCTTGGTGGAGCCGACAGGGATCAGTGGCTGGGGGGCTCCGATATAACGTTTCCAGAGGATGAGCAATCACTGGATCAGAATGCGGCCGGGCTGGTGAGCCCCAGCGGATTCCTGGCAGACAGCGGTAGGCTTGATTCGTGGTTCACCATTTCTTTCATGGCTAATGCTGGGGGTGGCTCTTGCGTGTTCTATCCGAATCCGCTTACGTTCCCGATGGCCGGCCGATCGCGCGGCGCCGTGAGTCCACCGTCTCTCACGTCCTTTGATCGGGCAACTATCCTGTTCCACTTCCATATCAGCTACTACCTGGCAATGCCCGGGCAAGTGACCCTCACAGTGTACAACATGGAGAGGGAGAGACAGCGGACTCTTGTGTCCGAGCCGCAAAACATGGGTTGGCACCATATGATCTGGGACGGAACCGATGACATGGGCCGGAAAGCTGCCCCGGGACTGTACGTGTGCCACCTGGTAAATCACCGGACCCTGGGCCTATAGCTGTAGAAGCAAGTCCGGTCGGCGACAGGACCGCGGTGCATCGGTCGGGCGGATCACGATTCGGAGGGTTTCTGAGATGCGAATATCAGCTCTTGGAGAATTGGGCGCTGGCCGGGGTGGTGTGGTGGGGGGCGGGGGACCGGCGACCGGCGAGAATGGGACGGGCATCGTCACCCGGGCGACCATGCTGGGCGTGTTGTGGATTCTCTGCCTTGCCACCAGCGTTTGTGCCCAGGAAGTAGAGACCGCAGCGAGTTTGCAGGAACCCGTGATCGAACTGGTTCGGATCCTTCCGGATGCGGAAGCTTTCGAAGTGTCCGAGATGCTGCCTCTCACCGAGGGAGAAGGGCTGGAATCTCCCCCCGCCATTTGCGGACAAGTCACCATGATCGTGGAGTCGGCACTTCCCGGTTGGGGAGTAGCCGTGGAACTGGGTCCTCTGGCGGGACCGGTGGGAGTGTTTGCACAGGATCGGATCTGGATCAGCGACCTAGCCAACCCGGGCGGGCAGCTGCCGCTCGCGGATCGGGTCATTGTAGCCGAGAGCCGGGAGCCTGCGTCAGCATTGGCGGTGGCGTTCACGCTTGGAGTCGAACCGACCTGGCTCGATGTCCCCGGGACATACCGTGGCGAGTTGGTGCTCATTCCTTTCATCGGGTTGGGTGGCTCTCTGGGTGAGGGAGTTCCCCAAACTTCCACGATGATGGGGCAAGAGAGGCGCGTGGAGATTGAAGTCACAGTTCCGGAAATCACGATGGTATCCCCGTTGAGCAACGGTTTCCGGCTTCAGGCGGGAACGGGTTGGGGAAGATTCGACGTGGAGCCGGACATCGAGGTGATGATCGCTTCCAACTCCTCCTACTGGGAAATCCGGCTGGAGGGCAGCCCCTTCCGCAGCGAGGAGCACGAGATTCCCCTGGATCGGGTTCTCTGGGCAAAGGTGAACGCAAGGGGAGAAGCACATTCCTGGACGTCCTTGGCGGAGAGCAATGTTCTCCTGGCTGGAGAGGACAGCCGGGGAGTATTCCGGGGGGTATTCCGTCTCGCCCTGCAGGTGACGTTGAAGGATCACGCCGGCGAGTACGGGGCGAACCTGCAGCTGGTGAGCTCGAGTGGGCTCTGAGAGTCGGAGTCCATTGAGGTCATGAACATGGGAACGCGCGGGGCTCCGGACGATGGTCCAGTGAGTCCCGGCGCAGAGAGGCGAAAGGAGGTGGGGCTTCGTAGAAGCGCAAACCTTCCGGCCTTCCGGTCGGCACGGGGACAGTCCGGCCCCCCGAAGGACATGGCCGGGCAGGGGAACCGGTGGAATCCGCCAACCCCGGCGCGGGAAGCCATCTAGCACAGACAGTCCCGCCCCCTGTCAATCGCGCGGCGGATCCAACAGGTTGCACGGTGGCAACCAAGGAGAGTGTAGCATGTTGCGGTATGTGCTTGCAAGTGCGCTGGTGTTGCTGATGGCAGCTCCGGCTGGGGCGACCGTGTACGAAACCAACGGAACGACCCCCGACGACATCACGATCACACTGACTATCGGATGCTACACGAACGTCTACTGGAACAACACGGACGCGGACCACAACATCGTCTTTAACGACATTGTCCAGGACATGAGCAACACTGGGGATTGGTACAGCAGCATACTGCGGGCTGGGTACGGATCAGCCACGAAGTCGTCCCAGGATCCGTACGCCACAGGCTACTATGAGTCTTACGACGGGGCCTTCTTCTGGCTTGAGTCCAACTGCGATGTGCAATGGGATGTTACTCCGGATGGGAACCTGACCAGCAACACCGATCAGCTTCCGACATGGTACACCATTGCATTCACCAACAACAAAGACACAGGCTTGGATGGAAATATCGGCGGGGGTTTCATCGATGGCGATGCCCGTTGGAGCTGCGGAACCATTCCGCTCGACGGAGGGGGTACCTACGCGCAGGACGCGAACAGTGATGGTAGCATGACACTGTTCCAGTGTTACGACGACTTCGGCACTCCTGGCGATCAGAGCGCGTTCTATCCGAACCAGTGGCCGTTCCCCATGACAGAAGGAATGAAAAGGGGCAACTACCACGCGTCCTGTCAGGGAACCGTGGAATTCAAAGCTCGCGTGGAGCGCTCGGGCCTAGCGGATGACTCCGGCGTTTACACGGCACACATCAATATGGTCTTCACAGAGAGCACACCCTAACCGAGGGGGATCTTCCAATGCCCGGGGGGCGATTGCTCCCCGGGCATTGTATCTCACGGAGGAAGGCAATGACAACGCGCGAACGGGCTCTGCTCGGCATGATGCTCTGTTTGGTTTACTGCCTCGCGTGTGCCGCGCCTGCAAACTGCCAGGACGCGGACAGGGCCGGCTTCGCAGTTAGCATGTCCTCGCAGGGACTCTCCGGCCTTCCGGGCCAGACCATCCGAAGCGAGCTCACGATCATGGCCCCGGGCACCCAATCGGTGAGTCGCTGTGAGATCTCAGCGCTCGATCTGGGGATGCGACGTGGCGGCGGAGCGATGGCCGTCCCAAAGGGCGATGGGGCCCGGTCGTGCGCCGGGTGGGTCTCGATCCAGGACTACGTGGAGGTCCCACCTGACGGGACGATGGACGTGCCGTTCTCGATCTCCATTCCCGCTGGGGCACAGGGTCAGTATTTCGGGTACCTGCAGGTCAAGAGGCTTGCCGACAGGCCGGATGAGCGGATCGTCATTCTTGTCCAACCGGTATTGAGCGTCAGGATCGAGGTCAATATCCCAGGTACGATGAAGATGGAGCTGAAGGCGGAAGACCTCTCCTACGACCCGTACTTGGTGAACGAGGGGCCGGGGCTGCTTCTCAAAGTTGCCAACAAGGGTCAGGGGAAGTCCTTTCTCGAAGGCGATATTCTGCTTTACCGCTCCCAGCGATCCTTCCCCATTCGCGCGCAGCTTCCCATCACCGCTGCGGGCAATCCGGTAATGCTCTATCCCGGGCTCTCGGCGGAAGTCAAGTGTCCACTCCTCGAGAACCCTACTCCGGGGGTCTACACCGTGCACGTCCGACTGCTCATGGGGGCACGGTGGCGAACCCAGAGCAAGTTCGACATCACGATCCCGAAACCCCGGCCCGGCGCCGTGGCGACAGGCGGGCTCCTCGATCGGTCGGAATTCGATCTTGATTTCCGAGTAGAACCCCCCTACTTGGAGGCCGTTCTGCCGACAGGGGGAACCCGTACGCTTACCCTTCGAGTCCAGAATCGTGACACTGTGGCTGTCGATGTCCGCGCCTCGGTCGTCGACGTCCATCAGGAGACCAACGGGTTTCTGACTTTCACTGAGGTTGCAGATCCGGACAAACAATGGGCCAGCGTCTCGCCGGAGACTGCTCGTCTTAATCCCCATGCCTCCATGAGTTTCCTCGTGACCGTCACCAAGCCGGAGTGGACCGCGGGCACGTTCGGGATGTGCGCCGTGCGGGTTGCGGGAGCAGCAGGAGTCGATGAGGCGGGATACCTTTCCGAGGTGGAGATGGGGATTCCCGTGATTGCCGTCCCGCCCTCAGCCAAGACACCTCAACTCCGTATTGAATCTTTGGACATGACACGCCCACAGGCGACGTCCAATCCCACGGCTGCCGTGCTCGTGCTCGAGAACGTGGGGGGGCGCGTGGCGAGTATCACAGGCAGTATCATCGTGGAGCGAGAGCACGACCAGCGGCGAATCCAGACCATGCAGTTCGGCCGTCGGGGCGATTTCATACTCCCACCCGGAGGTACACGCGAGTTCAGAATGCCTATGCCACTCTTGGACAAAGGGATCTTCCGCCTGGCTGCACGGGCGGAAGTGGCTGGCATGGGTGGGAAGTCTGCCGTGAGCGACGATCTCATTTTTGAATGTTTCATGGGGCGGGAGCAATAGCAGATGAAGTTCCGCTATTCGTGCTTGAGAGCACAAATCTCCATTCTCTGTCTGGGCTTCTGCCTGTCATGTGCGTCCACGCACGGGCGTCTGGAATCCGATCCAGGAACCGCTCTTCCCTATGACCTGGCGGAAACCTCCATCCTGAAATCGAGGCTCCTCCTGGAACAGGGCGCCTATGCAGAGGCAGCAGATCTGCTCCGGTCCGTCGGCCAGCAGGGCAGAGCGGTGGATCGGATGGATGAGGTGCTGTATCTGCTGGGTACGGCGCGCTTGGGGATGGGCGACCCCCTGAGGGCGGCGCGCTGCTATTCGTTACTGAGAAAGTACTATCCCAGAAGCCCGTTCAAGTTTCCGACTCTGGCGGAGGAGGAAGAGGAGTGCAGGGTGGCGATCGCTGCGGCCGGAATCGCTCCCGAAATGGACTCCGATGCTTCGCCCGGCGAGCGCGTGAGCCATCCATCTGCGGCCGCGTGGAACGGGGGCGCAGGTACCGGAGAACAGGGCCCCCTGGTTACGAACGTCTTCTACGAGACGGACATCCGGCAAGCGCTGATGGACATTTCCGCTCAGACAGGCGTGTCCATCGTACCGGATGCCATGGTCCAGGGATACGTCACGGCCGAGCTAAGGGACGTATCTCTTGAGAACGCACTGGAGAGGCTTCTCTCTCCTCTTGGTCTCACATTCCAGAAGACCAGGGACTACTACCTGGTCGGAGCCCCCATCAAGGAGAGCCCGTCCTACCCCCTCTTGACCGAGACCAGGCAAATCAAGCCCCGTTACCGGACTGCTCAGGAAACCTTCAGAATGCTCCCCAGCTTCTATATGGACTACCTTCGCGTGGATGGGGAAACCAATACCCTTACGGTCACGGCTCCGAGGAACATCATCCAGGCTCTCGAGGATGACCTTGCGGGGTTGGATTTTCCAAGTCCCCAGATCATGATCGATGCAATGGTCGTCGAGATGAGATCCGATGTGCGGAGAAGTCTCGGTGTCGATTGGTCGTGGATGGACAGTGGTGGGGAAGACCAGACGTTCAGGGTGGCGAAACTCGCGCCCGCCGCGTTTGATTCACTGTTCGTCGCAGGGTTAACAAGAATCAAGTCGGTGATGGACTTGAGAGCCACGATTCGCGGCCTGGCCCAGAAGGGCAAACTCCACATACGGGCCAACCCTCGGGTGGCAACCACGGAAGGGCATGCGGCGGAAATTCGGATTGCGAGGGAAGCGTTCTTCACGTTGCTCCAGGGATCAGTCACCTTCTCCTATTTCACTCTGGAGAAGATCGCGACGGGGATCACCCTCAAGATTACCCCTTACGTGGGGGCTTCGGCTGAAATTACCAGCGATATCGAGACCGAGGTCAGCGATGTGGTTGCCACCGGGCTGAGCGACCTTCCTGTAACCAGCGTACGTTCTGTAAGTACCCGCATCCGTGTCATGAATGGGGAGACCATCGTTATCGGCGGGCTTCGAAACCGGCAGGAAAGGAAAGAAGAAAACCGCATCCCATACTTGGGCGATATCCCTGTGCTGGGACGACTTTTTGGCCACACCGTCACCGAAACCGTCGAAACCGAAGTCGTGATCCTTATCACTCCCTATCTGATGATCCCCTACGAAGAGTTTGACCTGTTGTGAGTCTACCCGCGAAATTGAGCATGAAGAGCCCCTTCCGCATCGTCGCAGCGATGTTGAGCCTCTTGTATCTGATCGTTGGATGTCGAGGGGCGGACGGACCGCCGCCGGCGGAGGTCGACTTGGGTCGCGGCGTGAGGCCCATCTCTCGGGAGAACAGTGTCTCTGCATCCGCTGCGCTTCCCACGGTCATCTTCCTGCCTCGCACCGAGTATGTGGTTGATGTTCACGCTCTGGATGTGGAGGGCCGGTTTCGGACCGACACGGTATCTGTGGAGGTGCAGACCAACAACCCCGAATGGCATCTGCGCGTTGAGGCTC
This sequence comes from Candidatus Eiseniibacteriota bacterium, assembly GCA_023132135.1. GTDB lineage: Bacteria > Arandabacterota > Arandabacteria > JAGLYR01 > JAGLYR01 > JAGLYR01. The sequence goes on along the minus strand of JAGLYR010000026.1, from coordinate 16,195 downwards.
TCTTCCTGGCCCCGAACGCGGTTGAGGTGCCTGCCGATGGAGTCACGTGTGTGTTGACGGAAGCGGACGAAACACAGGTGAGCGTCTGCATAATCCAAGGCCGAGACGGCCTACTTGCCGGGACGGGGCGGGGAGGGGTTCAAGACCTGCGATTCTACGCCACCGGGGAGCTCCCTGAGGGTGTAGCGGACCCCGGTCTCAGCCTGCGAGTCAAGCTCAAGGGCTTGTAGCTTCTGCAGTCAGAATTCTGGAATCCTACTTCAAGTACACGAACTTGGTCGACACGGAGTCCTGACCCCAGGACAGTCGAGCGAAATAGACCCCTGAACTTAGTCCATCCAAGCCTTCGACGTCTCCAGGCCAGGAGATGCTGATCAGGGGGCCCGCGCAGCGGTAGCTCCCGACACGCCGACCCCTGAGGTCATAGATCTCCACCTTTCCATTGTCAAAACCCTTGGGCAGTCTTCCACAGATGGAAACCTGCCCCGAACTAGGTGACGGGAATACCCCAAGGTGCCCGGTGCGCTGCTCTCCAAGGGACGGGCGCTCCTCCTCGATAGCCGTCCACGGCATCAGCGCAAGCATGTCATCGGCGTGCGATTCCAGAACGGTCAGGGTCGTCCCATCCAAGTCGTACACGCTGTACCAACCCTGGTGTTCGTGGGGCGGGTCGCCGATCCACGGATCTCCGGGGTCCCAGTAGCTCCCGCAGGGCTCAAGAGGCCGACCCTCTCCGGCCCAGGCCCAGAAGTTGTCTCCGCAGGCGGGTCCGCCGGAGGATGCCGAGGCATAGACTTCGTCGTACATGGCTGCAAGGAATGTATCTCTCCACACGGTGGTCGAGGCAGGATCGTAGCTACCACCATCCCGGGCTAATCCGAATTCCTCGAGGACCATGGGCTTGTTCAGAGTCACCGCCTCGGCCTCGTGGTCGCTGAAATACGATCGGGCATTGGCCTCAGCCGGGTCATACGTCCCGCCGGGGTTCGATGGGTCGTACCAGCCCCAGTTCTGCGGCCAGATGTGAATGGTTGCGTAGTTGATATCCGGGCCATCGTGGTTCACGTCGAAATCCAATCCGTTCCACGAAGGCCACGGTGTGTCCCCTTCGCAGCCGGTGGTCACCAGGTGATTCGAATCCAGGGACTTGATATAGGCAGCCGTATCATCGATCCACTGGTTGAAGGCGGCGGCGTTGTTGTGGAACCCCCGGGGCTCATTGCACAGCTCCCAGGTCATGATCGTCGGATCGTCCTTGTAGGCGAGACCCGTATACGGATTGACCCGATTCACGAGAAAGGCGATGTGGTCCCGAAAGTCCTGCTTGGCCCCCGCATTGGAATAGAAATCCGAGGCGTAGTCCTGGTAGACGTTCCAGTCCCCTCCAGGTTCGGGTGGGGGATAGGGAATCGCACCCCCGCCGTTCCAACTCACATACTGGGCCATCCCGCCGGACCACGGCCAGAAGTTGGTCAAACACATGACCGCGCGCAGGTTGCGATCGTTCATGGCCGACAGGAGATAATCTAGGCCGTCCAGGACCTGCGGGTTGTACACTCCGGGATCGATCTGGAGCGAGGGGACCATCCGCCAGGGTTCCGTGTCCGGACCTTCCGAACCGGCCATGACTCTCAGATTGCGGATTCCCAGAGACCACAGGCGGTCCAGCTCACGGTGAAGGCGATCGCGGTCTCCACCCGGGCCCAGGGACGCCAGGTTGAGCCCGTACCAATAGTTCGTCCCAACGTAGTAGTATGGCTCCCCGCCCAGCGTGAGCTGCACCCCGTCGGTCTGAACGAAGCCGGTGTTCTCGGCCCGGGACGCTCCACAGGGAGTGATGCAGAGAACCAGGGCACAAAGCACAAGCAAGGGTCTCATGATGACTCCTTAAACTCAGCCGAAGATCACTTCAAGAGGACGATCTTGCACCCGGAGTCGTAGACCCCCGCGCGCACTCGGACCCAATAGACACCACTGCTCGCCTCATGCCCGTTGCAATCCCGCCCGTCCCAGATCACTGAGTGGAAACCGGGGGTTCTCCTTTCATCCACCAGTGTCCGAACGAGACGTCCCTCCGCATCATAGACTTGAAGTACCACATGCTGGGGATCGCAGATATTGTAGGCGACCGTGGTGGTCGGGTTGAACGGATTCGGCCATGCTCCCAGCAGCCGAGTTGCCGGTGGAAGGGACGCAGAAATCCGAAGGGACAGATCCTCGGCCACCCAGGGAAGACGCGCGTTGCCTGCGCTGCGGAGTTCCGCATCCTCGATGTGGATGGACAACGCCCCTCCGTTTGCAGTATGGAACTCAAGGTGGGCCACATCGCCCGTGCCGAGAATCGTCCGCCCGGCTCCAAGGACGGCCAGGTCCAGCCGGATCTCTCCGGGTCCGGTCTCGGCGGCGCAGAAGAAGATGCGTTCGCCGGCGGCCTCCAGCGCAGGGCTGAGGCGGGTCCGGACGTAGTCCAGCGTGGATGGATCGTAGATCAGGATCACGCTGGCTCCCTTGAGTTCATCCCGATTCCCGCCAAGTCCCAGAGTGACTCCCAGACACCCGTCCCGTGGTCCTTCCGTTGCAGCTATCAGGCGGAGGACATGCGGACCGGACTCCTGAGATCCGGTCAACTTCGCAAAAGGAGGCGCCGAGCCCTTGCTTACTTCACCGTACGTGAGGGAGAAGATCATCAGGTCCTCGAAGTCGACGAGATCGTCCGGTTCAGGGATTCCGAACCCGCTGTGGTCGTCTGTCGGACCGACATCACACTCGTTGTGGGGGGAAAGAAGAGGGGACGGGCTCCAGTACGCGGCGCTCAATGAGTTGATGTCCTTGGCATCGACGAGGCCATCGTAGTCCTGACTGCCGGGGGAAAAGCTCCCGGCCACGTCTCCGAGCCAGTAGTTGGTCGAGCGGTCCTGGCCGCCGCCGCCCGCCGGTCCATAGTTCAGGGCCCAGTCGTACGCGAACGCCGTGTAGTACAGAATGTCCCGGCCGGAGATCGTGTGCATGGCGCTCGTCTGCAGACCGGTTCCGTCGAACGCCTGCCCGTCGCCCCCAAGGGGTGTCGTCGGATAGGCCCCCGGCGATCCATACACTGGATAGTCGCCACTGCCGGCATAGCGAATCATGATCCCGTAGTAGTTAGTATCCAGACTGGTCGGGTCATCCCATGACAGGGCGACTGCCTCGTGCCGGGGGGCGCCGCCGAGTCCGCTCACAGCAGCCGGGGCCGTGTTGTCCGCCGTGATCTGATCGTACCCGTGGGCCGTGGCCTTCAGTATTGGATCGGTCGCGGTGACGGTCACCGTGACTATCCCGTCCGAAGGACTGCACGCGACGCTGGAAACGCTCCACGTGGCAACATCGTCCACGAATGCGTCCGGTGGTTCCGACGCTCCGCCACCCAACCCTTGGAGATCGGCCCTGATGTCATCGATTCCGAACATCGGATCGAGGCTGGTCACGGTCGCGGCAACCGTGACCTCATCACCATCCTTCACATAGTCGTCCGTGTGGGAGAGAGACACGTTCACGATCGAAACCTGGGCCACGCTGGGACTCAGGACTTCTCCGGTGATCTCGAAGAAGAGGGTGTCGCAGACGGCTGCGGATGCCCAGTTGCCCTCGTTGGGGACCGGCTGCGACAGGTCCCGGATCCTTCGGGCTTCGGTCATGATGATGTTGACGGTGCTGGTGTCCGCGGGATAGTAGACCCCAAAACCGTCATAGTCCGGATACGCGTCGTGATATAGAATCCAGAAGTTCGTCCCACCCGCAGCCTTGCCGGCCTCCGCATCGGTGAAGAAGGCGTCGTACCAGCCCTGGTAGAACTGGTCTCGGGTGCTCAGGGGTCGGTGTTTCCCGAACTCCTCGAGAATCACCGGTTTCCCCAGTAGAGACTCGCTGTCCTCAATGTGATCATCCGCCCAAGCCATCGACTGAGCGTAGTTCAGACTCCAGTGATCGGGCCAGACGTGGAAACACCCGAAGTCAATACTCGCCGGCTGGTGGTTTGGGATAAAGTCCACGCCCTGGTTGGCGAACCAACCGTAGGGATTGTGGGACGGCCCCGACGGTCCGTAGAAGCCTTCCGAACCCGTGGTTACCATATGCTGCGAATCCAGGCTCTTGATGTAGGCCGCCATCTCCTCGATCCAACCCTGAAGTGTGTTCCCGGAGACGTCGGATGTGCAGCGGGGCTCGTTCGCCAGCTCCCAGGCAAACACGGTGGGGTCGTCCTTGTAGGTGATGCCGTTGAACGTGTTCACGCGATTGAGGACGGCGGAGATATGGTCTTTGTACCACTGTTTGCACTGGGGATAGGTGTAGAAATCGTCGTGACCCGTGGCGGCGCCCACGAGGGAGGCCATGTTCTGGGCGTGGGAAGATAGAACCGAAAGGGTCGTGGAATCGATGTCGTAGACGCTGTACCAACCCTGGTGTTCATGGGGGGGGTCACCGATCCACGGATCACCGGCGTTCCAGTAGCTGCCGTAGGGTACCAGTGGCCGTCCCTCCCCTCCCCAGGCCCAGAAGTTGTCTCCGCAGGCGGGTCCGCCGGAGGATGCCGAGGCATAGACTTCGTCGTACATGGCTGCAAGGAATGTATCTCTCCATACGGTGGTCGAGGCAGGATCGTAGCTACCACCATCCCGGGCCAGCCCGAATTCTTCGAGAACCATTGGCTTGCCCAGCGTCGATGCCTTCGTCTCATGAGTGTTGAAATACGAGCGGGCATTGGCCTCGGCCGAGGCATAGGTGCCCCCCGGATTGGAGGGGTCGTACCATCCCCAGTTCTGCGGCCAGATGTGCATGGTCGTGTAGTCGATGTCGGGGCCGTTGTGATTGGCCGTAAAGTCCAGCCCGTTCCACGAGGGCCACGGGGTATCTCCCTCACAGCCGGTCGTCACCAGATGCTCTGAGTCCAGGGACTTGATGTAGGCCGCCGTATCGTCGATCCACTGGTTGAAGGCCGTGGCGTTGTTGTTGAATCCCCGGGGCTCATTCCCCAGCTCCCAGCTCATGACCGTGGGATCGTCCTTGTAGGCCAAGCCGGTGTACGGATTCACGTGATTGATGATGAAACTGATGTAATCCTGGAAATCCTCCTTTGCCCCCGCGTTTGAATAGAAGTCCGACGCGTAATCCTGATACGCGTTCCAGTCTCCCCCCGGCTCCGGTGGTGGGTAGGGAATGGACCCGCCGCCGTTCCAACTGACGTACTGAGCCATTCCGCCTGACCACGGCCAGAAGTTGTTGAGGCACATGACCGCGCGCAGCTCCCGTTCCTTCATCTCCGCCAGAAGATAGTCGAGACCGTCCGGAACCAGGGAATCGTACACGGCCGGTGAGGTCTGAAGGGAAGGCACCATCCGCCAGGGTTCCGTGTCGGGACCCTCGCTGCCGGCCATGACGCGAAGGTTGTTGATGCCCAACGACACAAAACGGTCCAGCTCTCGCTCGAGTCTGGAGCGGTCTCCGCCCGGACCGGCGGATCCGAGATTCAGTCCACACCAGAAATTGGCGCCTGCGTAGTAGTACGGCAGACCGGCCACCTCGAAGTGAGTTCCGTTGACGGTCACGAAGCTGTCGGCGGGAGGAGCCGCGCCCTGCGTCCACTGGACATACTGGTTCATCCCCCCGTAGTCGTCCCAATTGTTAACGAAAGGAAGGAGCACGTGGAGTCCCAGCTGCCCGGCCTTGTAGAGTACGTAGTCCAGTCCCTGAAAGACGGTCTCGTTGTATACGCCGGGTTCGGTTTGCAGGGCGCTGGCTCCGCCATCGGAAAAGCCCCACGTCCGGACGACGTTGAGACCCATTTCCTTCGACTCTTCCAGCACCTCGTCCACGTAGGAGCGGGTCCCCGCGTTCGCGGCATAGTGCATCAGGTAGTAGCAGTTTGTTCCCGCGTAGTGGAAGGCTCCACCGTTCAATTGGAACTGATTCCCGCTGACGCTCACCCAACCGGGATTGGCGGGCCCCCCGGACTGGTGGAAGCTCTCCTCGGTCAGGACGAACCTGCAGTTGTAGAGACCGGGGGGAAGTCGGGTCTCTCCATAGCATAGCCTCTCGATCTCTGCATAGACACCGATGTCGGTGGGAACGAGATCCATGGCGTACGCGTCGTCACCCTCTTCGCCGGTGACGGTTCGCCACTTGACCGGGCTGTCGCACGCCTGCGGCGTTCGCTGGTGTTCCCACCAGAGAACATGGAAGCTGCTCTCCGTGGCGAAATCGACCTCCGCGTTTCCGAACCGGTCGGTCAGGAAGAAATCGAAGAGCAGGTACCCTTCGTAGATATACGCAGGGTCGTCGTGGTGGGCCTCGTAGTCTGCGTCGTTGCTGTTTCCGGGGTTCGGTTGGACCCGCCACCAGCGTCCTGCGTACCCGATCCGCTCGTTTGTGCTGTCGTCCCCCGCGGGTCCCCACAGCCCCGACGGTTTCCCGGCCAGCTTCATCTGGTAGGCGAAGTTCGGCTTCAGGTTGGTCGCGGACAAGTGGCCTGCGAAGGAAGAATCCGCCTCAGAGTCGAACGTCACTGTGATCGAAGCATCCCCGTATGTGTACGCGTCCTGATAGGATGGCGCGTATCCATTGGTCGCAATGTCCCGCCAACGGAAGGGAGCATCCGGCCAAGTCGTGACGTCAATGGCCGGAACGAGTTCGATGGACGCGGGCGAGCGAACCTCTGCCGCCGGTCCGGGGACAAGAATGGCGATCGACAGGAGAAGGATGTATCCAACTGAAGATTTCATCGTGGTCCCCTCGGGCATCGTTTCTTACTTGAGCAAGACCACCTTCGTGACGGACTCATGTTGTCCCGACTGCATTTTCACCGCGTAGATTCCGCTCCCGACCGAAGACCCGTGACCGTCTCGGCCGTTCCAGATGGCCGAATGGCAGCCGGCATCCATTCTCTCGTCCACAAGGATAGCGACCAGTCGCCCGCGCGTGTCGTAGACCCGCAGGCTCACGTGGTCCGGCCGGCGGAGCTCGTACTGGATGGTCGTCGTCGGATTGAAGGGGTTCGGCCACGCACCGACGATTCGGGTTTCGATGAGGGAGGAGGGTCCGGGGTTCCAGACCGGATCCTCAATCTCCGCCGAGATGCAGGCGTTGGCTGCGTCTCGCATCTTGACCATTGCCAAACAGACTTCGGGGTCTTCTTCGGCCTTGATTCCGAACCTGATCCGGGCCAGCTCTCCTGAATTGTGAAGGACCTCTCCGGTTCCCAGAACTGCCAGGTCCAGCCAGACTTCACCGAGCTGGATTTCCTCCGTATGCATGAAGACCCGGTGTCCCGCCGCGGCGAGGGCCGGGGCGAGGATCGTTTCGGAGTGTTCCAGGGTCTCCGGGTCATAGCGAAGGATCATACTGGCGCCCTTGACCGTGTCCCGGTTTCCTCCCAGGGAGAGAGACACCGTTATATCCTCACCGGTTTCTGAAGAGCGCAGGATCGTGAGGCGCAGGACGGGTCTCCCGGATTCCGGCTGTCCTGCCAGGTGCACGGGGCGATACGCGGGGTCCTTTGCACTCACCTCGCCGTAGTTCAGCGAGTAGATCATCAAATCCTCGAAATCGACGTAGTCGTCGGTCAGGGGAATCCCGGTGCCGCTGTGGTCATCGGTGGGTCCCAAGTCACACTCGTTCTGCGGCCAGGACGGTGGCGAGGGCGGGCTGGATCCCCAGTAGGCGGCGCTGAGGACGTTGACGTCGTCAAAGTCGACGTCTCCGTCGTAGTCGCTTCCACCGGGGCCGGTGTCGACATCCACATCGCACAGCCAGTAGTTTGTAGCCCGGTCGCTGTTCATCGCCGGGTTGCTGAAGTTCCCGGCATGGTCCTTGGCAAAGATCTCGTAGTAGTAGATCCCGCGATCATCCGAGACGAAGTTGTCTTCGTGGCTCTCATCCCCGGGGTTAGCCGTTCCAACGAGAGCCCATTCGGCGCTGGCCTCCGCCTGTGCGCGAGTGGCGGGACGGGTCGGGGTCGTACTGCCGGGGTCGTCGTCATACTCAGGATAGACCGAGTTCAGGGATCCATCGTGCCACACGGCGCGCCAGATCTCGATCTGGGCCAGGTCGCTGTCCCCCGGGTCCGCCCACGCGACGGTCACCTTCTTGTGACCCGGTGACACCGAAATCCCGCTCACGGCGCCCGGAGGTCCGGTATCGAGGACGATGTCATCGCTGGTGGCCAAGACATTCCCGACGTTGTCACTGTGCTCGGCGTAGACGGTCTTCGTGCCATCACCGGCATCCAGCGTCCATGCCCGTGTCGAGGCGTAGGCCTCCCAGCCGGACCAGGCGCCGCCGACCTCGTTCTTGAAGCGCATCTCGTGCAGGCCGCTGACATCGTCACTGACGCTGTTGTTGAGAGTCACCGTCGTCGTGTTCGTGTGTGTCGCACCACCATCAATCGCCAGGGATCCGTAGGGGTTCGAATCGTCCTGGGTGGAAGAGACGGAGCTCGAGTATGCACCCTCATTCTCCGCATCGTCCCTGGCCTTAATGTGGTAGTAGTAGATCTGGTTATCCGCCAGGCCGGTGAATTCGTGAGACGTGTCCGGGATCCAGCCGGAATTGCCCACCACGTTGCTGAACCCGGCGTCCATGGCGCACTCGGCATAATAAGTCACCGGTGCGGCCTTCGTGACCGTGCTCCAGGATACGGTGTTGCTGGTGCCCGCCGTATAGGTGGGCTCGGGGTCCATGGTCGGACTCGACGGTGTGGACGTGTCCAACTCGGTGCTGGCATCGGGTGGCGCGCCCGGAGCATCTTCGTCGTTGCCGACGTTGTCGTTGGCAATGGTGTAGAAACCGTATACGCCGTCACCCGATCCTGCTGTGAAGGAAATCGGACTGGAGACGAAGGTCCCGTAGGAGCTGTACCCTCCACCGTTGAAATTGTAGAAGAGCTCCACGGAAGCCACACCACTGGTGGCGTCATTGGCCGTGTAGAGCACGTCGAAGGTCACCGTCCCGTGGTAGGGCGGGAGAGCATCGACGCTCGATGCCGGGTCGCTGCTGTCCTGGGTCGAGGAGACCGAGCTCGAGCAGTCGCACTCGTTCCCCGCGTCGTCCCTGGCCTTGACGTGGTAGTAATAGATCTGGCCGTCCGCGAGACCTGTGAAATCGTGGGTGAGCCCCGGGATCCACCCGGAATTGGCGACGACATTGGCGAATCCTGCGTCGGTCGCGCACTCGGCGTAGTAGGAAACTGCGCCACTACCCGATTCATCGGTCCAGGACACCGTGTTGCTCGTACCCGCCGTGAAGGTGGGCTCGGCCGTCATATCCGGCACATCGGGCGGCGTGGTGTCCACGATGGTGCTTGCGTCGGGCGGACTCGCCGGCGGGTCTTCCACGTTGCCGGCATTGTCCGTGGCGATCGTGTAGAAGCCGTAGGTTCCATCGCCGCCGGCGGTGAACGAGATAGGGCCGCTTGTGAAGGTCCCGTAGGAGCTGTAGGCCCCTCCGTCCACGTTGTAGAACAGCTCCACCGAGGCGACACCACTCGTGCCGTCGGAAGTCGAGTAGCTGACGTCGAAGGTCAGAGATGTCTGGTACGTTGGAAGCGCCTCCACAGAAGAGGAGGGAATGGAGTTGTCCTGGGTCGAGGAAACGGTATTCGACCAGCCGGATTCGTTCAAAGCAGCATCGCGAGCCCTCGCACGATAGTGGTACATCTGCCCGTCCGTTAGCCCGGTGAAGTCATGGGATTGACCGGCGATCCATCCCGAATTGCCTACAACGTTGGAGAAACCTGCGTCCGTGGCGCATTCGGCGTAGTATGCCACCGCACCGCTTCCCGATTCGTCACTCCAACTCACCGTATTTGAAGTTCCCGCGGTGTATGTCGGCTCGGTGTCCATCGTGGGAGCGTCGGGCCCGGACGTATCCAGGATGATGTCGTCGCTCGTACTGAAGACGTTTCCGGCCAGGTCGCTGTACTCGCCCGTGACCGTCTTGGTCCCGTCACCCGATGTGAGAGTCCAGGCGTGAGATGTCCCGTAGGGAACCCAACCCTCGGGCCATGTGTTTCCGCCATCGTTACTGAAGCGCATCTCGCTCATGTCAGTCTCGCCATCGGAGACGCTGCTCGTGAGTGTGACGGAGGTGGAGTTTGTGTAGGTGTCGTCGTTGTTGATGACCATCGTCCCGCTGGGAGCGCTGCAATCCACAACGATCGTTGCCGTGCCGCTGTAGTCGACAGGGAAGGATTCGTTGGTGAGGTCCCGGAAGGTCGCGCTCGCGATGGAAACCACACCCGACCCCTCACTCACGGCGTGGAATTCGACGGAGAAGAGTTCCTCGGCGGTTGTGATTCCGGAGGTGGATCCCATGATGGCGTAGTCAATCGTCCAGTCATTGCTCGCATTATGGTTGATGTAGTACTGGACGGTCGCGCCGGACGGAAGTGTGTTGACCGTGAAATCCGTGTCATCAAAGGACAGCTCGCTGTCCGCCTGGACCCGAACGGAGTAGCCCTTGAGAGCGGGCGTTCCGGCATCCGGTGTGAAGAAGAACCCCAAGGTCTGCGACTGGGTGCAGTTGATGGGATCACTGCTCGCCGGAAGAGGAGCCACCGACGGGGTGGAGATTGTGAAGGGCGTCAGGCGAACGGTTGCGTCGGTTCCCGAAGGAGCGAACAACCACGCGACCGCCACAAGGGCGATGACGAACCGACCATGAATGGGTTTGGCTTTGGACATTGGAAGACACCTCCACGCTGCGCCGCAGCGCCCAGATCCGTATGCCAGCATGCGCGGGAGCAATCCTTGGATTCAATTCGTGCGAACTAGCGCACGAGGATGACTTTTCGAGTGGCCACCCCTTCCGGGGTCACGAGTCGAAAGAAGTACACCCCGGACGGCACACCGATGCCAAAGCGACTACGCCCGTCCCACGCCAGGTCAGACGTCTTCCCGAGAAGGTCCGTCAGATCTCTCACCATCCGGCCTTCGACATCGTAGACGCCGAAGTGACATTCCTCGCTCGCTGCGTCTATAGGTCGGGTGAGGGATATCCGTGTCGCCCCGCGCGATGGGTTGGGAAACGGATCGCCCAGATTCCAACGGGTTGGCCCGCGGGCATCACCCGGGACACCAGAGAAGGGACCGACGTACACTGCGCCGTCATCCCAGCTCAGTGCCTCGATGGGGTAGCGCTCGATGTCGGTGACAACGACAGATACCAGGTCAAGCTCGGAGTATCCTTCGGCAATAGGATTGAATCGGAGTCTCACCAACTCCCCCGGTGCGATGACGAAGCTGCCGGAAGGGAAGACGATATCGAAGACTTCCCACGTGCCAAGGGATTCCTCTTCGGCGCCAAACCAGGTCCAGAACCCAGGCAGCAGGTTCGTGTACAATGAGCCCTCCAGGGCATTCACGAACTCCAGGACTGCCGGATCGAACTCTACGAAGATCTGGAAGTTGGCGATGGTGTCGACGTCTGCGTTAATCATGATCGACACGTCGAATTGCTCCCCCACATCGACTTGGGTGATGACCGGGTCGATGTAGACTGTTGGGACAGCCACGACCAGCGACGGAAGACAGATAAGAGCGACCGCGACGGTCAACAGCAAAGTGCTTCGAGGCCATAGGTCCCCTGTCAAGCTGCCGATTCTCCCAAACATGATCTCTCTCCGTTCGCCGAGTGGGAAAGCAGGGGTCTCCGGGGGAGTGCAAGCTCCCCCGAAGACGATGTTGAACCACTACTTGAGCATAACCACCTTTCTCGTAGATTCATAGCGCGAAGTGTGCATTCGCACGAAATACGTTCCGCTCGAAACCTCAACTCCTTGGCCGTCCCGACCGTTCCAAACCGTCGAGTGGCGGCCAGGCTGCAGGGTATCGTCCAGCAAGGTTCTTACGAGACGGCCCTGAGCATTGTAAACTTGGATGGTGACGTGTTCGGGATGACGGATATCGTACCGGATTGTGGTTGATGGGTTGAACGGATTCGGCCAGGCGCCGACCAGTCGTGTCTCTGCCGGCGTGGCTCCCCTCAGATTGAATGCTAGCCCTTCGGCGGAACCCGCTAGCCGATCGTTGGAAATGCCACGGAGATCTACCTCGCTGAACCGAATGTCCAGGTCACCATCGGACTTGACTTGGAAGGTCAGCTGGGCCACCTCGCCAGAGCCACGGATGGCCACGTCGGTACCCATAGCCGCCAAGTCGATCCAGATTTCACCCGGCTGAGCCTCCCGATACTCGAAGAGTACCTGATCGGCAAGCGTGGGTGTCACGCTCACCATCTCCAGGATCTCGGGATCATAGGTGAGCACCATGCTGGCGGCCTTGACCTCGGCGGTGTTGCCGCCCAGGCAGAGACTCACCGTCATTCCCTTGGCCATCTCGGATGACTCCAGCCTCAGCACCGGAGGCCCGGCCTCGGGACGACCGGCGAGCTGAACCACAGGGGGCATGCCGGTCGGCGTGACCACGTTGAAGTTCATGGCGAAGATCATCATGTCTTCAAACTGGATCTGATCGTCCACAGTCGGGATGCCCAAGCGACTTCCATCGTCGGTCGGTCCGACATCACACTCGGTCGCAGACCAAGACAGGCCCGATGTCCAGTAGACACCACTCAGGACACTCACATCGCCCGCATCCACGGAGCCGTCGTAGTCTTCGCTGCCGGGCGTCCAGCTTCCAGTGACATCGCCCAGCCAGTAGTTGGTGGCCCGATCCTGTGCGTCTCCATCGGCCGGACCATGATTCATGGCCCAGTCGTACGCAAAGGCCGTGTAGTAGTAGATACTGCGCGGGTTGGATACGGTGTGGTCGCCGCCGGTGACTGCGCCCGTGTTGTTGTATGCATCACCGTCACCGCCGCTCTCGTCAGCAGGGTAGATTCCATGACTACCGTAGACGGGGTAAACAGAACTGCTATCGAAACGCACCACGACACCGTAGTAGTACGTGTCCAAGCCGCTCGGATTATCCCATGAGAGAGCCACCCGCTGGTGATGCGGCTCGGCGTCGAAGCCTGTGATGGCAGCCGGCGCGATGTTGTCGAGCATGATTCCGTCAACATCACTGGCGCTGCTGCTGTTTCCGAGTCCGTCCGTCGCAGTCACGGTGACATTGACATTGGACTCGACCGCAGACCCTGTGTTGACGGTGTAGTCCCAGTCGGCATCGCTGCCGGCAAAGGTTCCGGGCGGGACTGCCGCGCCGCCACCTAGGCTGTTCAGGTTCGCGGTAACGGTGACACCGGGACCACCGTCGGTCACGTTGGCATACACGTGCGCGTTGTCGGTGTCCTTGATGTAGTCGTTGGTGTGAGCGAGTGTGGTATTGGTTATGACCACGCCGGTCACCGACGGACCCACCAGATCCACGATCACCTCTCCGTCGTCCTCGTAGAACCCGGTCAGAGCCTGGTTGTTGTTATCTCGCACTGCCAGGATGGTGATATCCACATCGCTCGTCGCATAGTCCGGAGTCCCGACTGCCGTGAACGTGCACTGGAAGAGGTCATCCGGTCCGAGGGTCCCGGGATCGGCGCCGCCGATGGCACAGTCGATCCGGACCTTGTTGGAGGCCATGGGGATAACTTGGAACAAAGACGCGGTGCTGAAGGGTCCCGAGGCCGGCCTCTGGAAATTACCCGCAGCAGCCGAAATCACGGTGCCGTTCCATTCCACCTCGATGGAGTAGCCGTAGACCGCTCCGCTTCCACCGCCCAGGTAGCGGACAACAACGTCATCCTCATAGTTGCTGCCCACGAGGTCCGCAAGGCTGATCTCCTGGGGATCGGGCACGCAGATGATGTTCTCCCCACCGGATTTGCCAATCCACGGATCGTAGTCGACGTAGTCGCTCACGGCGTCTCCGGTCCCACTGGGATTCCCGGTATGGACCGGACCGCTCGCAGCGCCCCACCAGTTGACGGAGGCGTTGAGGGTCCCTGTTCCACCATTGTAACCGCCGTAGCTAGTATGATTCGTGATGCTGTTCCACTTGACGGTGACAGTTCGTGTGGAGATGTCCTGGCCGTTTTTTACGCACACGCCGTTGTACCCGTCGCGCAGGACGTTGCGCTGGATCGTAACAGTAGCAGGGGCGCCGCCATGGGGATCGGGTAAGTACTGTCCGTAGAGGCGCACGTCTCCATAATCGACTGCACTGGCGCTGTTGGTGGCGTAGACCTCGTTGTACAGAATGTCAGCCGTCTCGGTGCAGTAGGAGTCCACTTGGATCCCGGCCCTGACCGTGTTGTGTACAGTGTTGTACTGGACCACCACACTCGTGCTTGTGTTGATGAGGAGGATCCCTCCGTAGTTCGTGGGGCCGATATCGCAATACTGGATCGTCAGATCGTCCATGTTCTGCGGACGCATGCCGGACCAGGTACCAGTAGCCGATGTCGAGAACTGGCAGTGGTCGATGAGCCATCCTGACGGGGGTGGCCAGGTGTGATCCGTGTCGTAGGATCCGAATCCGTGGCCGGAGACCCCACTTACTGTCACGTTCTGGATCGTGACGTTGTCGATGCTTCCATCGATCACCTCGATTCCGGCATTCCCGTTCAGATCGCTGGCGTTGCTGTTCTGGATGGTGACGTTATCGAGCGTGGCTCCGCTGCTGCCGGCCTCAAAGGTGACGGCCGAACGGACCCAGTCAGCGCCCGCCTTCGGGCCCTCGAACTGTGCCCCGCTGGGATCTATCAGGACCGTTCCAGTTCCGACGACCGTCGCACCCTTGGAGAAGCGGACCTGCTCGTTGTAGGTGCCTGCCGCCACGTTGACCGTGCTGCCGGAGACCCCGGCGATGCCGTCCTGGATGGTGTCGAATGCGTCGTATCCCATGGTGGCCGGATGCCCTGCAAACCACACTTGGTCACCGACTGAAGTACCGGTCCAGCTTCCGTCAACATAGGCATCAGGCGGGGCTAGGCAGGGAATCAGGCGTACAAGTGCGTCTCCATCGCCCGACTCCTTCAGAACCTCGAATCCGATGCCTGAAACCTCCGTCTGATCGTAGGCGTTGATTGCATACTGGTTGCCGTTTATGCAAGAGTTACCGACCCCACAGGTAGGACTGACACCACAAGTGTGGGGCGAAGGATTGTCCGAGAGGTTCCAAGCCTGGGCGTTGCCAAAATCCAGGGTGAGCAGTACCGTCTCCCCTGGTTGGATGGGAAACCACGGCCCTCCCCAGAAGGTGTCGTTCTGCAAACAACTCGCGGGGACACCAGCGGGGCCCGTGAAACCCGTGTTCATAAACAGGTGCATCTTCACAGTCTCATCGTCCAGGTTCTCGACCAGGATTGCGGCACCTGTGAAGCCGCTGAAATCGGATGCTCCAGTCTGTCCGTAGACGGTGAGTACAGCGTAGTCGTCCTTCACTCCGGATCCACCAGAGGTGACTCCCGAGAATTCAAAGTCGACGGACGTGCCGTTGTCTGTCCGGCCATCGAGAGTCGCGAGGCCGAAACACACTGTATCGAAGTCGGAGGAGGCATACAGAGCACTCACCGGATACGTAAACCAGGAAGCCTCTGCAACCCCTCCCCATAGCAGCAAAACCGCTGCAACCACTCCGAAAAACGCTCGGACCGACGGTATCCTTGTGCACTTCATCTTCGCACCTCCTTACCTGCACCTGCGACCCGGTGTGTCCTCCAGGTTACACTATACCTGCACCACGATGTACCTAACGGAGCGATCAGCTGAGATGCAAGATGTCCAATCTTGACCACCGCTTCGGGGATTCAGTGTTCCAAGAGCACAGCGGTGAGTGCTCTGACTGCACGTGAATGGTCAGCTCGCCACCCCCCCCCTCCCTTCGCGCCGATAGCGGGTCATCGGGGGCTCTGTGGCCCCCGATGACCCAAATGGATTTCCTACTTCAGCATCACCACCTTGCTTGTGGATTCATACCGGCTCGTATGCATCCGCACGAAGTAGGTGCCGCTGGAGACCTCCACGCCGTTGCTGTCCCTGCCGTTCCAGACGGCCGAGTAGCTCCCGGCGTTGATGGTCTCATTCACGAGCGTCCGTACCAGCCGTCCCTGCGCATCGTAGACCTGAAGGGTCACGTGCTCGGTATGGCGGAGTTCGTACTGGACAGCCGTGGTCGGGTTGAACGGGTTCGGCCAGGCGCCCACGAGGCGGGTCGAAGCCGGTGTGGATCCTCGGAGACTGAAGGCCAGGCCTTCGGTCGATGCGGCCAGA
>JAGLYR010000259.1 GCA_023132135.1 Candidatus Eiseniibacteriota bacterium | reverse complement strand
CTGCTGTCCCCCGCTTGCGCTCTCCTGGAATAGCTCCCGGAGGCTGTAGCTGTGGCCCAGCCCTGTCGCGCCCTCGCAACGAAACCTGATGAGAAATGTAGGCTAGAGTATTTGTCTGTCGGGGGCAAGATATTCCTGTTGATAGCCACTGAAGCAGGCGATATTCTGAAACGCTAGTCGGCATTTCTCACCAGGGGCCGTGCAAGGAGCACATGAATGACTGAAGCAGCAGACAGAAAGCACCCCATGGCCGAAGCGGTGCGGGCGGCCTACCGCAGGGGAGAGGATGACGAGGCAATGCTCCCACTCGTCAAGGTCGACGAGTCTGGTAACGCTGTCGGCAAGATCCGCGGCGGCGACTACGTGATCTTCTACGACATCCGTGGAGAACGCGAAATCCAGCTGACCGAATGCTTCACCGATCCCGGGTTCTCTCACTTCTCCACCCCATCGGGTCTCCTGGCGCACTTTGCCACGATGATCCAGTACGATCCGAATCTTGGCGTGAAGGTAGCCTTCCCGCCCGTGAGCCGTATTTCGGACACCCTGTGCGAGGTGGTAACCCGCAGTGGACTGAAGCTCGCGAGAATCTCGGAATCGGAGAAGGCGGTCCACATCAGCTACTTCCTCGGTGGACGCCGGGATGAACAATTCCCGAACGAAGATCGGGTTGCAATCCCATCCCCCGAACACGAGGTGAACTACGACGAGATTCCCGAGATGTCCGCCGCTGGTGTCGCGGATGCCGTGATCGAACGCATCGAGGACCCCTCCTGCGGTCTCATCATCGCCAACTTCGCAAACGTCGACGTGGTCGGCCATATCGAGAACGAGAAAGCGATCCTGCAAGCCGTTGCATCGGCGGACGAGCAGGTGGGCCGCGTGGTTGATGCGGCGAAAGCCGCGGGTGTCACGACAATCATCACGGCCGATCATGGAACAGTCGAGAAATGGCGGTACCCGGAAGGCGCAATCGATACCGGTCACACCGACTCCCTGGTTCCGTTCATCCTGGTGTCACCCGGCGGGAACATCTGGGCAGTACGGGAATCGGGCGAGCTGGCCGACGTCGCGCCGACGGTCCTTGAACTCCTGGGGCTCGACAAACCGGATGTCATGACGGGACAGAGTCTGCTGGAGGGCTTCAACGGAGCGGAGAGCTCTCCCAGGGTTCTCCTTGTGATTGTTGACGGCTGGGGACTCAACGACGATGAGTACGGCAACATGATCATGAAGGCGGACACGCCGGTGATGGATCGCCTGCAGCGCGATTGCCCCTTCGCCCGGCTTGAGGCAGCGGGGGAAGCCGTGGGTATGCCCGCGGGAGCGGTCGGGAACTCCGAATCCGGGCATCTCCACCTCGGGGCCGGTCGCAGGGTCTACTCGGACCGGGTGAGAATCGACAAAGCCATCGAAGACGGCTCGTTCCTGGAGAACGACGCCTTTGTGTGGGCCATGGAAGGGGCCAGGCGGGATGGAACCCGGCTTCATCTCTTGGGGATCATCTCCTTTTACAGCTCCCACGGATCCATCGATCACCTTATGCCCCTGATGCAAATGGCGAAGGAGCGAGGTGTCCCGGAAGTCTACATCCATGGTCTCCTGGGCCGCAGGGGAGAGAGGCCCGAGTCGGGCGCCCGCTACATCGGGGAGGTGGAAGCTGAGGCGGGGAGACTGGGCCTCGGCGAGGTTGTCACCGTGATCGGGCGGTACTGGGCGCTGGACCGGGAGTATAACTGGGACCGGGTGGAGAAGACCTACCGCGCTCTCGTGCATGGGGAAGGGACGGCTGTGCGGTAGCTATCTTCCCGGCCTGGCGCATTCACTCCCCTCGCCACGCAGAATCTCCACGGCGTGATCGAGAATGGAGGCAATGGCCTCGACGGACTCGACCGCTCCTCGCGGGCTGCCCGGCAGGTTGATGATGAGGGTTTTGCCGAGCGTGCCGGCAGTGCCCCGCGAAAGGGCAGCCCGGGGCGTGTGCTTGAGCCCCTCGGCGCGAACCAGCTCGCCGATTCCAGGAACGATTCTGTCAACAACTTCGGAAGTGGCATCAGGAGTCACGTCGCGGGGAGCGAGGCCGGTTCCACCGGCCGTGAAGACAATATCCACGTCACCGCGGCCCGCCAGGCGGCGCAGTTCGGAGGCAATCTGTTCCCGCTCGTCGGGGACCACGTCGATTCCGGACACGTTCCATCCCAGTTCCTCCAGCCGCCGACCCAGAGCCGGCCCCGTGCCGTCGACCCGTTCCCCCCGTGATGCCTTGTCGCTGATCGTGAGTATGTGGATTCGGAGACTACACGCGGTGGTCATAATGATTCCTCTCCTGCGGTCCCGGCCTGCCCGTCGGTCACGACGATCGGATCGTCGGTCTGGACTTCGCCGCCCTCGAGCACCTCGGCGAAGATCCCCTCGCGGGGCATGATGCAGTCGCCCACCTGCTCGTAGATGGCGCAATGGTCGTGGCATTCCTTGCCGATCTGTGTGACCCGGAGAAGTACGTCCTCTCCAACCCGGAGCACCGTGCCGATGGGGAGACTCACCAGCTCGATTCCGCGGCTGATGAGGTTCTCACCGAACGCGCCGTGGTCCAGCTCGAGTCCCCGTGCGCGCATCTTGTCGATGGATTCCTCTGCGAGCAGGCTGACCTGGCGGTGCATGTACCCGCCATGAGCGTCGCCCTCCAGGCCGAAATCGGGCAGAAGGCGGCGCCGTCCGACATCCATCTTCTGTGTGCCTCTCTTCTCGCTGATGCAGACGGCCGTGATCACACCGCGGCTACTCTTTCCTGGTGTAGACACCGCTCCGGCCTCCTTCCTTTCTCATCAGGCGAATGTCGCTGATGACGATACCCTTTTCCACCGCCTTGCACATGTCGTAGATCGTGAGGGCGGCAACGGAGACCGCCGTAAGGGCTTCCATTTCCACACCCGTACTGCCGACCGTACGAACGGACGCTTCAATATCCACTCCCCCATCTGTGATTTCGGCGGACACATCGACATGAGTGAGGGAGAGGGGATGACAGAGCGGGATGAGCTCGGCGCACCGTTTGGCTGCCATGATGCCGGCAATGCGCGCGACCTCGACAGGGTGGCCTTTCCTCAGGCGTTTCTCGCTGAGGAGCGTGAGCGTCTCAGGAGACAGAAGGACCTTTCCCCGGGCGACTGCGTGTCTGGAGGTTGCCTCCTTGGCGCCCACATCAACCATCTTCGCCCTTCCCTCTTCATCCAAATGTGTCAGTTTTCCCATGGCACCCTCCGTAGATCACACAGATTGACTACCCGCCGATCTGGTTCATGGCGCTCTCCACCGTACCCTGCGGAGTCAGGGGCTTGAGCAGGACGGCTTCCCGGATTGCCTTCCTGAGCGCAGCCTGGTCTCGGCCGCTGCGAACGATGGCGCGCAGATCGACGCCTGTCTCGCAGAGGAGGCACTGCCGCAGGAACCCGGTCGACGTGAGCCGCAGGCGATTGCAGCTCACGCAGAAGGAATCGGTGACCGGCGAAATGAAAGCGAACCGGCCCCCATTGGATGCCGTGAAGGCCCGGACGCGCGGCGCGCTCGGGTCCTCTTCCGGAGAGAGTTCCACGAGTTGCTCTATCCGCTGCCGGACCTCGGCCCCCGTCAACCCTTCCCCGGGAATCTCCGGAAACGGCATCTTCTCAATGAAGCGTATCTGGGTCCCGGTCTCAGCGCTGTAGCGTACGAAGGCCGGGATCTCATCCTCGTTGGTTCCCTTGATCATCACCGTGTTGATCTTGGTTCCCTCGAAACCGGCGCTGCGCGCAGCTTCAATTCCCCGGAGGACCATGCGTATGTCACCTCCCCGCGTGATGCGGCGGTAGAGGTCGCTGTCCAGAGCATCCAGGCTCACATTCAGCCGCTGGACCCCCGCTTCTCTCAAGGCCCGGGCGAACTTCTCAAGGAGAGTGCCGTTGGTCGTCATTGTGAGAGACGAGAGTCCCGGCAGGCGGGCGAGGTCCCTTGCCAGGTCGAGGACGCCGGCCCTCAGCAGAGGTTCACCGCCCGTGAGGCGGAACTTGGTGAAGCCGCAGGCCAGCGCAGCGCGGGCGATCTCGACAATCTCTTCATACCGCAGGACGTCGGAATGCCTGACAGGCGTCACACCCTGGGGAGGCATGCAGTAGTAGCAACGCAGGTTGCAACGGTCCGTTACGGAAATCCGCAGGTAGTTGATGGAACGCCCGTGACTGTCAATCAGCGAAATCACCTCCCACCAGGATCGTGACCTCGCTCCCTGCCGGGATCAGACTCACTTTCCGCGGGGCGACCAGCATGGCATTACCCAGCGCGAACCCGCCGAGGTCGGCGGAGCCGTGGGTATCCAGCACCTTGACGCGAAGCTCGCCGTCCTGAGAGCGAATCCGGGCGGGCATGTACCATGTGCGATCCGGTTTCTTCTGCAGATCCTCGTCCAGGATGCCTGCGAGTCTTGTCATCGATGCCGAGCGGAGTCCCATCATTGTGCGGATTGCCGGCTCGACGAAAAGCCGGAAGGTAACGAGACCGGACACCGGATTCCCGGGCAGCCCGAAGATCAGAGTACCATTCTTTGCGCCGAACAGGAGGGGTTTCCCTGGTTTGATGGCCACCCGGTGGAACAGAATCCTGACCCCCAGCGAGTCGAGGACCTGGGCGACCAGGTCGTACTGTCCGGCGGACACCCCGCCGCTCACCAGGAGCATGTTGGCCGTGAGCCCCTCGCGGCCGGCCTGCCTCAGGGAATCGATCTCGTCGCGGACAATCCCCATCTCGCGCGGCCGTCCTCCGGCGGCCCGGACCAGAGCGGACAGAATCGAGCTGTTGGAGTTCCGAATGTGGCCGCGCTTGGGCCGTTCCTCCGGGGCCACCAGCTCATCGCCGGTGGCGAAGATGGCGACCTCTGGAGCGCGGTAGACGCGGACGCTGGAGTGGCCCACCGAGGCCAGGATCCCGATTTCCGCCGGTCCCACAGCCCGGCCGGTCGCGAGCACTTCCTGGCCGGCGGTCAGATCCTCGCCCTTCAGACAGACGTGCTCGCGGGGTGCGACGGACTTGTAGATCTCGACGGTTGAACCGTCGTACCCGGACGTTTTCTCCACCATCTGCACCGCGTCGGCTCCTTCGGGCATTGGCGCGCCGGTCATGATCCTGGCCGCCTCGCCGGGCCCAACGGAGAATTCCGGGAAAACACCGGCGGGGATTTCACCCACTACTCTGAGTGTCGCCGGAGAATGGAGGAGATCCTCCGAGCGGACGGCGAACCCGTCCATGGCGGCCTTGTGGAAGGGGGGCATGTCTATGTCCGACACGACCGCCTCGGCCAGCGCGCGTCCCGCTGCGTCGCCGGCGGGCACCTCTTCACTGTCCAGTCGCTGCGCGGCGGACAGGACAATCTCGATAGCTTGTTCTTCCGGAATCATTCCGACCTCTTGCTAGAACAGATGAACCGATGACGACTTGAACGTCGCCCAGACTTCCTTGCCCTCGTGCAGCCCCATTTCCTTGAGGGAGTTCTCCGTGATGATGGCATGGAGATCAATCTCCGCGCCAACAGTAATACACATGGCCGAGCCGATACGTTCTATCCTCCGGACAGGCCCATGGAAAGAATTGCGAGCACTGGAGCGGATGGGCTCCAGTGCCAGGAGCACGTCTTCCGGATCGATGACCAGGCGAACCTCGCCCTGGCCCTGGCCGAGCACCTGGATGACGACCCCCGGGATCACCTCGACTCCCCAGCCCCCGCGGTGTTCGGAGAGAATCCCGGAGAAGAGATTCTCGGGCTTGGTGGGCGCGATTTTTCCCTCCGAGAGCGTGATCACCTCATCGGCAATGCGGTGGGCCTGCCATGGATCATGAGTCGCCACGAGAACCATACGCTCGCCGTGGTTCCGGAGCTCGAGAAGCAGGTTCTCGACGGTTCGCGCCTTGTCCCGGTCCAGGTTCGCGGTCGGCTCATCCAGGAGCAGAATCCGGGATTCCAGCGCAAGAGCCCGCGCCAATGCTACACGCTGCGCTTCTCCGCCCGAGAGTTCATGGACCGGCCGGTTTTCGAAACTCTCCAGATCCAGGAGGGCCAGGTAGTGGGTCACGCGTCTTCTGATTTCCTCCGCCGGGGTCCCGCGAGCCTTCAGGCCGTAAGCTACGTTCTTGAAAACGGTTCCCCGAAACAGAACCGGCTCCTGCATCACCAGTGTCATTTCCCGCCTGGCGGATTTCAGATCGAAACCGGGAGCGCCCACGTCGCGGGAGCGATACAGGAGTTTCCCCCGGGAAGGTTTCACGAGGAGATTGAGAAGGCCCAGCAGGGTGGACTTGCCCGACCCGTTGGGTCCCACGACCGCGTAGCTTCTCCCGGCCAGGAACTCAAGGTTCTTCACATCCAGAACATGCTCGTTGCGGTACCGAACCCGGATGTTCTCCAAACGATGCAGGACTTCCGCCACCTAGCCGCTCCTCGCCTGGAAGTACTGGACCACGAAATTGACCAGAAACACGATGCCGAGAAGAACAATCCCCAGCGCGATTCCCAGCGAAAACTCACCCTTGCCCGTCTCGAAAGCGATGGCGGTGGTCAGCGTGCGCGTGGCGCCTTTGATGTTCCCGCCCAGCATCATGGCGCAGCCGACTTCCGCGATGACACGTCCGAATCCTGCCGCCACCGCTGCAAGTACGCTCAACTGCACCTCGCCGAGGACGGTGATGCCGGCGCGGATTGGGCCTGCTCCCAGGGTCAACGCCGTCGGCCAGATCCGCCGGTCGATTCCCTCCACGGCGGCCGTCACCAGAGCGGTGATGATGGGGGTGGCGAGAACCACTTGCCCCACTACCATGGCCGGTTGGGTGAACAGCAGTTCCATGGATCCCAGCGGCCCTCTCTGGGTGAAGAGCGCGTAGAGAAAGAGCCCCACGGCCACCGTCGGCAGCGCCATCAGGCTATTGAGGACCGTCCGGAGGATACGCCGGCCGGGGAAATCCGATAGACCCAGAACGAATCCGGCCGGGAGCCCGATCGCACAGGCAACCAGGGTTGCACCCCCGGAGACCTTGCAGGATGTCCAGAGGATGAGGAGGATCTCCCGATCCAGTCGGCCGATCATCCTGGCGGCGTCCCTGATACCCTCCCAGATGAAATCCATCTGTCTACCTGCTCCCGTCCGGCTTCCCGCCGGAGGACACCGCCAGGGGCCGGAAAACCTGCTCGTTCTCCACCCGGTACTCCTCGATCAGGCGCTGGCCTTCGGGGGAAGTGACCCAGGCGATGAGGGCCATGGCCGAGAAGTAGTCCGCCTTTGGCCAGCGCGCCGGGTTTACCGCGATAATGGCGTAGGGGTTGTACAGCTCTTCACCCTTCTGCAACAGTTCCGTCAGCTGGTTGAACTTCCTCCGGTACGCCAGGAAGGTGGCCTGGTCCGTGAGGATGTAGGACGACGTCTCGTCTGCGATGAGAAGAGATGCCCCCATCCCCTGGCCCACTTCACGGTACCACCGGCCTTCCGGCTCGATGCCTGCTTCGCTCCACATCATCCGTTCTCTCCGGTGGGTTCCGGAATCGTCTCCTCGGGAGATGAATGGAGATGACGACCTCGCAACTCTCTGGAAGGCCTGGGCCGCATCCTCGGCGGCTGCTACGGAAGCCGGGTCCTGCGACGGGCCGGCTATGAGGAAGTGGTTGAACATGAACTGGCGCCGGTTCACGCCGAATCCCTGTTTGACGAACTCCTCCTCTGCCGCCGGGGCGTGGATGATGACCACATCCACATCCCCGTTCTCGGCGAGCTTGAGGGCCTTGCCCGTGCCGACGGATATGACGGCGACCTTCATGCCGAAGCGCTCCTCAAAGGGAGGAATGAGCATTTCCAGGAGACCGGAGTTGTCGACGCTCGTAGTTGTGGCAAGATTGAGTCTCTCGGCGGAATCCGTCGGCGAGGGGGTGACCAGAAGGAGTATTGCGATGCAGACGGTTCTCAACATCAGATTGTGCCTTTCTCAGGAAGGGCCGGCGGACACTCGATAAGGAATGCCGGTCTCGAGTCAGGAGAAACCGGCACGGCGAGTTTCTGGTTCTCCTTTCCAAGTACGGGAGGAATGGGCGTTTCCACCCAATCCCTATCGGCCAGCCGCCGTAGGGGCGTCGCCCCCTTAGGCCAACTGGCTCGGAGAATTTGACCCTACAGAATAGTCCCTGCGGTGTGCTGTGTCAATAACTTCGGGGGGGGGTGTGAGAGGCAGTCCCTAGTGCGTAGTCCCTGGTCCCTAGTCCAAGGACAGGAGCATTTGAAGCCCCCAGAGGGGCGGCTTATTGCAGGTATCCCAGAGCCTTCAGGCGTCCCACAACCGCCCGGTTGGGATTGACTCGACGTTCTTCCAGAGTGAAGGGCACGACGGCCTCTTCGAGGCACGCATCAATCCAGCTCTTCAGCACCAATCTAAGGCTGTCGGCGATCACGGGGTACTCCTCGATCAGGTTGGGGCAGTCGAAGGGACGGTCCAGGGAGAGGAGGTACGGCTCGCCGTTTGTCACCTTGAACTGCCACCGGTCGGTGATCAGGGAGTAGTTCTCACCCAGATCCAGGTCTCCCAGAGTAAAGACCGGGCGCCGGGTCATGGTCGACTCGCGGACCGCCGAGACCAGCGAAACGCCCTGCCTCTTCGAAGAATCCGGGAGATCCAGAATGTCGGTAATCGTCGGCAGGACGTCGATGCTCTGGGCCGGTACGGCGGATTGGACGCCCGCCGGGATTGTGCCGGGACAGGACAGGATCATGGGGATTGTCAGAACGCCATAGTCGAGGGTCCCGTGTCCGAAACACCGCTCCCGGCCTTCCCCCATCGCTTCGCCGTGATCGGCCAGAAGGACCACCATCGTCCGTTCCAGCAGTCCAAGGCGCCTCAGCTCGTCGCGCAGCATCCCGATCTTGGCATCCGCTGAGAGGATTTCCTCGTCGTACCGGTTGACGAGGAAATCCTTGTCTTCCAGGGACAGGTTTCCCTCGGCCCGGTGGTGAAGGCGCATGATGTGCCTCGGGTCCAGGTTTGCGCCCCTCTCGGCGAATCTCCCAATGAACTCGTCCGGGGGAATGTACGGACTGTGTGGGTCCATGATGTGAAGGAACACAAAGAAGCGATGGTTCTTCTGCCACCGGATCCACCTGAGCGCGTCGGTGATTTCCAGATCCGAAGGGTATCCCGGTTTCTTGAAGATCCGGCGGATTGTCTGCGCCAGGGCAAGGCCGCGCAGGAGAATCCGGGGATCCGCGTTGGTGAGGATGAGACCGTTCCCGTCGTCGACGAAACAGTCGAATCCCTGGCCGAATCCCACGGCTGGACTGATGAACCAGTTGTTGGTGAAGGCGCCGGTCGCGTAGCCGCCGGCCTTGAAAACCTCGGCCGCCGTGATGTTGAGATCGTCCAGGATCATCCCGTTGGTGTAGGCCCCGTGGCTCAGGGGGTGTAGTCCCGTCAACATGGCGCCGTGGCCTCCCGTGGAGCCGGGAGAGGAGGTGATCGCCCGGGTGAAGAGCATCCCCTCGCGGGCCATCTGGTCGATGTTGGGGGAAGTTTCTCTTTCGTAACCGTAGCATCCCAGGTGATCGGCTCTCAGGGCGTCGATGGAAATGAGAATGCAGTTCCAGCCGGGAGACGAGGAGAAATAGAGGAATCCGGAGTATGCTGCGAAGGTCACAGCTCCCGCCATCCACAGTATCCACGCGGGTCGCCAGAAAGATCTTGTGTTCACCCAGCGCCGCAGCAGGAAGGCCGCCACCGCTCCCAGTACCAGTCCGCCCGCGGCAATGCCCAGGTTGGTCATTTTGCTCGAAAAGGCTTCGACCAGGGAGGTGGACCGGCGATTGATCCAGAATCCCATCTCCAGCGCGAAGAAAAAGGCGAGTGACCCGCCCAGACCTACGGGGAGGAGATCACGGCCTGCGAGTCGGGCCACCAGGCAGAGGAGCAGGAATGCCGCCGCCAGGAGCAGGCCGTAGGCAATGGCGGCCCAGGGAACGAACAGCCACCCGGTTTCGTTGACAACTGCTGCCTCGATGACTCCCGCCGCCACACCAACCAGCAGTCCAAGACCGATGTATCTGCGCAGGTTCGGCATGAGCACGAACACCTTCCGTTTGAGTTCCAATACAGAATCGGGCGATCGGCCGCAATCCTGAAGCATTGAACCGGATGAGTCAATCAGAGACAGTCCGTAGTCCAAGGGAAAAGGCATCAAAGACGTGCTACGTGCCCCGTGCTCCGTACAAGGATAAGGGCATTGGAGGGGTTGA
>JAGLYR010000258.1 GCA_023132135.1 Candidatus Eiseniibacteriota bacterium | reverse complement strand
TTTCCCATTTCCTATTGCCTTGTATGTTGGCTCGAGTTCCCAAGAGTGCTATTAAGGGGTGGATATAGTTGCGAGCCCGTGGGTGGGCCCGCAACGGGCGATGAAGAGATCGTCATTTCCTTGGGCATGGAGCCCGTGAAATAGCAGGATCCTTCACCGCTGCCACACGTACACCCCGAACAGTCGCTTGGGCCCAAAGAGCCCGCATCAGCAAGGAAGGGGGCACGCATGGATCGCAAGTTGTTTGTCGGAGTCGATGTAGCCAAGGACACTCTCGATATCCATGTCCTACCGACCCACGACCGATCCCAGTATACCACCCACGCGGAGGATGTCGAGACCCTCCTGACTCGGTTAAGGAAACTCAATCCCACCCTAATCACCCTCGAGGCCACCGGTGGCTACGGGACCACTCTGGCTGCCCAACTCCAGGACGCTGGCCTTACCGTGGCCGTCGTCAACCCCCGCCAGGTCCGGGATTTCGCCAAAGCAACCGGACAACTAGCGAAGACCGACCGAATCGACGCTGAAATCCTCGCCAGATTTGCTGAGGCCATTCGCCCTCCGGCCCGGTCCGTCGGCACCAACTGGGAACGCTCAATCAAAGCCCTGGTCGCGCGGCGACGTCAACTGGTCCGGATGCAAACCGCTGAACAGAATCGTCTCCACCGAGCCCAGGCAGATCAGATCGCCGGCAGCATCCAAGAGGTCCTAGACCTGATCGCTCGGCAACTCCAGGAGATCGACCGTCAACTCGACGACGCTATCCGGACCAGCGACTCCTGGGTGGAGAAGGCTGCCGTTATCGAGAGTACGCCCGGGATCGGCCGCACGACCACTCTGAAACTCGTCGTCACCTTACCCGAACTGGGACAACTCAATCGGCGACAGATTGCCAGCCTCGTCGGCGTCGCCCCCTTTAACCAAGATAGCGGCAAGATGAGAGGCTACCGCTCCATCCGTGGGGGACGACGCGATGTGCGCGCCGCACTCTACATGCCGACCCTCACTGCCATCCGGCACAACCCAGACATCCGGCGATTCTATCTCCGCCTAACCGAAAACGGAAAGAAACCCAAGGTCGCAATCACAGCCTGTATGCGCAAAATGCTCATCACCTTGAATGCTATGGTCAAAAACAATCAAACGTGGGTATCTCAGAATGCTTGACACTCAACACAGTCGCTATTTCCTGTGGGTACCTGGCGACGCCATCGGCCGCCGGCGAAGATCAGTGAATGGGAAATCGTGAATCGGAAATCGGGTTCCCACCCTCCTGACCGGCCACACCCCCACAATCGTCGGAGCCAAGAGACTGATATCCGAACCGGCTTCCGGCCGCTTACGTGCTCGGCTTTTCGCCCTAGCGGGCCTGTCTCGCTCGGTAGAGCGCCCGGGTTCTCTCCAGATCCTCCGGTGTATTCACTCCCAGGACTTCGTCGGCCGTCTCCGCGACAACCGCTCCCACAGGCACACCTTTCATCTTCATCAGATGGACAGCATCGGTCAGGTAGAACTCGCGCTGCCGGTTGTCGGCGCCGATGGAATCGAGAACCGAACGGAGCTGGTCCGTATTGAAACAGTAGATGCCGGAGTTGAACTCCCTGATGGCCCGGACCTCGTCGTCGGCGTCCTTCTCCTCTACGATGGCCTCGACAGTGCCCGCTGCATCCCTCACGATACGCCCGTACCCGGTCGGATCTTCCAGGATCGCCGTCAGAAGAGTCACGCCCCTGTCTTCCCCCTCATGCTCGGCAAGCATCGTCTTGATAGTCTCAGCCCTCAGGAGCGGCACATCCCCTGAGAGAACCACCATGGTCCCGCGGAAACCGGTCAGGACTTCCATGGCCCGGTTCACCGCATCCGCCGTTCCCCGCTGAACCGGCTGAATCACGAATTCGCAGTCCCAATCGTCCTCAATCGCGGAGCGCACCGTTTCTTTACCATGCCCGACAACCATCACAACGCGCTCAATCCCCACCTCTCGCGCCGCTCTCAGCACATGAACCGCCAGAGGGACTCCCTGGATTTCATGGAGCACCTTGGGAAGTGGCGACCTCATCCGCTTTCCTTCGCCCGCGGCAAGAACAATGGCTACCCGGTCGGGTTCGCTGTGGGTTTCGCGATTGCTCACTCTATTCCCCAATCGACAGACGCACGTTGTCAATCAGTCGGGTTCCGCCAACGCGGGCAGCAATGGCCACAAGCGCCTCGCCCCGAATTGTGTCCAGGTCTTCAAGGGTGACGGGGTCCACGACGGAGACGTAGTCCGTCTCCACGGCAGGTTTCGCATCGACTATGAGCCGCATCTCGCCAATCATGCGATCCGCCTGCCGCTCCCCCGCCTTGAAGAGTTCCTCCCCCCGGCGAAGAGCCCGGAACAGACAGGTAGCATGCTCCCTCGCCTCCGGCGACAGGTCTCGGTTCCTGGAACTGACCGCCAAGCCATCCGGATCACGCACCGTCGGCGCGCCGACAATCTCCACGGCGAGGTTGAGGTCCTCCACCATCCGGCGGATGATCACGAGCTGCTGTGCGTCCTTTTCCCCAAACACCGCCACATCGGGTTGGATGATGTTAAAGAGCTTCAGAACCACCGTCGTGACACCATCAAAATGGCCGGGGCGTGACCGACCACAGAGCTTCTCCGACAACTCCCCTACTGAGACCGAGGTACGGTGTCCCTCAGTATACATTTCAGGGATCGTAGGTGCGAATGCCAGGTCACACTCCTCGGCCTCCAACAGCTGGCAGTCCCGGTCGAGGTCTCTCGGATATATCTCGAAGTCTTCGCCCAAGCCAAACTGGGTCGGATTAACGAAGATGCTGACAACTACCCAAGGCGCCCGGGTTCCAGCCAGCCGCACCAGACTCAGGTGACCCTCGTGGAGACAGCCCATCGTGGGGACGAACCCGATGGCCTGTCCCCTCCGGCGCCTCTCGCTCGCGAGGGCACGCATCTCTGCCACATTCCTGACGACTCTCACTCCCGAACTACCTCAACTGAGCAAACTGCGGAACGTCTTCAACAACCTCGCTCTTCCTCTACTCCAATGCTCTTGTCCGGGTCTGTTTCTCCGCTTCTCCGCTTCTCCGCTTCTCTGTCCCTGGTATAGCAATGCTCGGGCCCGGGAAACCGGCCCGATTTCACTTCAGCTACGTAGCATTCCACAGCGTCGCGGATCCGCTTTCCCAGTTCATCATACCGCTTGACGAACCTGGGCCGGAACTCGTCGTCCATTCCCAGGAGGTCATGGACGACGAGGACCTGGCCATCGCATCCCGGGCCTGCACCGATCCCGATCGTAGGAATCCCGACGGCCGCCGTGATCTTTTCCGCAACCTCCGACGTGATCCCCTCCAGCACAATGGAGAAACACCCGGTCTCTTCCAGCGCCCGCGCATCTTCGATCAGCCGCTTTTCGGACTTCGGGCCTCGCCCCTGTACACGGTAGCCGCCCATACGGTGTACCGACTGCGGTGTCAGTCCGATGTGCCCCATCACCGGGATGTCCGCCCGGATGATAGTCTCAACCATCCGGAGAATCCGCTTCCCGCCCTCCAGTTTGACAGCCTCCGCCCTGGCCTCCTTGACAAATCGGCCCGCATTGCGGACCGCCTCTTCCGGGCTCGCCTGGTACGACATGAAAGGCATGTCCGCCACGACCAGAGCGGTGGGCTTCGCCCGCGCAACAGCCGCCGTATGGTGAACCATCTCCGCCACAGTCACCGGAAGAGTGTTCTCGTAGCCCAGGACCACATTCCCGACACTGTCGCCCACCAGCAGGATTTCGACTCCCGCTCTGTCCAGCAGGCGTGCGGTTGGGTAATCATACGCTGTGAGTACCGTGATCTTCTCCCCGCTCGACTTCATCTTCCGGATGCACGGTACGGTGATCTTTTTCCGATTCACGATCTACTCCCGGCCGGCGGGGCGGTAGTACCGCACCCCGCTTCTCACCCGACTGAGTTCTGTCAGCACATCATCAACATAGCTCTCGTTGCGGAGGAAGTCGATCTCGTCCGTGCTCACCACGAGAACCGGGCTTCCCCGGTGATGGAAGAAGAAATGACTGTAGGCTTCGTTCAACGACTCGATGTAGTCCGTCGTGATGTTTCTCTCGAAAGGACGGTCCCGCTTGCGGATTCTCTCCATCAGGACGTCAGTGCTGGCCTGCAGGTAGATTATCGCGTCGGGAGGCGGAATCTCGCGTTCCATCAGCTCCACGATCTTGTCGTACAGGGCCAGCTCGTCATCGCTCAGGTTCAGCGCCGCGAAGATCCGGTCCTTGGAAAAGAAATAGTCGCTCACAACGTACGACTGAAACAGGTCGACCTGAGCCAGCTCCCGCTGCTGGCGGAATCGACTGAAGAGGAAGAACAGCTGTGTCTGAAAAGCCCACCGCCGCTGGTCCTCGTAGAAATCCTTGAGGAAGGGATTGGTTTCCACCTCTTCCAATTCCAGGCGCGCGTGAATTTTCCTGGCCATCAAGCGGGCCAGCGTTGTCTTGCCCACGCCGATTACGCCTTCAATTACGGTGTAGCGCTGGACACTGTCGACCATCGAGGAACCCTCCCCCACCTCACACACCTGGGCGGACAGCCGATTCGAGGAAGCCGCCGCTTGAGCTCCGTAACGGTTAGCCCCGAGACTGGATGGATGAACGCCGGAGCGATCTCGGTCAACGGGTACAGGACAAAATGCCTCTCCTCCAGGCGAGGATGGGGAACCCTGAGCTCCGGCTCCCGCACAATCCGCTTTCCGAAGAACAGGATATCCAGATCGATGGCTCTTGGTCCCCACCGCCGACCCGCCGTCCGTCCCAGAAGCGTCTCGATTTCCTTCAGCTTTCCGAGTAGCGACGCTGGCTCGCAGGATGTTTCCAACTCCACAACTGCGTTGACGAAAGTCGGCTGGGGAATCTCCGAAACCGGTTCGGTCAAGTAGGCCTGCGAGCAGACCTTCACCCGGATTCTGGAATCCGCTTCCAGCATCAGAAGAGCCAGGGCGATGTTCTCATTCCGGTTTGCCTGGTTCGATCCCACGCCGACATAGACCGGTTCTGTTCCTGCCCGAACCATACGCCCGCCTCATGATTTCAGCCTGGAGCCCGCCTTCTTCAGCCTTCGGACGGCTTGCCGGATCTTCCCTGTTCCACAAGTCAGGGACATCCGGATGTACCCTTCTCCCATCTCTCCGAATCCAACTCCGGGCGCCGTGACTACGCCCGCGCTGCGGATGAGGTCAGATGCAAAACGGACCGAGCCCTGCCCGCCCGGCACCCGAAGCCAGATATAGAATGTGGCCTCAGGGCTCCGCACATCCCAGCCCATCTCCCTCAAGCCGCCTACCAGAATATCTCTCCGCTCCTCGTAAATGCGGAGCGTTTTCTTAAGATGAGGTCCCCCGGTACGAAGGGCCGTCGTGGCCGCTCCCAGGACTGCCCCGAAAACGTCCGAGTCGATATTCGACTTCAGTTTCGCCAACCCGGCGATCAGATCTGCATTGCCCACCGCGAACCCCACTCGCCATCCGCACATGTTGTAGGTCTTGGACAGGGAGTGGAACTCGACGGCCACCTCAAACGCTCCCCTCTCCTGAAGAAGACTCGGGCACTTGAAACCGTCGTAGGCTATCTCCGCGTATGCCGCGTCGTTCACCAGGATGATCCGGTTCTCCAAGGCGAACTCCACGGCGCTCCGGTAGAACGCACGGTCGGCCACCGCAGCTGTGGGGTTGTTGGGGTAGTTCAGAAACAGGATCCGGGCCCGGGCCCGGGTCCGCTTGTCCACTCGATCAAGATCCGGAAGAAACCCGTCCTCCTCCCTGAGTGGCAATCTCTTCGAGACACCACCGGCCAGCACAGTGGCCGAATGGTAGACCGGGTAGGCGGGATCGGGAATCAGCACAACATCGCCCGGGTTCACGAAGGCAAGCGGGAAGTGTCCAAGACCTTCCTTAGTTCCGATGACGGGGAGAACCTGGGTCGCCGGGTTGACCTTCACGCCGTAGCGACGCCCGAACCACCGGGCAGCTGCAGCCGAGAATTCCTCCAGCTTCCGCGCCGATGGGTAACGGTGATTCTCCAGGCGAAGAGCTTCCCGCCGGAGCTTCTCCACAATCCGGGCAGGCGTCGGGAGATCGGGATCGCCGATTCCGAGATCCACCAGATCCATGCCCCGCTTTTGCGCGAGGCGCTTCTTCCTGTCAATCTCGACAAAAAGATAGGGAGGGAGTTTCTTGAGCCGATCTGCCCGCTCGAACTCGATCTTTTTCCTGCCTCGGCCGGGGGGCATCCGCCCTCCAAGGGTTCACAGCTCCGCGGGTGAGGAAGCACAACCTGCACTCTCGATGGACGTTACGCTCTTCGCCGGGGCAGTGTCAAGGCAAAAGAACTCGGGCCGCCCGATCATGGGTGGCCCGAGTCTCATACAGCAATTCAGCTTACCGACCTAGTACGGAGGCATTCCGCCACCCATTCCGCCACCCATCCCGCCGGGCATGGCGCCCGCCTTCTCTTCCTCAGGCTTGTCGGCCACGATGGCCTCGGTGGTCAGAAGCAGGGCCGCGATGCTGGCAGCGTTCTGAAGCGCGGACCTCACCACCTTCGTCGGGTCTACGATCCCCGCCTTCACCAGATCCTCGTACTGGTTGCTGGCAGCGTTGAACCCCAAGGCGCCCTTCATCTTCTTCACCTGCGCAACAACGACGGAACTCTCACCGCCCGCATTGCTGACGATGGTCCGAATAGGCTCTTCCAGCGACCGGGCAATAAGATTGGCCCCAATCTGCTCTTCGCTCTCGAGTTCCAGCTTCCGGACAACCGTAACAGTCCTCAGCAGCGCCACCCCTCCACCGGGCACGATACCTTCCTCGACCGCGGAACGGGTTGCAGCCAGGGCATCCTCGACACGAGCCTTCTTTTCCTTCATCTCCGTCTCGGTTGCCGCGCCCACGTTGATCACGGCCACTCCACCGGCCAGTTTCGCCAACCGTTCCTGGAGCTTCTCGCTATCGTAGTCAGAGGTGGAGTCCTCGATCTGCTTCCGAATCTGGTTCACCCGGCCCTGGATCTCGGTCTTCTTGCCGCCGCCCTCGATGATGGTGGTGTTGTCCTTGTCGATTCGGACCCGCTTGGCTGTACCCAGGTCGGTCATCTGGATGTTCTCCAGCGAGACGCCCATATCTTCCATAACGGCGTTTCCGCCGGTCAGGACGGCGATGTCGCGAAGCATTTCCTTGCGCCGGTCGCCGAAGCCGGGGGCCTTGAC
>JAGLYR010000257.1 GCA_023132135.1 Candidatus Eiseniibacteriota bacterium | reverse complement strand
CGTCCGGCCTGTGCCGCCAGTTCGTCATGCACCTGCCGGATAGAACCAATCAGCTTTTCAAAACTCCATTCGCGTCTATTCGTGTCCATTCGCGGTTTCACTCCAGCATGATCCCTCCGCATCTACACCCCGCCCAGGAGATCTTCCACATCTATCGTCTCCTCCTTGGCCAAGCTCGTCTCCTTTGCTTCCCTGTAACCCGACCATAGTTCGTCGGCGAAGCTCTCGCCCTTCTTTCGCGCATCGGCGCCGGAGGCCATGTCTCGCCCCCGCATCATTCGAAGGTACGAGCGGTAGGGATCATCGCATGTGTATTCCTTCAGTGTGTACCGCGCCACGAATGCCCCGCAGTCGGCGCACTCGACAAACACCGCCATATCCTCTCCGGGACGAACCAGAACGTAGTTAAACACCCGGATCGAATCACACGCGGGACAGTGCTCTCGTTTCGATCTTCCTGCAATCGACAAGGGACAACCTTCCT
Organism: Candidatus Eiseniibacteriota bacterium; assembly: GCA_023132135.1. Classification (GTDB taxonomy): domain Bacteria; phylum Arandabacterota; class Arandabacteria; order JAGLYR01; family JAGLYR01; genus JAGLYR01. Next base: position 2,743 of record JAGLYR010000257.1, on the reverse strand, counting down.
TCCTGAGGTCACCCACCCAGAAAAACCGAGGGCAGGATCTCGAAAAGCGCCCTTTGATACACAAGGGTCACGAGGATTCCGATCACCGAGATCAGGACACCCACTTTGAACATGTCGTTTCCCCGAATTAACTCCGAACCGTACGCGATTGCATTAGGAGGTGTACTGACCGGCAACGCCATTCCAAACGAAGCGCAGAGCGCCACCGGAATAGCCATTTCTGCGGGCAATGCTCCGGCCATGGACAGGACCAGCGGCAGAATGATGTTGCTGGCGGCCGTGTTGCTCATGAAGGTGGCCAGCAAGGTGATAGCGCCGCACATCAGAATGAGCATTCCGAAGGGTGTCATCCCCGCCGGGAATACGCTACCGACAATTGTTTCTGCAAGGCCCGTCTGCTTGATCCCGGCACCCAGAGAAAGACCTCCACCGATCAGTAGAAGAATGTCCCAGGGAATCTCCCTCATCCGCCGCTTCGGAAGCAACCCAGCGATGGAAAAGACCAACACGGGCACCAATGCGATCAGCGCCGACGGGATCCCATGGAGGACATCCGTGAGCCAGAGAATGATGGTGCAGAAAAACGTCGTGTAGACCAGGGTTCGATTGGCAACGTTGGTTTCCGGCTGGGTGTCGATCTTGAGGTGCCCCTCCCGGATAGGGAAGAAAATCCTCAACAGCACGAAGCAGACCACCAGCATCACAATCATGAGTGGAAACCCGGCGAACATCCATCCCAGGAAGGAAATGTGAATACCCTCCTCGGCAAGAAGGCCGATCGCGATCGCATTGGGAGGGGTTCCGATGGGCGTGGCGATTCCGCCGATGTTGGCGGAGAAGGGAATCGCCAGCATCATGGCCCGCGGCAGATTCGTGCCGGCGGGTAGCGCCCGCACGAGAGGAAGCACGGTCGCCACCATGATAGCCGTGGTGGCGGTGTTGGACATCCACATGGATATGAGCGCCGTGATCAACATCATGCCGAACAGCACGACCGACGGCCGGGTTCCGAGCCGTGAGAGAATCAGCTGGCAGAATTCTATATCCAGATAGTTCCTGGTAAACACCTCGGCCATCACGAAGCCGCCGAACATGAGCACAACAACCGGACTGGCGAAAGGATACAGGAACAACTGGTAGTCAAGAGGCGGAGCACCGGTGAACTTTGCCATCGGACCCAGGAGAACACCGGAGGCGAATGCGGCGATGATTCCCGTCACGTACAGAGGAATCGGCTCAGTGATCCAGTAGAACACCGTAAGAACGAAGATGGAAACCATGATGCGCTGCTGCATCGGCAGGTTGGAGAACACGAACACCGAGACCAGGGCCAGCGCAAACCCCGCGATCAGGAAACCCCTTCTCTGCCCAAAGAGTAGCGACACGGATGGACACCTCTGAGGAAAATCCCAGCGGCTTCGCAGTGAGCTCCTATTTCTCTTTCACCGCTTCCCGGATGAGCGCCAGGGCAATCTCGTTGCGCTGGATTTCGCTGGTTCCCTCGTAGATCTGTGTAATCTTGGCGTCCCGCATCATCTTCTCCACGGGATAGTCATGCATGTATCCCCGGCCCCCGAGAACCTGCACGGCCTTGACGGTGACCGCCATCGCTGTCTCCGCCGCAAAGAGCTTTGCGATGGCTGAGTCCCGCGTGGTCCGGGTGTACCCGTTGTCGATCATGCGAGCCACGCCGTAGGTGAGAGCCCGGGCCGCCTCTACCTGGGCCGCCATGTCGGCCAGCATATGCTGGATTGCCTGCATCGACGAAACGGGCTGGCCGAACTGCTTCCTCTCCCGCGCGTAGCGGACCGCCTCGTCCAGTGCGCCCTGCGCAATACCCACAGCCTGCGAGGCCACCCCCGGCCGGGTGATGTCGAAGGTTTTCATCACCGTGATGAACCCGGTTCCCTCACGGCCCAGCAGATTCGCGGCCGGCACGCGGCAGTCCTCAAACACCAGCTCGCGCGTGGACGAAGCGCGGATACCCAGTTTCTTTTCCTTCTTGCCGAAGTCAAAACCTTTCATTCCCTTCTCTACGATAAAGGCACTGGCGCCCCGGGCGCCCTTCCTCGGATTGGTCATGGCGATGACCGTGTAGATCTCCGCCTCACCGGCGTTGGTAATAAAGCACTTCGTCCCGTTGAGGACGTAGTGGTCGCCGTCCCGGACCGCTGTCGTCTTCATTGCGGTGGCATCGCTCCCGGCCTCCGCTTCCGTCAGGCCAAACGCTGCGAGTTTCTCACCCGAAGCAACAGGCGGAAGGTAGCGCTTCTTCTGCTCTTCATTTCCCACAATAAGGATCGGATAGCATCCAAGGGCCGACCCGGCGAGGATCAGCGCAAGGGCGCCGTCGATCCTGGAGAAAGCTTCCACCACCAGTACCAGATCCAGCACCCCACCGCCGGATCCGCCATACTCCTTCGCGAGGTAGCACCCGGGGAAGTCCTCCTTGGCCATCTCCGGGACGATATCTCCGGGAAATTCCTCCCTCGCGTCGTACTCCTGCCGGATTGGCGTGAACTTTTCCTTCGCGAACCGGTAAGCCCGTTCCACCAGAGCCTCTTGTTTTTCTGTCAGGAAGTAGTCCATCGTCCTCCACCCTCGCGGTTGGTTTTCCTCGTCTTTCTACAGATCGCACAGTCTAGTAAACCCGCCGCTCTTCGTCAAGGAACCAGCCTGCGTTTCTCACCAGGTTTCGTCGCGAGGGGCCGAGACCAAGGGGAGGGTGGAAGGGTAAGGATTC
>JAGLYR010000256.1 GCA_023132135.1 Candidatus Eiseniibacteriota bacterium | reverse complement strand
GGGGCCCTCAATACCATGGACAACCCTTGACGGATTACTTGCTGAACTGCCTGACCAGCCAGGCCAGGCACTCGTCCCCCAGTCTCTCGATTTCTTCCGTGTCGTAAGACCGTATGTGTCCGCGGTCGTGCCAGATGATTTCCTTGGGATCTCCCACCTTGTCGTAGAATTCGCGGGCGCAGCGGGCGGGAACCCAATTGTCCCCGGTACCGTGAATCATCAGGAGGGGCCTGGGCGAAATCCGCCCCGCATACCTGAGAGGCTCAAACGGGGCATAGAACACGCTTGAGATTCCTGCCATGATCTCCGTCAGAACCGGATTCACGGGGGAGTTGGCCCGCACCACCTCCGCCAGGTTTCCCCCTCCATAGATCAGAACCAGGTAGTCCAGGCGATCGTCCACCGCCATCAGGATTGGGCCGAAGAGCGCCCCCAGAGAAACCCCCACCATCACCAGGCGATCCTGATCAATATCTTCCCTCGTCTGGAAGTAGTCCAGGACTCTGCGCAGATCAATGACGGCGTCGCGCATGGCCCCGCGCGTCTGTAAGTAGAGCAGGACAGGGTTGTCCACCGAACCCGTATACCGGTAATCCATGGAGAACACCGCGTACCCCAACCGGAGAGCATCGTCACCGATGAGGTTGAGGGCATCCTTGCCCCTGTGGTAACCCCCCTGGAGCATTATCAGGGGATGCGGTTCCACAGTGGAAGGGATACTCAGCAGACTAACGATATCCGCACCCGCCAGGCTCCGCAGCCTGACCTCGTACTTGCGGTACGTCTCCGCCTCTTCCAGGATCCTGACTCTTGAATCCAGAGGTTGTGCACTGTCGTGGTCGAACCAGGCGGTGTAGTCACGGTACAGCGAGACTACAACCAGCAGAACCGCTGCCACGCCCGCCGACATCAAGATCCACAGGGCCTTCTTCACGCGAATCTCCTCCGAAAGCTCCGAAAGATGCCGGTTAGCGAACGAAAATCGAAGAGAGGAGGAAACACAGGAACCCCGCGGCGGTCGGGGTCACAATCCAACCGATCCCGATCTCGGCAATCTTCCGGCGTCCCATGGCCTGAATCCCGCGGACCAGCCCGACCCCGATCACGGCGCCCACCACCGTGTGGGATGTGGATACAGGGATGCCTATCATGGAGTAAAAGTGAATCACCAGACCGGTTGCAGTCTGGACGACCAGCGCGCCCACAAGATCCAGAGGCACGATTCCTCTGCCGATTGCCTCGGCGACCCCGCGACCGAAAGTGATTACTCCAATCGCCATCGCTCCCCCGCTCAGCACCAGAAGGAACCTGGTAGGAACTTCTCTCAGGTTGCCGATGGGGCCGACGATGTTCCCGGCGTTGTTCGCTCCCAGGGAATACGCCGCGTAGCACGCAGATGCCAGAAGAAGCCATCCCATGATCCGCTCGACGCGGAAGGACCAGCCCACGCGGCGAATAACCCAGCGAAGCAGCAAATAGCCGACGGCGCTCAGAAGCATTGCCATCACCGGGCAGAGGATCCATGACAGGACAATGGACCTGATCCTGCCATCACTCACATTGGCACCCATGGAGAGACCCACCCCAACCACGGCCCCCACCACGGACTGAGACGTCGAGACGGGAATCCGGAGGAAGGTGGCCATGCTGACAACGAGTCCTCCGGAGAGCAGGACGAGCAATACCGCTGTTGCAGGCAGATCCTCGGAAACGATACCCCGACCGACCGTCTCGACAACCCGGTCACCCTGGAGCACCGCCCCGACAAGCAGGAAAAAGGCCACCAGAACAGCGCCCCTCCGGAAGGAAATCAGGCCTGCCCCGAGGGAGGTTCCGATACAGTTCCCCCCATCGTTGGCCCCGATGTTCCACCCCACGTAGAACCCTGCGATCCCCAAGAGAACAAGAAGAGGCAGAGAGATCATACGTTCCTCTTGACCGCCATGGTGGAGAGACGATCGGCGGTGTCCTCAACGCGGTTCGAAATGGCGGCTATCCGGTCGATGAGCATCTTGATATGGATCTTCTCCGCCTTGTCCATATCCGACTTGAAGATCTTCTTGGTCATTTCCCACACAATGTCATCGACTTCCCTTTCTTTCTTCTGCACTTCCTCGGAGACAGAGAAAGCCTCGCTCGGTTTCTTACTCACTATCTCCAGGCAACCCCTGATCGTTTCTAAAGCCTCCACACTCACCCGCGCAATCCGGCGCAGGTCCTCCTGGACAATCGCGGGAACCGAAGGACGGGTCAGGACGATGAACTGGGAAACCGCCTCAGCCTGATTCGCCACTTGGTCCAGCTGTTCTATCAGCACAATGTAGTCTTCCCGGAAGATGGGAAGAAACGCTCCCTCGTACAGCTTGCACCCTATCTCCCGTCGAACCTGATCGGCCTCGTGCTCGAGACGGTCGATATTGGAACAGTCCTGCTTGAACCCCTTGTCATCCATCAGGTAGTCGTTCACCATCTTCTCCAGTTCGACCAGCGTTTGACCCACCAGGTCGAAATGGCGCTCAACCAGTTTCTGAACCTCAGTCTCTTTCCTGGCAAATGCCATCGTCCCCCCCCGAGTATGGAAAATCCCCACTGCTGGCGGCCTACGACTCCCCCCGGCCGGGGCCTTTGCGAACCCCCCTCCGGTTCCAGGTTATCCGCATTAGCTCCGTGGCTGCTTCCTCGACGGACTTGTGCGTCATGTCCAGAACGGGCCAGCCGCGGCTTCCAAAGAGCTTCATAGCTTCAACGACTTCCCTGCGGATGGAATCGTACGACACGTACGATTCCAGATTCCCACATTCGAACGACGCAGCTCTCTCCTCTCTGATAGTCATCAGTCGCTCAGGCGTCATCGTTAGAGCAATCACGTTCTGCGGATCCACCTCAAACAACACGGGGTGAGGATCAACGCCGGGCACGAGAGGCACGTTGGCCACACGCCATCCCCGGTACGCGAGGTAGATACTCAGCGGCGTTTTCGAGGTCCTGGAAACCCCCACAAGGATCAGTTCCGCCCGGAGCCACCCTTCAGGATCCTGCCCATCATCGTGTTTCACAGCGAAGTCCATTGCCTCAATCCGCCGGAAATACTCCTGGTCCAGCTGCCGGAAGACGCCGGGCCTCGCCAGGGGCGAGAGTTCCAGCAAATCCGTCAGTCGAGTCAGAATGGGCCCCAGGATGTCCACAGTCGGCACACCCCGGGCCCGGCCCAGTTCAGTGACGACGTGCCGGAGCTCGGGCGAAACCATGGTGTACACCACCACCCCGTTCACGCCCGTCACCTCCTCCATCAAGTCTTCCACCTGCTTCCGGGTTCTCACCGAAGGCACGCGATGAACAGTCGCCCGGGTCGGTTCGAACTGGCTCAGCGCGGATTTGAGCACCAGTTCGCACGTCTGCGCTGTCCCGTCCGACACGGCGAAGACATGCCGGTATTGCCCCGGATCACTACGTCCAGCCATTTCTCACCTCATTCACTGCTTGCTCCTGCCTTCCCCACACACGGGCCGATTCCTGATTCCTCATAGCTGCGTCGCCCATCATACATACATCCGGGGACAGGTGCAACGCCTTGTAGCGAGGGCGCGACAGGGGTGGGCGTTGTCGCTCTGTTCCCCCGGAGCACGAAGCACGTAGCACCGCCCTTGTAGCGGAATGCCACCTTGTTGGCATCCGGGAAATGCAAGATGCACATTCCGGGCAAATTGCAATCGCTCTCCCCCACCCAGCGGCTCCCGTCGGGGGTAGGGCGGAAGCCGGCAACTCATTGGTTCTCCACCTGTTGCATGATGACCCCGGTTCTTCCCGGCAACTGCGATTCCAGCGACCTCGCTGGCACACGAATTGCGTTGAATTGCGTTCGAGTGTAGGTACGGCATTCCATAAGGTGTTGAGCGCGGGCTTTCGATGGGAGGACAGAACCAATATGGCCAATGCACTCTTTGAAAAAACCGACTCTAATCGGCAGGTCCACGAGGTGATCGCGCTGGACAGAATCCACGAGGAGTTCCTCCTTGCGCTGATCGATGAAGTCCGCCACAGGACCGGGTACCGGATCGACAAGTCCTCCGTTGTCCGGACCCTCGTCGAGTCTGTGATGAACGCTGGTCTGGAAGCCCAGGATATCACGAACCTATACCAGCGCGAGCGCGGAATGGACAGCCTGGTCGAATTCCAGCAGGAAATTACGGAGCAGATCCAGGAGATCGAGTCTGATCTCCGCCTGGCCCTCATCGATTATTCTTCCGAGACAGCCGCCGTCCGCCAGCTGCGTCGCAACCTCCGGTACCAGAGGGAGCGCCTCCGGGCTGTCAGGAGCCAGATGAAGATGGAGCAGCAGGAAGTCAACGACTAAACGACCAGTTGGATAACCGGGGAGCGTGAATCGCATGCCGAGGATCATCGCCGTTTGCAATCAGAAGGGTGGAGTCGGGAAGACTACAACGGTGATCAACATCGGGGCTTGCCTGGCCCAGTTGGGGGCGCGCGTGCTGCTGGTAGACGTGGATCCGCAGGCCAACTGCACGAACGGCGTCGGGGTGGACCCCCGTGGTCTCAAGCACACACTGTTTGATGTTCTCGTGCAACCCGACAAATTCAAGATCTTCCGGATGGAAGACATCATCATCAAGACGGAATGGCCGAACCTGGACCTGGTCCCGGGCCACCCGGATCTTGCGGGGGCGGAGCTCCACCTCGTTCGCAAGATCGGGCGCGAGACGCTGCTGCGCAAGACACTGGAACCCGTTTCGCGTCCCTACGACTATATCCTGATCGACACGCCCCCGTCTCTGTCGCTCCTCACCATCAACGCACTCACCGCAGCGCAGGAGGTGGTCATTCCTTCCCGCGCCGAACCATGGAGCCTTGACGGCATTGAGAATCTTCTGGATACCATGGATGCGATTCGAGAGGAGCTTAATCAGCCTTTGCGGATCGCAGGAATCATCGTGACCATTCTTCACGAGCGTGCGCGCCTGTCCAAGGAGATCGTGAAGAGAGCCGAGCAGGACGAGAGACTCCGGGGCAGGTTCTTCAAGACACGCATCCGTCGCAACATCAAGCTCGTGGAATCGGCCGATCGAGGCATCCCGGTTATCCATCTCGCCCCCGAGAGCCACGGCGCCAAGGCCTTCATGGCCCTGGCCAAGGACCTCGCCGGGCTCGACGAACCTGCGGATACCCTTCCGCCCGAAGAGCCTCAGACCGCAGAAAACACCGCGCAACAATACGATCTTGTACCTGTAGGCGACTTGTCCTGAACAAACAGATATATTCTCCCCCGTGCCTCCCCCATGAAGCGCAGGCCATCCCGGCCTGCGCTTCGCCCCATCTTAGCCTGGATTATTCAGGAATCCCTGCTGCGAGTGTCGCAGG
>JAGLYR010000255.1 GCA_023132135.1 Candidatus Eiseniibacteriota bacterium | reverse complement strand
TGAGCCGCCCCCTCCGGGGGCTTCACCGGCAGGTACACCCGGAAGGTACTCCCGCTCCCGTGCTCGCTCTCGACCTCAATCCGCCCACCGTGGGCCAGAACGATGTTGCGGCAGAGGGCCAGACCCAGGCCGGCGCCCTCCACCTGCCCCGTCACGTCCCGGTCTATCTGGTAGAACTTCTCGAAGATCCGTTCCCGTTCATCGCGCGGAATGCCGGGCCCCTGGTCGGTGATCCGGAAGCAGACTTCATCGCCGTCGTCGTTCACCTCAATAGTGACCGTTGTGTGATCCGGGCTGAACTTGATGGCGTTCTCCAGGAGGTTGGTAAGGACCAGGTGGATCTTGCGGGGATCGAGGCGGACTTCTCGACCGGGGTGTCCGGTCTCCTGCAGGATCTCGATTCCCCTGGATTCGGCCCGGGAGCGGACAGCCTGGAGCGCCTTCTCGATCAGGGAGGGCGTCTGGACGGTTTGCTTTTCCACCTGCAGGTTTCCCATCTCCATCCCGGTAAAGCCCAGGAGTTTCTCGATAAGCTCGTGCAGGTAGCGGGCCTGTGTCTCGATAGCCTCGGCGGCGGAGCCGACCATGTCCTCGTTCCCATCCCCGCCTGAACCGCGGATGCCCGTTTTCCCGAGGAGTGAAGCGAAACTGAGAATGGATGTCAGGGGGGTCCGGAGTTTGTGGGAGGTGGTCGCAATGAAATCGTTCTTCATCTTCTCGAGTCGGGCGGCTTCAGTGATATTCCTTGCCACGAGGACGGCTCCTGTAATCCTCCCGTCGGGGCCTCTCAGCAGTGTGGCCGTGTTGGAAAGCGTGCAGTGCTCATTGTGACTGGTGAGATCGACGTCAAAGGACATGGAGTCCAGACCACCGGATTCCATTTTCTCGACCAGGCGCCGTGTTCTCTCATCGCCGAACAGATCGAGGGAAAGCTTCCCCGGTGCGGAGTTCAGCAGGTCGAGGATAGCCGGGTTGTGTAGTCGGATCCGGTCCTCGGCATCCACCATCATGACTCCGTCGCTCATGCTGTCCAGCACAGCCCGGAGGGTCTCCTTCTCCTCGTAGATTCTTCTGTAGAGCTGGGCATTGTCGATGCCCGTGGCGATCTGGTGGGAAAGGACCATCAGGAATTCCTGATCCTGCTCGGTGAAGGCGCTGCCATCACGCTTGTTGATGACCTCGATCACTCCGACCATCTTCTTCTTCACCGTGAGGGGCACGCACAGAATGGAACGGGTCACGAAGCGGGTTCTGTCGTCCACTCTGGATGTGAAGCGGGGATCGTCCAGGGCGTTGTCCACCCGGACGGGGCGGTTGTGGGTGGCGACCCATCCGGCGACACCTTCGCCCTGCTTGAGCCGGATTTGCTTTGTACCCTCGCCCTTTGCTCCGGTGGCCACTTCGAATACCAGGTCGCCCGTCTTCTCGTCAATGAGAAGCACGGAGCTGGCCTCGGCATTCATGATGCCGGCGGCCTCTTCCATGGCAATCCGGAGGACTTCCTTCAGATCCAGGGTGGAGTTGAGGAGCGAACTCACCCGGACCAGTGCGGCGGTGTCCTCGGAAGCGTGGGGCCTGGACCGGAGGAGGATGTCCAGGGATGTCATTGACGTCTGGGTTGTTTCCACGGATCCCTCCGATGTTGAAGATACCCTTGCCTGTCCGACGAGCTATCGGCCCTTTGGCGAGGTGTCTTGATGCCGCGACGGCGCGAGAGGGCGAGAGAACCCAGCACGAAAAGGGTTGCGGATGGCGTCTCCAGGGTGGTAGGTTGACCTTGGGTGAGAAGTGCGAGTCCGAACCGGGGGGTGAGTCATGGATATTGAAGAGATGGAGGGAAAGCGACCTCGATTCCTCTGGATAGTTGTGGTGGCTGTGGTCGCCGCCGCCCTGGCGGTGTTTGTTCTCGTTCGGTCCAACCGGATGGAACCACAGGTCGCTGAGGTTCGGCCGGAGCAGCAGGTGCAGGTCGACCAGCCACAGGATTCGGGAACCCGGTCGTGGCCGGCGCCGGACACGACGATGGCCCGAGAGCGGCCCGAGGTGAAGGAAACCGCTTCCGAGGTCATGAAGGAAACAACTCCCACACGCGAAGCCAGACGGAAACCCAGACGGCCTGCGAAGCCCTCGGTGACGACGCAGACCACGGACCCATCCGCGCCTCTGGTTCTGCCCACCTCTGACACGGCAGCGTTCGTGGTGCAGGTGGGGTCATACAAGGATGAACGGATTGCCAGGATCCAGATCGAGAGGATGAAGAAGCACGGCTACAGCGCGTGGGTGGAATCGGCGGATATCCCGGGCAAGGGGCGGTACTACCGGCTTCGGATCGGCGGATTCGAGATCCTGGCCGATGCGGAGCGAGTTGCAAAGTCTATGTCCGCCGTTCTCGGGAATGAGTGTTGGGTGGACAACCGGTAGGAATCTCGCCGCGGAGCCACGGAGTACACGGAGGGAAACCCGATCGGGGCACGTCATTCGACGTGCGCTGATCGGGTTTCTCTTTCCCCGGTCGGCCGAACGGGGGAGGGTGGAAGGGTAAGGATCCTGACTCCGGCAACTGGCCAGGTGGCATGTTTCGGACAGTGAGAACTCGTGAGGATCC
>JAGLYR010000254.1 GCA_023132135.1 Candidatus Eiseniibacteriota bacterium | reverse complement strand
TGGTCAGCTGAACCACGTCGGTACCGCACCCTGCTCCAGTGTAGCTGATAGTGAACATGGTGCCAGGGCCGGTCACCCCGTCCACATCACCCAGGAGCACGCAGTCAATAGTGAGGGAGTTGCCCGTCCCGTTTGCAGAGAAATAGGTCGTGCCCGATACACCACCCGAAAGCAACGTACCCTCGGTGATGGTGGGCGTGTTCACCTTGGCCGCATCCCAGGACACAGAGACGGAGTAGCCGTAGACCAGACCAGATCCGCCGCCCAGGTAGTTCACGTCCACCGTGTTGGTCGGTACAGCGTTGGTCAGATACTGTGGATCAGGATCACAGATGATGTTCTCGCTGCCGGTCTTGCCGATCCACGGATCGTAGTCGACGTAGTCGGTGACCCTGTCGCCTGCCTTCGCGGGCGTCGGACCGCTCGCATCCCCCCACCAGTTGAACTGAGCATCGACCGTCGTTGTCGAGTAGTTGTAGCACCCGTAGCCGGTATTGCCGTAGATGCTGTTCCAGTTCAGGACAATGCCCGAGGGTGTCCCACCGACGATGCTGACACCGTTGCCGGTGCCGCCGTACCCTCCCCAGCTGCCGTCGTTCCCGTAGATGATATTGTAGCGGGCGGTGACGTTTGATGGGCTATCCCTCAGATTCAATGCTCCTTTCGAATAGCCCTCGCCGGCAACATTAGTGATGACGTTGCCCTCGATTGTGGCCCCGTCGGAGGCAACGAACGAGATTCCACCTTCACGCGCGCCGTCCACCGTGTTGCCCGTAATGACGGCGTCGTCCGAAGGGCCGAGGCCCGTCCAGCATTTCCCGACCCAGATGCCGTGATCGCCCGAGTTCAGCACCGTGTTGTCCGTGATGGTGGCATAGTCGGATTCACGCGCGATGAACATGCCGTCGCTGAGGTTGTTCTGGATCAGGCAGTTGTCAACTGTCAGGTACTGATGTACGAGCGCGTACATCGGGTAGCAGTTGTTCTGCGAGGTAACGTTCCGGACCGTGCCGCCGGTGTAGAAGATGTAGCCTTCGCCCGGCGTGTCATGCGCATAGTCGCGGAAGAGGATCCCGTAGCCCCCCGGGCTCACCAGCTCGCCGGTGAATCCCTGGACTGTGAGGTTCTGAATCGTGACATTGTTGGCCTGGACGTGGATGCCCTTGGGCCAATACGAACCGGAGCTCCCAACACCGCCGATAGCTCCGTCGATGATTGTGCCGGACTCGGACTCGCCGATGAGGCTCAAGCCGTCCTTCGTGATGTAGGCGCACCTGCCGGTGACGGGATCTGCGCCGTAGGAGCCATCAATAACATTGATCGCGTCGCCGCTCGAAGCCTCGTCGATCGCATCCTGAATACAGTCGTCGGTGCCCCAGAGCATCGGGCTCGTGCCCGGAGTGTAGCCCAGCCACGGCGAGTAATCCACGTAGGTCGAAACAGCGTCGCCGGTGCCGGGACCTTCGCCGTCCGGCCCGCTCGCATCGCCCCACCAGTTGAACTCGGCGTCAGCCGCGGTGACGGTCTGATTTTCCATCCCGTCTCCGCCATTGCCGTAGATGCTGTTGTACTGGAAGGTATTCCCGGTACCGGCGTGTCCTCCGGCGTAGCAGGACCCGCCGCGAAGGAAGACGCCGGCGGCTTTCGTCTCGTCGTACACAATGTCGTACTCGTCACCGGTGTCCCAGTCATCGTCCGTACCGCCGGAGAGTGCGGCGGTCACCGTTGTCGCATCGTTGGCTGTGACGGTCCCCGAACTGCCGTCCGTGAGATTGAGGACCGTGAAACCGACGAAGGCGCCGGGGGTCCAAGCCTTGGTCCCGTCGGTTAGCACGGCAACATTGTCTCCACCGCTATGGCTTCCCCAATCGGCGTATTGCGTGAAGGTATCGCTAGTAGTGCCCGTGATGGTGTTGTCGGTGAATGTGTTGTCGTGAGCGCCGGACGTGATGTACACGCCTGCAAATATCGCCCCGTCGATGGTGTTGTCGACGAAGCTGTTGTCGTAGGAATCGCTACTGTGAACGCGGATCCCGGTTCCATCGCAGCTGATATCATTGTCGATGACTTCGAGGTTGTAGGCATGGTCGATCTTGATGGCTGCCTGCCCCGGATCGAAGGTGCCGGAGTCCGTTGTGATCGTGTTGTCTTCAATGGTGAGATCCCCGGGGTTATCGCCCCAGGCGTAGTAGGCGATGATTCCCCGGATGTTCCCGGTCACTATGTTGCCGCTCACCGTGTGGTTCTTGCAGGTCTTGGTGAACTCCCACCCTGTGCTGACGAAGATGCCCGCCCCTTCGGGGTTGAGGTTGTGGCCGGTGACAGTGTTGTTATTGACGACAATCCCATCCGTGTACTTGTAGACATCGATGCCGTGGTAGGCATTGCCGCTGACGGTGTTGCCGGATATGGTTCCCGTGAGGGTCTGGGTCGAGCTTCTGCCGCCGATATGCATCCCGCCAACATGGCAATCTGGGGGACCGACAGAACCGCTGTAGGTGCAACCTTCGGTAGCGGGGTTGCTGTTGTTGGAAACCGTGTTGCCCGTGATGGTAATCGTGCCATGAGTATCGCCAACTCCGATCCCAGCGTCGTGGTTGTCTGAAAGGGTGCAGTTGTGAATTGTGATATTTTCGCTGGGTTTCCGGAGATCGAACCGGGACCTTCCGGAACTTACTGCACGGTCGCCACAGTATTGGACCTTGCAATCCTCGATGGTGATGTTCTTTCCTGAGACGATTCTGATTCCCCGAACGTCATCTCTCCCTTCGAGTGCTCCATCGTACCACTCTCGGTATGGCGAGATTACGTAAGTGTCACCAATGTCCCAGTCCTGCTCATCGCCTCCCGATATGTACGTCGCAGTGATGGTCGTGGCGGTGTTGGCGGTGATTTCCGCGCGGAAGAACTGTCTGCCGCCACTGTTGTCAATGTAGTCGCCGGCGTTTGTGATCCACTGACCGACCAGCGAGTTCGGGGTCCATGAGGCAGTATTGTCCGTCAGGTTCGCCGCATTGTCCGGGCCCGTGTGGGTTGCGGTAATGACGGGAGGATTCTCCCCGGCGTTTTTCACCGTGAAACCCTTGAAGGTCACGTTCTCAATCAGATCTGCCTCACCGCCGGTGTTCTGATATCCGTCGATGGTGACGCCGCCCCTGCCGGCGAACGAGCTGCTCAACATGCCGTAGTGCCAGTAGGGAACCAGCCCGTCGAGGTCAAGGATGCTCTGGTCAATCCCCGCACCCTCGATGGACAGGTTGTCCTTGTTGATGTAGAGGTACTCTGCGTAGATTCCCGCCGCTACATTGATAGTAGTACCGGTGGCCTCATCGATGGCTTCCTGGATGTAGGTGTAGTGATCGAGCGTGACATCCCAATCGACCTCGAGGTACCAGATATTCCCGGTGCCTTCAGCATCGGGCTCGTCGCGCTCGGAGGTGTAGAAGAGATAGCTAGATCCGCCGGAGGTGAACCCGATGGGCCACATGTCGACCCAGACGTTGGCGCCGTAGCGTCCTTCGATGACATCGAGCTCATCGCCGTCGAAGAAGCTGCCGTCGAGGGTCGTGCCGGTCCACCCGACGATCCACTGGCGTCCGCCGCTGTACGGCGCGCAGTGGAACACGTAGTTGGAGCCGACTTTGTAGAGAGTCGGATCGTAGTATCCGGCTATGGTTTTGCTGTCGATCAGGTCCCACGAGGTGGTGCCGCTGTTGTACTTGTAGATGTAGTATGTGTCTCCGGATCCCAAGGCGAGATACAGATCAGAGCTATCCACAAAGAAATGTCCCATTCCGCCGGTAAGAGATTCGGTGGCGCCCACCTGCAGGGGTGTGCTGAAGGACCCCGTGTTGGTAGGAGTGGAAGAGTGCATCGTGTGGTAGTTGCCGGAGCCCTCGAGGATCCAGAGCTCTCCACCAAACACCACCTCGTCGTGATGGCCTTGGCCACCACTCATGTCTTCCACGTAAGGCCCGACTTCGGTCCATGTAGCTCCGCCATCAGAGGTGTAGTAGCCGTAGAGATCCGTATTGCTGACACCGTCGTGGATCGTCACGAAGGCCCAGACCTTGCTGTCGATGTAGGCTGCTCCTGTCTCTCCCAGGTAGCAGTCGTCCACGGGCGATCCCGAAACCTGAACAGCCGTGGCGCTGGCCGATGCCAACCCTGCGATGGACCCGGCCTTCTTGTAGTAAAGCTTGTAATCATTGACGTCGGGATTCCCACCCGAGTAGGGGACTTCGCAGGTAGCCGAGCGTCCGTAGAAAAGCCAGTAGTTCGTCCCGTCGTAGACGACGGACTGTCCTCTCTCGTAGTAAGTGTCGTTGGTGACCTGTACGGGCTGGCTGACCTCAAGGTCGGCTGCCCAGAGAGACGTCGTTCCCAGGCCGAGAAGAACGATTGCCAGAAAAATAGATACCTTGTCCCGCATGGTAAGAACTCCTTTCGTGGAAGAATTAGTGGAACGCTGAACAGAGTCCGGTGTACTCACCGGGTCGCCGCTATTCCAGTTTCATGATCTTCTGAATGCTCACGCTCCTGTCTGTCCCGATTCGGCAAAAATACACACCGGAGGGCACCGGACGCCCCCTCTGGTCCAACCCGTCCCACACCGCCCGGTGCTCCCCGGGTTCAAAGTCAAGAGGAAGGTTCCGGATCTGCCGCCCTCGACAATCAAAGATCCTGAGTTCCGCTGTTTCCGCGGGCGTGATTCCCTTCTGGAATGAAGGAATAATGTATTCCAGCGTGATCGAGTTCATGAAGGGATTGGGATAGCAAAACAGGGTGGGGGAAGGGAGGCCAGGAGGTTCCCGGTCCACGCCTGCACCTGCCACGATCACCAGCCCATTCTCCACCGAATCGATCCCGATCATGTCCCGGTCACAATCGCTGGCGTGAGCTTCCTCGAAGACCACCGACGAGATCCCGATGCCGGTCACGGTGTACCGGATCACGGCAACATCTGCCGGTATGCCTACGCAGGTGTGCGTCCCGAAACAGGCGCAGCAGATCGAGACGACGCCCGGGTCTCCGGTGGGACCACAGTCCGGGCACCAGGAACCGTTGGGACATCCGTCCATGACGTCCGTAGAGCAGTCCAGGAACGCCAGAACCTGTTCGTTGACGCGGATCTGCACCCAGTACCAACCAATGGAATCCGGGCCCTCCATGTGAATGGCGATCTCTACGGTGTCACCAAGAGCGACGTAGCTCACAGGAGGCTGGACGGAAACGCTCAAGGAAGCGGCGGCGGTGCCGGCGCCCATCAAGAGCAGTACCGTGAGTATTCCACCCAGCAATCCTGGGTGATGTTTCATGGTTCCCTCCATCTCCAAACTGTGTTGCACAGGGTGGAGCGGTGGGAGGGGCGCCTCAGGCGCCCCTCCCCGATCTATCCGCTGCCTACCGGGTGATCAACATCTTGTGCGTAGCGACGAAGTCCCTGCTCCTCAGCTCACAGAAGTAGATCCCGGGCGAGACCGTTTGCCCGTTTGCATCCCGGGCATCCCACGACTCGGTGTAGCTGCCCGCTGTGCGAACCTCCCGGATGAGCGTGCGAACCACCTGACCGCGGATGTTGTAGATTGTGAGTGCAACTGATGCGGTCTTCGGGATGTCGTAGTGAACCATCGTGGAGGTCGAGAACGGGTTCGGCGTGTTGGACCGGAGCGCGAAGACCTTGGGTGTTCCGCTCGCGAATATTCCGCCTGAGTCGTCGAAGCTCAGCATCAGCGAGCTATTCTCTGCATCTCTCGCCTCGGCCTGAGCGACACGGACGGTTGCCACGCCGCTGCCCGTTCTGCGGAAGGTCAGCGTTGCCACGGGACCATTGCCGCCGATGGCGACATCGGTTCCCAGCGCGGCAAGGTCGACCCTCACAGTACCGTCGATCTCATCGCCCATAAAGAGAACGGGCGCATCACCCGACATGAGAGCTTCCGACGGGGCGACGGAAACGAGTTCAAGGCCTGCGTGATCGTACTCCACCTCGGCAGTCAGACCCTTGAATGCGTCATTTCCCTGGACCACCAGGCTCACGCGCATCCACTCGTTCTCATCAGCTGTCTCGCACAGCGCCAGGTTGAAGCCCGCCGCGTGTCCCGCGGCGCTGGAGCCAGCCAGACGAACGGCAACCACGGGTTCGCCGGTCTTGGTCACGTTCCCGTAGTTCATGGCAAAGATCATGAGATCCTCGAAACCGATGTAGTCGTCAGGCGTGGGGATTCCAAACCGGCCCCGGACCGGCTCGATGGTCGGTCCGAAGTCCGCCTCGTTGCAACTGCCCACGGGAGGCGACTGCCAGTAGCAGCCCGAGAACGGGTTGTAGTCGAACTGGCTCACGAGACCGTCGTAGTTGGGTCCCCACGATCCCGCGTTGGAAGCCACATCTCCGAGGTAGTAGGAAGTGGAGCGGTCGTGATCGCTCTCGTAGGGCGCGGTTGGATCGGCCCAGTTCCCCGCGCAATCGTAGACCACCGCGCGGTACGCATAGATTCCCCGGGACGTGTTGTCGAATGAAGCGTCTACATACGTCGTCCAGACGTAGCCAGGATCGAGGAAATCGTACGAGCCCACGGTCGGATAGCCGGGCCCGGTGGGAACGTACTCGGGATAGTCCGTCCAGTCGTTCCGGTAGACGTAGATCCGGTCCACATCCGTTCCAGGATTCGTCCAGGCAAGAGAGATCCTGTTGTGACCCACCGTAGAGGTGAAGTCCGTGACTGCATCCGGCTTGATGGTGTCCTTGGTGAAGGTGACGGATGTCTCAGCGCTCTCATTGCCGGCATCATCGGTAGCCTTGAAGTAGTAGGTGTGCGGACCCTCGCTCAACGTGCCGAAACCGGGCAGAGGCCAGTCGTTATTGGTGTACGACGGTCCCGAGATCCCGCATGCGATGTCGACCCACGACCCGCCATCGATGTTGTACTTGACGCAGTCGAGGTCGTAGTTGTCTGTAGCGCTGATGTCCACCGTGGGTGTGGTGTTGTAGCATGTCCACGGGCTCGGCGGAGCATCCAGCGTGACCGTGATGGTGGGGTCGTCGCAGTCGATCGTGACATCAGCGCCCGTCCACGTGGTGGGAATCTCCTGGTTAGTGCTGTTCCGGAGCTCCGCGTCTGAGAAGGTCACGGGGGTGGTCCCCGGAATTGTGGATGCGATGGCGTTGAACGCGATCTCCGCGATCACACCCGGACCATCCACGCCCGTTCCCAGGTGTGCGGAGTTGATGATGATCACTCCGCCTCCGAGGTCGAAGTACGTGAAGATGTACTGGCCGGAGCCGGTGTTCAGAAGATCGCCCACAGTGGCGGTTACGAAGGTCAGCTTCGTGTCGTCGTAGTTTATCTTGTAGTTGGCGCCCATGAGATCCAGCGCGAACTCGTCTACCTCCACCTCAAAGGTGATCGGATCGCCGCAGTCGAGAAGCGCGGTGGCCGGATCCAGGGTAACGCCAATGGACAGCGGGGAGTCATCCTTGCTGCCTGCCGGCCCCTCGATCTCATACCAGCCGCTCGGGTGCCCCGGGTTCAACAGGTAGTCATCCCAGTAGTTTCCCGGGGGGGAGCTGTGGTTCCACTGGTTGGGCGCCGATCCGTTATCCTCGGCGTTCTGACCATTCCTGTAGAACTTGTTGCTGTAGGCCACGAGATTGTCGCAGTCGTTCTCGAGCCCCACGGTCGTGTTGTCGTGGATCTTGTTGCCCGTGACGGTGAGCGTGATTCCCGGGCTCGATGAGGTGGAGACGCCGTACTCGTTGGCGTAGATGTCGCTGTCCGTCACCGTTACTGTCGACGCGTCGGTCGTTCCGTATCCCACTGCGATCCCCATCGTGTTGTCATGGATGTCGCTGTCGTCGATCACGGCGAGACTCGGGCCTCCGTAGTAGTCGGTTACGAGAATACCCGCGGAAGTCGAGCTGTCCGACAGGGCAAGACCGGTGCAGCCGGTGATCTCGCATCCGTCCTCGATGACGCCGTACCCGCCACCGCCGACTTCAACTGCATAGTCCAGCCAGTCACCGTCACCCTTGCCCGTGTAGGTGCAGTTCTGGATGTAGGCTCGGTCCACTCCGAACACGCTGATCCCCACGCGCTTGATGCTGCTGAAGATGCAATCCTTCACATAGAAATCCGGGGAGATGTCCAGGGGGGAACCGCCGCCCCACGCTGTATAGTCAACAATAACAATGCCGAACGCGACATACGTCGTGTAGTCGATATTTAAGATGTCGCAGTTTTCCACCGTTCCCGTGGGTCCTTCCTGGTACCGGATACAGTTCTCAATTGCCTTGCCGGAGCCGTTGAACACCAGATTCCTGATGTCGCAGACGGTCGAGGCGCCTTCAATCTGGAACCAACCACGGTGCGTCGAGTGATCGGTGTCCTCCACGGGCGTGATGACCGGCCGGCTGCCCGTGTCCCCGATCAACGAGAGACTCGTTGTGATGGTGACCAATCCTTCAGGGTACGTCCCGGAGGCGATGCTGATGGCGTCGCCCGACGAGGCCGCATTGACTGCATTCTGAATGTAACAATAGTGATCGTTGCCGACTGTCCAGTCCAGCGCCAGCATCTGGATATTGCCCGTGCCGCTGGTGGTGCCGCTGGCCTCTGAGCCATAGAACATGTAGACATCACTGCCGTCGGTGATGGTGGCCGGCCACATATCCACCCAATACGTGGTTCCGTAGCTGCCCGCAGTCATGATCTTCGCCGTGGTCTGATCCAGGCCGTGGAACCCGGCGAGTGAAGATGCGGTCCAGTATTTCAGGAACTGCACGGTGCCGTTCCATGGGGCGAAGATGAAGACGTAGTCACTGCCCACCTTGGTGAGCATCGGGTCGCAGTCATCATCAGGCGTTCCGGCTATCGCTGCGATCTCGGTCCACGTGCTGGGCGCGCTGTACTGGAGAATGTGGTAGGCGGGGGAACCCCAGCTGCACCAGTAGAGGTAGAGATTCCCGCCGTCAACGTAGAGACGGGGCATGCCCTCGTGATCCACGGCCTCGTGGAGACCGGACCAGGAAACGCCATTGTAGCTGCAGACATCAAGATCGCCGCCGCGGTTCACGACCAGGAGGATCTTGCTGTCGTGGACCGTGGCCCAGAGGTGGGTGCCCTCAAAGGGATCCACAGCATCCGGCAGGACGTCGGCAACGGACCAGGTTCCCCCGGTGACCGGGATGGTCCATGCCTTGACCTGGCCTCCGCCATCTCCCCTGTCCACTGCAAAGACCCAGACGTCACCGCCGTACTCCACACAGGAGGTCTGGCCCTGGTAGATCCGGTCAGCCGTGGTAGGCATGCTGCCGACCGGCTGGACTGCTGCTCCGGCCAACGCGGCGATCGATCCGGCCGTCTTGTAGAAAATCTCGTAGTGGTGGTTGTCGGGATTTCCAGGCCCCGCGTAGTTCCCGGTGTAGTCGTAGGACTGTCCCCAGAACAGCCAGAAGTTGCCGTAGCTGTCCTCGAGGATACTGTTGCCGCGCTCGTAGTACGTGCTGTTGGTGACCTGTACGGGCTGGCTGACGTCAATGTCCGCCGCCAACGCGGGCGCAACACCGAGCAACACAACCGCTCCCACCAGCATGCAGATTGGTAGCGAGTTTCTCATTTGAGACACTCCTTTCTGAAGAGGATTCACAGTGACTACTTGAACAGGGACTTCACTCCACCCCAGGTTGCTTCCACCGTTGCGGTCGGATCCTCTACGAGAAACAGCTGTCCGTCCATGCGATGCTCGTAGCCATCCGGGATGCACGCCCACGGCTGGTCTGTGACGCCGCCGAAGGTCCAGCCATTCCTGAGTATCTCAGGGATCTCGTACAGGTGTGTGCCTTCCACCAGGTCCATGGTCCCGTCATAATTGCCGAACTGGAACTGGGGAAAGTAGTCGAGAAGCAGGTGGTCGAACTCGCCTCCCAGAATCATCTCGCCGTCCGAAAAGGTCCATGGTTCGCTGATGTAGGTCGAGTCGTAGGGCTCCGGGCACCAGGTGTCGTCGTAAATAGCGTTCCAGGACGCGTCCTCGTAGACCCGGAAGGTGCCCCCCGTGTAGTAGTAGTGCTCGTATCCAAACTCGTCGACGACGAGCGAGTCGAGGTGCAGCCCTTCAAAGACACAGGTGTACTGGAAATTCTCAAGGTCCACCGTCAGGGGCGGCTGGATGTCGTCGACAAATCCAAGCCCGCCCAGCAACCCTCCTTCCTGGTGAGTGTAGCCCCAGTAGTCCATGGAGTACTGGCTGTTCTGGGCCTGGGCCGGCAGGGCGATACCCAGCACAACACCCGCAAGACACACCAACGCGAATCTGTTCATGTCTCTTCCCCTTTCCCCAAACTTCCTAGTTGGCCAGGATGATTTTTGCATGGAGCTTCTCCGATCCTGCCCGCAGGACTGCGAAATACACGCCGGCAGGCACTCGCCTGCCCATCGTATCTCTGCCGTCCCATTCCACCGAAAGTTGCCCGGACGGGGACGGCCCCGGTCTCAAGGACCGAATCCGGCGCCCCCGGACATCGAAGATCTCGATCTCCAGCCTGCGAGACAGCCCGTCGTCCGGTCTCGAAAACCGGAGCCGGCATATCCCATCCGATGGGTTGGGACTCACCGTAATGGGACCCGGCGCCGCGGGCGCCTCGGTTCCTTCGTCAAGGGTCACACCCGTGGGATCAATAACCTGGATGGAACCGTCCGTAGCCGTCGCAGCCATGCCCAATCCCCAGACGTCGGCCGGCCGCACGTCGTTGAAATGCAGGGGGCTCGTTCCGTGCCCGACCGCTCTGAACAACATGCGGATGATGCTCCCCGGTCCGCTCACGGTCAGGCCCGCGCCGAGGATAGAATCCAGGACATTGAGAGAGTCTCCCTCGGACCGGTTCCGGAAAAAAGTCTGGTGAGGGCTCTCGAAGAGGAGAGGCCCCTGCCGTAGGGTCAGAAGTTCAACGATCTCGGGATCGTATTCCATGAGGACCCGGTAAGTCTTGAAGTCCGCCACATCACCGCCGACCCGGACGTCAACCCACACCGAGTCGTCCAGGAGAATCGAGGTGTCGGAAGGGGAGAAGTGGTAATCAACGGTCTGGCGCTGCCCGGGGCCGGGCCGCCTCCGGCTCGCCATGGCCTCGACAACGAGAGATCTCAATTCGTCCCAGCTCTCAGCAGGAGGCGGCAACGGCAGGTTCAGTTCGCCCTCCTGGTACGCGTAGGCCGCAGCGAAGATGGCCAGGTCGTCGTAGTCGATGACGCCATCGGGAGTGGGGATGCCGTGGATCCAGCCTGTTGAAGTGGGGCCGATGTCCACGCGGCAATCAAAAAGGCTGTCTTCTTCCACCAACCCGTAGTGGATGGAAAAGGCGTTGATGTCGAAAACGTCGATGTCCCGATCTGGACACTCGCTCCAGAGATATCCACCGTAGACATCCTCTGTGAAGTCTCCGAGGTAATACCAGAAGTCTCCCGCCAGATCTCCGTAGCTGGTATCCGGCAGAACGTCGAAGTTCTCGGCGTCTCGCAACTCGATGGACGTGATCCAGTAGGGGGCGCGTCCGGATCGCTCGGCCATGAAGAAGAACCTTGCCACAAGATCCTCGGGAGAGGCGCGTACCCCCTGCGGCTCGTAGGAAACGAGATCGATCTGAGCCATTCCCTGGGCGTTGTCAATTGTGCGGAAAGCGGCGTCCCAGACGTCTCCCTCCAGGATGGTCAGCATCTCCAGCTGGTGAGGAAACCAGCGAATGGAGATCGACGCGCCCTTGAGATACAGGGTGTCCGGCAGGGTGGGGCCGAATTCAAGGCGCACACCGAAGGGCTCATCCACTCCGTAGCAGTCATGGGCGGGCACACCACACCAGGTGACCGACTCGATCACGGCGCCGCAGGCTCCCGTGGCGATGCAATGATCGACGTGAACCCGGACTGCTTGATCAACCGTCGAGGCAACCTCGACTCCCAGGGCCTGGAGAATGTCGAGGTACTCGATGCTCCCCCAGTGCGGTTCTCCCGACTCATGGTGACAGGCGCTGTCCATCGGCACCCAGACTCGATTCCAGCCGTGAATCAGGGAGACCCAGGATCCGTCGTAACGATCCCATCCCAGGAAATCGCCCCAGGCGGGATGGTTCTCGGCATCGCCGGTTCGAGCGAAGAGACGGGCTTTCAGACCTTCGGGCCCGATGGCCGTTGTATCCGGTACGAATAACCAACAGGTAAAGGCTCCGAACCCCGAGGAGAAATCCCCTAACAGTCCCGTTCCCGGAGGAAGAGAGTCGTTGAACGCGGCGGACTGAATGGCAATCCCGCAGTCTGTCAAATCGCTTCCGTCGATGAGATCCGCCTCGAGAAGGAGAGACCCTTGAGTATGGGGTCCGGCCCAGTCCAGAGAATCCCAGCTCACGCTGGCCACGCTCCGGCAGCAGTCCTCGAGAACAAACCAATCCCCGCCGTCCTCGTCGAACTCAAAGATTGCGATGCCTGCGGAAGAAGCTGATGCGGAAGTGTGGGGGGCGATGCAAAGAGCAAGAACAGCGATGAGCAACAAATGCTTCACAGAGGTCTCCCGGAAGACGGGAACTCCATCCCCGCAGTGCCCGGCAGCTTGACGCCGACACCGAACCCGCGGTACAATCAATAGAGTATCGCCTTCTGTAAGCGGTACAACCCGGAGCGGTAGCGACCAACGACAATCAGATCATGGGCAATGCTTCGACCGCGGTCGCTACCGTCTCCTTGTAATCTCACAGGTGAAAAGGCAGATTCACTCACCCGCCCGCCGTATTCGGCTTGCACTTCCCTCGGTCGAGCTCAACCGCAGTGCCGCGGAACAGAACCTTCAACTCCCCGAGAGTAATACCGTCCGCTGAAGTCGGATAGCGGACGAACAGCGTGTCATCCACCGCGGTCGTCGGAATCGAAACGCAGGAATCGCCTACCTCGGTACACAGGTCCCACTGGACAAAGTGGAGAGGGCTCATGCCTGCGGTGGCGCCGACAAAATCCACGGTGGCCAGACTCCCGGGCCCATAGGACGGACCTGCTATCCCGGCATCCACTTTGAGCGTGTCGACCCCGATCCCGGGAACCACTTCGTCCAGGAAAAAGTAGGGATATCCGTGGCTTGTCAGGATCGTT
The DNA here is from genome assembly GCA_023132135.1 of Candidatus Eiseniibacteriota bacterium. Taxonomy (GTDB): domain Bacteria; phylum Arandabacterota; class Arandabacteria; order JAGLYR01; family JAGLYR01; genus JAGLYR01. Next base: position 6,613 of record JAGLYR010000254.1, on the reverse strand, counting down.
CCAGGCAGCACACTGCCGAGTTGCACAACTGCCGGCGCGAACGTCAGACAGAAGGTAAATGCGCGAATAGTCACGCCCGGATCGTTCACATGGATGGATACTCTGGTGGTGTCCCCGATGAAGATGTCGTTGGCCGGGGGGTCAGGAAAAAACTGGAGAGAAAGGGTGGCGGACTGTGGGGCCGCCGCTGTTGGAACAAGGAAGAGCAGCCATAGGAGGCAGACCGCGTATCGCAGAACCATTGCAACCTCCGCGCAGTGAAAAGCAGCAACCACCCGAGGGCACCTCATCCCAAGCGTGAACAGTGTGCGCGAGGCGCCGGATTCACACCCTTCGGTGGTCGGTAGCGGTCGAAATGCTTCAGTATGGTAACAAATCCAGCGCCGCGACGTCAAGCGGAAATCTGTGAAATACATGATTTTTTTGGGTTTAGTAACAACAAACTCGGCTGAGCCATGTGGTGGTGATATTTCTTCCCTTATCAACTGCATATCTTTGCACAGACACGGGTATACAGAGAATGATGGCTGAACCGTGCTAATTACTGGCAATCCAATCGGTTGCGCGCAGAAGCGGGGCCGTGAAGGTCACGGCCCCGCCGATTATGATCAGTATTCCCTGGTCTACCGGAACAGGGTTTTCACGGATCCCCAGGTGCTGCTGTCAACAGCCGAGGGTCCCTGGATCGTGAACGCCTGCCCGTCCCACCGGTGATCATAGCCCTCCGGAATGCACACCGTGCAAGACAGGTCGGTGGTGCCGCCGAACATCATTCCCTCTCGACAGTCGAGGGGGATTTCATCGATGTGCGTTCCGCCAGTGTAGGTCATCACGGCGTCGTAGCTGCCGCGGCCGGTCATGGAGTTGTAGATCCAGGTAAGCGTATCCAGCTCGGCCTGCAGGTAGAGGCTACCGTCGGTGAACGTGGCCGGGTCGCTGACCAGGCACTGCGCGTCGTCATATGTCGCGTTGAATGACGCATCCTCATACACGTTGAAGAAGCCGCCTAGGTAGGTGTAGACAGTAGCCGGTCCCATCGGAACGACCTCTGCCAGCATCAGTTCTTCGAAGGCGTAGGTATACTGGAAACCCTCCGGATCATACGTCAGGGGCGCGTGAATCTCGATGGCGAAACCCACCTCCACAATTCCGGAGCCCACAGTCTGCGGGAAATCCGAGAACCCCCAGTAGTCGACAATCTGGGCGGTACCGGGGACCCCGCTCAGCAGTACGCTCAGTAGAAGAGCCAAGCCGATCGCGGTTCTCATTGCTAACCTCCTTGATCTCATTACTCACGTCGCGTCAAGCCAATTGGCTGGCGGCCTACCGGTAGAAGGACTTGATTCCGCTCCAGGTGGTCGACTCCGTCCGCGTCGGGTCTTCTACGAGAAACAGTTGCCCGTCCCAGCGATACTCGTAGTCCTCCGGGATGCAGGCCCACGGCTGGTCGGTAGCTCCACCGAACGTCCAGCCGTGCCGGAGCAACGGCGGAATGTCGTCCAGGTGGGTCCCGCCCGTCAGATCCATCATGCCTTCATAGTCCCCGAACTGATAGTCGGTGTAGTAGGTACGATTCAGGTACTGGAACTCAGCCAGCAGAAAGAGTTCACCGTCCTGGAAAGTCCAGGGTTCGGAGATGGATCCCACCCATTCGGGATCCTGGCAGTCCGCATCGCTGTAGACCGCGTTCCAGGGCTCCACTGTGTCCTCGTAGACCTTGAACGTTCCCCCCGAGTAGTAGTAATACTCGATCCCACCGTCGACACGCGACGAATCAAGGACCGCATCTTCAATCACCCATGTGTACTGGTAGTTCTCCAGATCAACCACGAGCGGGGGTTCGATGAGCGGGATGAAGCCCAACCCGGACAACACGCCGCTCTCCTCATGCGTAAAGCCCCAGTAGTCCATGGAGAACTGGCTCTGCTGGGCCCAGACTGAGGGCACGAGACACACAGCGCTCGCAATGAAACCGACAACAATCACCATTCTCACATTCATGGCTGGACTCCCTTTCTCCGGACGGTTTGCCGGACAAGCCACTCCTATCCTTACCTCACATCTTTGCTTCATATCTTCCATAGCAATACGCAGACTCCACCACCCCCTTACTTTCAACATCCAGAGGCCACCAGATCTATTAGCCACACGGATGGTATCACACGGCGAACGCGCAGGTCAAGGATTAAGTTTGCAGTGACTGCCCTCCCCGCATTCACGCGCGCGACAAATACGAAATATGCTCAGCCGAAGTGATCCGGCAAGCATTATTTGATGGGGACTTCCCGAAACCGCGCAGATCCCGCGCACTTTCGCGTCGAGGCAGCAAACCAATCGCCTGCTTCCCAAAATGGGGACAAGATCACGAAAGGCGTTGCAACACAGAACGGAATGAAGTAAAAGGGGGTCTGCATCGACGTGAGGTGATTCTACCGATTGGGGGAGGTGTGAAGATGGATCAAAGAAGAATGGGATCCGGCAGCGTCACGGCATCGCGCCTGCTGTTGGTCTTGGTCGTGTCGGCGCTGGTTGCGGGATGCGGCTACATGCCTCGGACGGCAAACCAGATACAATCAGGCCTGGACGCTCGGGATCAAACGCTCCGGCAGGAGATGGCTGCGAACAATGAAGATCTGGCGGGGCGCATTGAGAAGGCCGATCTGCGTCTTTCCGCGCTGGACGGGCAGGTGGCTGATCTGCAAGAGACACTGGCCTCAATGAGTGGCCTGAAGGTCACGATGGAAAGTGTCCGCGCAGATGTGACGGCTGTCCGGGATGACATCCGAAGAGTGCAGGCGGACTTGAGAGGTTCGGTCCGCAAGGAGCTGGGCGAGGCACTGACGGATGCGGGCCGGAGCCTTCAGACGACGACTCCATAGGCCGGCACGGGGCCTTAGCCGCCGCTCATCAGGTGAATGGCTTCCACCCGATCCCCGTCGGCCACGGGATGCTGTCCGAACTCGCGGCGGGGCACCAGCGTTCCGTTGATCTTGACGATGATCAAGGGAAAGGTATAGCGGCGCTTTTCGAGAAGGGATGACACGGTCATCCCTTCTTCCCATTCGACGCTTTCACCGTTTACTGTGATCATTGAGCAGGATTTCCATCACCAGGTTAGCCTGCAGGTGAGCCACCACGCCCACGCGAGGGGCCATCAGTCCCATCCCGGGCGCCGCTGCCGTTTTCTCGTCCCCGCAGATAATCAGATTTCCCGACCGGTGCGTATGGATCGCCTCGTTCTCGCCGTACCCGGCCACTCCGGAGGCCGCCACGACGAAGGCGTCCGGCATTCTCTCCAGGACCGTCTCAATGAGCATGGCCTTTGCCTCGGCTCGGTCGAAAGCCTCGACAACAACCTGCGCGCCGGCGAATACCCGGGGAATCGATTCCTCGTCCAGCCGGATCTCGTGAGTCTCTATGGAGACATAGGGATTGATCCGCCCGAGGGTTTCCGAGATCGCCCGTACTTTGGGGACACCGATCTGGTCGATGAAGTAGTGCTGGCGATTCAGGTTGCTGGGCTCGACGACATCGAAGTCCGCAAGGATCAGTCGGCCGATCCCGACACGCGCCAGCGCTGTGGCCACAGCTGAGCCGAGTCCCCCCAGTCCGGCGATCCCGACGGCGCTCTCTTTCAGCTTTTTGTGAATACCCGGCGAATGCCGTGCTGCGAGGAGCGCCTCCATCTCCGACTCGCCCGGTATTTCACCACGGCGGATGAAGACAACCGAATCCCCTGGAGCGAGGATTCGATCCTCCTCCAAGGGGAACCCATTAAGGATGACCACGTCCGCACCGGGCTTGTGTTTGTCCCTCAGCTCGAACAGGGTGGACCCATCCGGGATTTCCCTGGGGCGTTCGTTCAGCAGAATCCGCAATCTCACATCCTACAGGTGCGCCTTCACGACCTCGACCACTTCCGGAAAATCGACCTTGAGATTCTTCAAGGTCTCGAGCGTTGGGATACCATCCTTCGTCCAGCCTCGTCTCCTGTAGACGGAATCTCTCAGCTTGTCATACTGCTCGTTGCGATATTTCCGCGTGATCGCAACCTTTTCCTCGGTCGATTTCCCCTCTGGATCCACGCCGATTTTGTCTCGCATCTGTTTGTCGTAGCGATCATGCCGGGATTCGTATTCCTGGACGGTCACGGGCCCGGCGGAGCGGTAGGGGATGTCATCATGTTCGCGGCGTCCCTTTCCCATCCTCAGGTTGAACACCCGCTGGAAGTTGTAGACCCCCTCGGACATCGTGATAAGGTCTTCCTTCGCGATCTTCCGGCCGGTCACACCCGAGAAGAGATCGACGTAGTTCTGGACGTGCTCGGGGACTTTGGCCGGCTCGTCGGTCTCCGCGTTGTTGGCGGGCTCGATGTCGTTCCACGGGAGCTTGCACAGACCGTTGAGGCCGAACCAGGTTCGGAAGAGGGGGAAGTAGTGCAACGCCTCGGCCTTGTCCTCGAAGGTCGGGATCTGGTTGTTCACCATGTCCATGAAAATGAGCCAGGCCTCGTCGTGCTGGGGTCCCTTGTTGGTCAGCCCGAACCCGCCCTGCTGCGCCAGGGATTCCTTGGTCATGTACTGGGAGTACTCGAGGCCTTTGCATTCCATACCGATGTCGAAGAGAAACCCCGGATCCGCGCCGTATTCCCTGGCGAATTGCGCCTTCATCCTGCGAATGCCCTGGCCCACTGTCACTCCAAAGCCTTCTCCCCGGGCCAGCTGATGCAGGAACTCCAGGGACGCGCCGGCGTTTCCGAAGGCGGCCTCGATGCCCCCGGTGATCTCCTTGTTCAGGATCCCGGTCTCGTAGCATTCCATCACAAAGGCCATGGAGGTACCCCAGGAAATAGTGTCGATGCCGTAGGTGTCGCAGTAGAAGTTCAGCTCCGCCACATCGGCCGGGTTGAAGATGCCGCAGTTGGACCCGACCCCGGCCACCGTTTCGTACTCGGGGCCGTCGACAATCACGCGGTCGCCCTTGTACGGACCGGTCCGGAGCTTGAACTTGTCGATGGCATGGGCACACGCCATCGTACAGCCGTACCAGCACCCGTCCGGAATCCCCTGCGTGAACTTCTTCTTCCAGACCGGGGAGGCGATTTTCCCGGTATCGGGATGGCTTCCGAACCTGTAGTTGTGGACGGGGAGGAGGTCGTAGTCGTTCATGACCTCCACCAGATGGGCTGTGCCAACGGTTCGCATGTGACACTGAAGGTGATCGTTGTCGTGGATTTCCCTGTGGAGGCGGACGCCTGCCCTCTTGATTCGTTCCAGATCCGCAGGGTGATTGGTGTCGCCCCGGACGCCGCTGTACTTCACAACGATGGCCTTGATCTTCTTGTCGCGGAAGACGGTCCCGATTCCCCCGCGCCCGGCCTGCTTGATCCGAGGCGCCTTCCGGTGAACGTCATAAAAGGAAACGTTGAGACACCCGATGAGGCCGTGCTCCGCCCCCTTTCCGGCGGAAACTACCGAGATATCCCTCTTGGAATCCGGAGAGTCCGCGTACATGTCCGTCAGCTGCTCGCTGATGAGATGAGCGTCGACCTCTTCGGCGGGGGCCTCTTCGACGGTAACGCGGGACTGGTTGCCGTCAATCACGATGATTACGTCCTTCTCGGCTTTGCCCTGCACTTCCAGCGCGTCCCACCCGGCAAACTTGAGGAGTGGGCCGAAGTAGCCGCCTACATTGGAGTCGATGACTATCCCGGTAGTCGGCGAGAGGGAGACCACAAGCATCTTGCCCGCCCCCGGGTACTGCGTAATCCCGCCGATGGGACCGGCCGAGAAGATGATCTCATTCTCGGGATCGTTCCACCGGGTCTCTGGAGTGACAGCATGCCAGAGATGCCAGAGGCCGAAACCTCTCCCGCCGACAAAGATTTCCTTCATCTGGTCTGTGACGGGCTTCGTCCGGATTGAGCCATCGGACAAGTTGATGTGGAGTGTGCGGTTGGTGTATCCCCGGTCCACATGGCCGGGTTCGTAGCCGAACTCGGCCAGCACGTTGTGCTGGTTCCTGATCTCTTCGACAGACAGTCTCGAAGCACTCATGATTTCCCTCCGGGAACGACGGGATTCGGCCCGACGCGATGATTCTCTACTGGTTTACGTTTTCCAGGTAAAGGACGCCGTTTGGACATGCCTTGACGCAGGATCCGCAGGCGACGCACTTGAAAGGCTCCGTGTAGTCCGCGTGGAAGTACATCGCACCGTGGGGACAGAATCCAACGCAGGAAAGACAGCCCACGCATTTGTCCTTGTCGATTTTCACGACGCCGGCCTTGTCGCGGTACAGCGCCTGGGTCGGACAGACGGCTATGCACTCGCCGCACTGGTTGCAGACCTGGATCGTGAAAGGTCCGCCGGGGTTCCCGTCCACCCGGATGGCGGATTTCTCGGGATTCTCCTCCTTGAAGAGGTACTTGGAGCACGCTGTCACGCACGCCCGGACTCCCTTGCAGATCTCGGGTCTGGTCATGAGAACTCTCATCATTCACCTCGTTCCATATTCCCGTCGCGGGCAACGCCGGGCGTGTACCCGGCGGACGAACGCCTCAGTATATCGGCCTAGTCCTCAAGGTCAAGCCTGGATTATTCATGAATCCCTG
>JAGLYR010000253.1 GCA_023132135.1 Candidatus Eiseniibacteriota bacterium | reverse complement strand
CGCTGAAGCTCTGGTTCGTGATCCGGACGTACGGGGTGGAGGGGATTCGGCGGATCCTGAGAAATCACATTCAGCTCGCTCAGGAGTTTGCGACCTGGGTGGGCGAGCATATGGATTTCGAGGTAATGGCGCCGGTCAAGTTCGGGTTGGTGTGTTTCCGGTACCGGCCTGCAAAGGAGCACCTCGACGAAGCGGCTCTCGAGCAGCGGAACGCGCGGCTCCTGGAGGCCGTCAACGAGACAGGCCGCGTGCATCTCACCCACACGAAGTTGGAGGGACGCTACGTCATCCGGATGTCGATCGGGCAGCTCAGGACCACGCGCGAGGAGGTGGAGGAAGCCTGGCGGCTGTTTGTGGAAAAGGCGGAAGAACTATAAACTCACCACGGAGCCACGGAGTAAAAGGGCCTTCGGAGCGTGAGGCCAAAGGCCAGGCGCCCCGTCTGTGTGACGAGGGCGAGTGACAAGTGTCGAGTGTCGAGGAAACAGGGCAGCATTCCGCAGGCTAAACGGCACTATGCCCTGACCAGCTCAGAGCCGAGTCGCTCCGTTGACGATTTGGTGTTGCCCTTTCCCTTCAAAATTCCACCCGCCGAATCGGGCGGTATGCATTAAGGATCTGAAGATCCTCGCCCGAGCTCTCGCCTCCCACCCGCACCTGCCTGGTTTCCTGCCTGGGGCGGTAGCCGAAGGGCAGCGTCCGGGCGTCCATCCGCAGCTCGTATTCGCCGGCGGGCAGAGAGACGAAGCGGAAGGCGCCATTTCTGCCTGTGAAGGCGAAATCGTGCTCGCCCAGGAGAACCTTGACGTCCCGGAGTCCTTCACCCGTGTTGTCGTCAACAACGCGCCCGTAAATGGCGCCGATGCGTCGCTTGAGAGGAAACGCAAACTCCGTTGGTCGATCATGCATCACTTCGATCTCGATGGGCCCGGTCCCTCGCAGCATGTACTCTGTGGGAACCGACGCGGGAATCACACGAACCGTGTGGCGGCCCGGAAGAATCAGGGCGCGGCACGCGCCCTCGACATCACAGGTGAGTGGCTGACGCGTGTTTTCATCAACAGCCACCTCGACCCCGGGGATTCCGGGTTCCCCCTCCTGCCGTTTCCCGTCTCCGTTCACGTCCTCGAATACATGGCCCCGCACGAGTTGGCGCTCGAACAGGATCCTGCCCGACGCACCAGGAGGCTCGCTGCGAGTGGGATTCGGGGAATGGGCGAGCCCGATGTGGAAATTGTGAACGGCCCCGAAGTCGGAGTGAATCATGTGGTACCGGGACGTCAGCCGGAACCGCTCGCTCAGATGGAAGTCCGCATGGAACCTGCTCTGCCACTGGGACTGTCGAAATTCCTGGGCGTCCGAACGATCCTGGGTCAGAGCCATCTGGCTGGAAAGAGACAGGCGTCCGTCGAGGAGGCGGACTCCCGAAACATCAAGGATCGACTCGAGCCGCGCTCCATAGGGTTCTCGCCACAGGGTTCGTTGCTGAAGCGATACCAGGAGCCTTCGCCCGAGACGAAAACTCAGATCGCCCGTCACGTAGTTGTGGGAACCGCGATCGCTGTATGAGATTCGATTCCAGCGAAGCGAGGTTGCGATGCCGCGGCGGATCTGCTGGGAGATCGAGGTCCCTGTGCTGACCGTGTTCTGGGCATCCCCGTCCCGCTCGCGCCGGCGGTGTTCCCTCGAGAAGGAAATCGCCGTTCCGGTCTTTCCGATCTTCCACGTCCCCCTTGCTCCCGCCAGTTGTCCCGAAGCAGAGACCTGGCGAATGACCGGACCCTCGATGCTGTTCTCGGAGATCACGGGATTCGCCCATCGTCCGGCCCATGCGTTCATGATGAGACCGACGCGCGAGCGGAAGGACAGATTCCCCTCCTGGATCAGGCCGGGCGTGGGCTGCAGACCACCGTGATGGTCGATTTCATAGGGGGTCCCGCGAGTTCCCTGCAGACGGGCCCCCAGACCAAAGGGCCCGAGCTGTCCGCCGCCGCTCAGGTTGGCAGCCACAGAAATCCCGTCATCCCGCTGGTGAAGGTCCAGATGCGAGCTGTGCAGCTGGCCCCGAAGGTTGAACCGCTGGTTTCGAATAGCGCTGGACAGACCGATTCCGATGCCCCTGTGGATCGGCGGGCCCGATGTGACTTCGAAACCCTCCCGGTCGGACAACGAGTAAAGAAGCCCGTGAAAATGGAACCGGTTGGGCTGCTCGATTCTGCCGTAGACCGCGGCGATGTTCCTCGGAAAGACGCTTCGCTCCATGTTGAGATAGCTCAAGGGCAGCCGCCCCAGCAGGCCACCTGCCCTCCACCTGGCGGATGAGCCGGGACCGGGTGCGCGTCGCTCCAGGATCAGGGTGCGCGCCTGGGTTCCGTTCAGCCCCGCGGCGCCGGGAGGAATCGCGTGATCTCCTGCCGCAAGCCACCACCTGCCGAATGTCTCCAGGCCGACGCTCCTCCGGGCCACGAAGAGTCTACCCTCTCTGTCCACGAAATCGGCCTGGAAGTGCAGCCTGCCGACGGAGAGAATCTTGGTGAGCGCGAGGCGAGTGTCCGATTGACGGGCCGGGGAACCTTCGGCCGGCCGGGAGACGGTGCCGGAAAGTCGCACGCGTAGATCGTCCCACAGCGAGAAGCTTCCCGCTCCAGTGTTCTCTGACCCTGAGAGCAGGTTGTGGCGGTTGGAGGCTGCGTGCAATCTGGGCTTCCCCTTGCGAAGAGTGCTCGCCGGAGGGAATTCCGACCGCTGGATCCGCCGCACAGAGAAAGCCGCTCCACCGTCCTCGGCTCGCGAGGCAAGAGACGTGACCTTCGTCGTCTCGGGCGCTGTCTCACCATCGGCTTCAGCGTTGGCGTCGCGCGCCGCCGAGGGGGCGTCGGTGCGCCGATACGCGGGGGGAAGTCGCCTGCGCTGATGTGGCTTCGGTGTCGTGGTGGGTGGGGTCCTCACGGGGGCGGGGACAGTTTCCTGCAGCGGGGATTGAGAGACGGGGGAGGGCGGCCCGGAGAGGATGAAGGGATCGGGGGCCGGAAGGGATTCATTGTCTCGCGACGGCGCAGAAGACCATGCGGTCGCCCGCTCCTCGATGGCGGGCAGCTCGGTCGCCGAACCGACCTGTGGGGAGGGAACCGCAGCCTGAAAAGATACGAGGGTAGCGGGTACGAGCCAGAAGGCGGCCAGCAGTGCAACGACAACCCAAGGAGAATCCTGGCGCCTTCCCACCATCCGCCTCTCCAAAGAAACAGGGAATCACTTTACTCGCGTGATCTGTGTCTGCTCCGGAAGCGCCTCATCCGGTAGTAGATCGGAGGCATCGAAGTGCTTGATCCCCTGGAGTAGTGTCTCTTGTCCCGTGTCGACGGTGACGACGAAGGTGTATTTCCCTGCACCCTCGGGTTGCCATGGCGCGAGATACGTCGTCTCCGTGCCCGGCAGACAAACGCGGCAGGGAAGTTCCTTCTCAAAAACCACGAGCCCCTTGGGGTTCAGGATCTGGAACCATCCCTGCGGGTAGTAGTGGACATTGCCGCGGTTCGCAAGGGAAGCACCCAGTTGTATGGTTCCGTCCTCGGGATTTGCCTCCACCAGCATGTCCGTCAGCGTGTCGTCCCGGATTTCCGTCCCCTCCGCCGTCAGGTAGACGGTCGTTGCCATTCGAACCTTGGTTCTCAGTCCCAGCCGGTTTCGGGCCTGTCCGGACTGAGCCTCGAAGAAAACGATCGTCCAGTAGGATCCCTCCACGTCAACGGGGAAGTTCACCGTCAACCGAACCACCTGAGTGCTGTGAGCCGGGACGGTGAATTCCGCCAGGTCAACGCTCACCCAGCCCGACGCCGCCCTCTCGTGCGATCCCGTCGGCAGCAGCTGGATATTCCCGTCGCGTGTAGCCAGCCAGTCCCCGATCTCCGTTACCACGCGGATTGCATCGTCGCCGTTGTTGAACACATTGATCGCCAGGCGGCGCTCCTCGCCGGGCTGAAGAGACAGGAGAATCTTCATGGGCGAAACTCCCATGCGGAGGCCCCCGGCGGCCGTACCCGACACGAGGAGGATCGCAGCTGTGGTACAGATCAGGACTCCCGCTATGGCTCTCCGAGCGCGCATGATCACTGCTCCACCACTGTGTAGGTCAACGCGTCCGTGTGCAGCGTTGCGCCGCCGCCGGCGGCGTCCGGATAGACCCAGAGGTTCTGAATCCGGACGTCGGTGAACACGCTGTAGCCTGTCACTGTAGTACTGGTTGACCAGAGGGCCTGATCCGTACCCGAGACCGAAGTGTAAGACCCCATGGAAGTCCCGGCCGTCGGGCACTTGACCAACAGATCGGCAAAGGCGACTTCCGGTGATGCATCGTCGCTGCGAACGTAGATGATCACGCCTGCGACGTTGTCGGTCGTGACCTGAACCTCAATCCCGCCGGGAGCGGTGTCTTCCACATATCCAGCTTCGTAGTCCAGTTGCAACGGCGACAGAACGACGTTCGCATCCAGCACCGTGATGCTGGACGCACACATCGCAGAGGAGGTCACCAGAAAGACGATGCACGGTACCAGTACCGGAACGACCGTCGTCCTTCGAAGTCCGGCATTCACAAGATCTCTGAAGCCCGCGCGATTCTGCCGCAATTCCCCGCCTTCCTTGGTCCCCGCGATCCTGGTCCGCATTTCTGCGGATGGCTCGGAGTAGATCCCTTCGTACCTGTATTCGGCTGGTTGTTTAAAAAACTAAAGGAGAATCAACGAGCGCGCGGAAAGAGCAAGGGTTGCAAGAGTGTTCCGGACGAGGACGGCTGCAGCAGGTGTGATCCGCTACTGTACTGCAATGGTGTAAGTTAGCGTGTTTGTGTACGCCGTCGTGCCGCCCCCGCTGGCGTCGGAGTAGTCCCACAGATCCTGAACCCGAATATCCGTCTGTACGGTCGTCCAGGTTGCAGAGGTGGTCGTCGTCGTCCACAGGGTCTGATCGACCGCAGTAATCGCTCCGTATGTGCTCTGTGTGGTGCCCGAGCCTCCGGCCGCGGTCTGAGTTTTGAAGAGCAGATCCGTGAGTGCGATTTGCGGAGATGCGTCGGTGCACTTCACACTCAGCACCGCTCCGGTGGAACTGTTGGTGCGAATCCGAAGGTCGATACCCGCGGCCGCTTCGGCAGAGATGTAGGTCGTCTCGTAGTCACCTTGCCCCGGTGTGAGTGTGATACTGGCATCCACGATGTTGATTTCCACCGTGGCGGCGGCTTGCAGAACCACGTCCGACGTTCCAGAGGTGGCGGCAAGAGCCTGTGTACACGGCACCAACACGATAGCGAATGCGGTGATTGAGGACGTAAACATCCGATTAACGCTCATTTCGCGATCTCTCCTCTTGTGGCACAGGGTCTGCCCAGTGAACCCAGCCAGGGCGTCGCATGTCCCCGATCATAGCGCGCATAGCTCCACCATGGAGATATGCTTTTTGCTCAACGTCCATAAGGATCGGCTGATTCGGGCTGCTCCTTTAAGAAAAATCCATAATACCCTATTGTCTATTTCCTACTTCCGCGTTTCCATACGAGCCGGAGGCTTGGGCAGAGGCGAAAACCAAGTGGGGAAGTAGGAAATAGAATGCAGGAAATAGGGATAAGAGGTCTTCGGTGCCAGATCCGGCAGTCGGGAGGCGGCCCGCAGCTACCAATCCTCTTCCTGGTCCGTTTCTTCCAGAATCCGTTTCTCTTCCGGCGTGAGGGAATCAATCCCCTGAGTTGTGATTTTGTCGAGAACCTCATCAACACCGCTCCGCCGGGTCCGAGCGGGGGGCGGTTGTTCTCGCACTATGCTGATGCCCGGTTTCTTTGGCATGCGGATCTTGATCCCCATGGGCAGCTGGAATCCTCGCTTGATGTAGATGTACCCGAAGAGCATGCCGCCCAGGTGCGCGAAATGGGCGATCCCGTCCGGCGTGTGGCTCATGCCCGCCAGCAGCTCGATCACACCAAAGAGAATCACGAAGTGTTTTGCCCTGATGGGGATCACAAACCACAGGTAGATGTAGTTCCTGGGAAAGAGCATTCCGTAGGCCAGCAGAAGGCCGAACACCGCGCCCGACGCGCCCAGTGTGGGTCCCATCCAGTTGTGGGAGAGAAGCCAGGTGCAGGCACCGCCGCCAATTCCGCAGATGGTGTAGTAGGTGAAGAACCGGCGGCTGCCCCACACGGACTCGATCATGCTCCCGAACATCCACAGAGCGAACATGTTGAAGAGCAAGTGGGAAAAGCTGCCGTGGAGATACATATAGGTGAAAAACTGCCAGAGGAAGAACTTGTGCGAGATCAGGCCGGGCACCAGGGCAAAGTAGTAGCGCAGCAAACCCAATCCGTCGGGCCCGATGATCATGGAGAAAAAGTGGACGGCGACATTTGCAATGATGAGTTTCTTGACCACGGGTGTGAATTGCCCCGCCAGTCCGCCGGAGCTCTGTCTGTAGTTGCCTCGCATTCGACGACTGTCCTTTCGATTTGAGGTGGGGCGACAGTATCACAACGGGTGCGGAGGACACAATACGAAACTCGCTGCCCGGGATGGAAGGGGCATGAGCCCGCATTTCTCACCAGCCTGAGATGGTATTGAGGGCCCCGCGGGATGAACACGGTGTCGGGTGGAAGGGTAAGGACTCTGACTCCGGCAACTGGCCAGGTG
>JAGLYR010000252.1 GCA_023132135.1 Candidatus Eiseniibacteriota bacterium | reverse complement strand
TCGTGAGGATCCAGAACCCGGCCGTAGTCAGAATCCTTACCCTTCGACCCTCCCCCTGGTCTCGGCCCTGAACAGAGCTGTCGTAGGGGCGACCCGGTGGGTCGCCCGCCTTTGCCCAGCCAGCCAATGGCCTTCCGGGCGACCCACCGGGTCGCCCCTACTGAGCTGGTCAGAGCATAGCCCCATTCAGCCTGCGTTTCTTCGTGGTCCAAGCTTTCTACTCGCGCACGCCGCCCTGGAGGTGGAACTTGATGCAATCGGCGCTCACGAGCTCGTGGGGGCTGTCCGCGATATTGTGGATAGTCAGACGGAGGACGTAGCTCCCGGCGGCGATGTGTCGGCTGCTCCCGGCAGCGTCCCGGTAGGTCCGGGAGTTGTTTCACCCGCAGCCTCCGCCGCTGACCGTGAGAATCCACTCCGGGCCCTGGGTCTTGCGGTCGGGTTCCAGGATGGAGATCCTGACATCCGTTGGGGATCTTGCCGCGTTCCGGAAGGCGACCGTGTGGTTTCCCGAGTACGCAAACTGGACGGGAATCTCAATCCACTCCAGCATCCGGTCCAGGCCCTCGATGGCGTGTTTCTCCGATGCATTGTACTTGAAGACCTCGCCGATGGTGACTCCCCCGCGATCGATGAACTGTGTCATGTCCTCGCATTCGATCTTGACGCCGGGGACAATCTCCACCTGGCAAACGGCGAACTTGGTCGTATCCCTCCGGCTCACGGCCCGGATTTCCACCCATGGCGGATCGGGAACAATGGCGGGCGCGGTGTACTTGCCGGGTCGGCTGATGAAGCCGATCTGTGTATTCCCGTTCCAGTCGCCGTTCACATACCAATCGAGGGTGGTCTCGCTCGTGTTTTCCACCGAGAAATCCATCTCCAGTGGCTGGTCTGCGCCGACGCGGGCGCTGTCGGGCGAGAGGGTGACGACGACCGGGGAGGATATCAGGTGAACCAACGCGGCGGCGGACCGAGTCGTATCCTCGATGGAGGTCGCTCGAATCGTGATGGTTATGTTCTCGACAATAGGGTCCGGGGTCTGGTAGTACCCGGCGCCGTCGATGAGTCCCGAATCCGCGAGGCCGGGAACAGGGTCGATGGACCAGGACACCGAGGGATCCGACGCGTTCTCAATATGGGCCGCGAACAGCTGGGTCTCCGTCGGTTCAAGATCGACCTCTGCAGGCGATACTTCGATTGTGAGATCGCCGGCAGTAACAATCACATGGGCCGTTGCAAACTTCGATGGGTCCGCCCGAGAGATTGCTTTCACTTCGACGGTGAAGGGAGGGAGAACGAGAGGAGGGGAATTCGCCGGCGCGGTGTACCGGCCCGCCGGGCTGATCGTACCCGAGACCGAATCGCCCCAGGCCTTGCCGTCCACATGCCAGAGGACCGACGGGTCCGAGGCATTCAGCACCGTGGCCGTGAACCACACACTCTGGTTCGTCTGGATTGCGGCCGCGTCCGGGCTGAGGCGCACCTCAACCGGCTGGGGCTTCGACACATCCCCGCCACAACCCGTGACCAGAACAATACCCAGAAGGGAAACGATGGTGAGAAATCTCTTCACAGCACCGCTCAGTTTGCGGACACCCAACCTGGCGCCCGTTTCCGCACATCCTACCACAGGGGAATTGTAATTCGCAACCCGCGCCGCTTGTCTATTTCCTGCTTCTCTGTTTCCCGCTTTGCTTTTCTTGACAGGTGTGCCCCGGCTCTCTAGATTGAAGGATTCCAGTTACCCGGGGTAATCGAATGCGTGTCCTCTCCTTCTTCAAGTCCGTCAAACTCGCCATCGCGCTCATCTTGGTTCTGGCAGCGTCGAGCGTGATCGGGACGCTGTTCCCGCAGGATCTCCCGCCTCACCGTGGTGTTCTGGAGTACGGTGAGAGCGGGTACCGGGTGCTCGAGTTCCTGGGAGTCTTCGATCTCTACCACTCCGGGTGGTTCAGATTACTGGTCGTTCTGCTGGCGGTCAACATCCTGGTCTGTTCCACGTCGCGGTTGCGGAGGACGTACCGGTTGGTCATGTGGAAGGGTGGCACGGGGCATGGGGAGGCTCCCGCCGGTCTTCCGCTCCGGCGTACCAGGGAGATGGATGAATCTCCGGACGTGCTGCTGCCAAGGTTGGGGGAGAGGGTCCGGCGCCTGGGTCTCCGGGTTCGGTTCGAAGGAGAGGGAACCCTCCGAGCGGACCGGGGTGGCATTGGCCGTTGGGGCCCCGGGCTGTCGCACTTGGGTTTTCTCGTGATCATCTCGGGGATGGTGATTGGATCTATCACTGGTTTCCGGGGCAACCTGGATCTTCTTGAGGGCGAGACGGACAACAGGGTCTACCTGCGGTCGGGCGAGATTGTGGATCTTCCTTTCGAAATCCGCTGCGACAGCTTTGAGGCCACTTTCTATGAGGGGACCGCCCGCCCGAAGGAGTACGCCAGCCGGCTGGCTGTCGTTGAGGGTGGAGAGGAACGGCTCGAGAAGAGAATCGAAGTCAACGATCCCCTGAAGTACCGCGGGTACTGGTTCTACCAGTCTACCTATGGGACTCTGGGACCGGCGCCCGGGGAGGGGTGGATCGATCTGGCGGTCCAGCCCGAAGATGTCCTGATTCACCTGGAGATGGGGGAGCGGAAACCCATTGAAGGAACTGCGGACGAAGTGGAGCTCCTGAGGTTTGAGCCGGACTTCGTGATGGATGAGAACCGGGAAGTGACCTCCCGCTCGGAGCAGATCCGGAATCCGGCTGCTCAGATCCGCGTGTACCGGGAGGGAAAGCCGGTGTTCCGGCAGTGGGTGTTTGGCCAGTTCCCCGATGTGCATCCCCGAGCGGAGATCGCTCATGTTTTCAGCCTGACCGGGTACGAAACGCGTGAGTTCACAGGACTCCAGGTAGCCTACGATCCGGGCGTGCCTGTGGTCTGGGTCGGTTGCGGGTTTCTGATTCTGGGTCTGTTTCTTTCCTTCACCGTTCCCCACCGGCGGTTCTGGGCCCGTGTCGAACGCAGGGGAGGTGGAGCGACCCTGAGAGTGGCCGCGGGATCGCGAGGGGGAGGGCGCTTCTTCGAGGAATCCATAGATAGTCTTCTCGAGGAGCTTTCAAAGGAGGATGCGAGGTCGTGAGCGCCACCCCGGTCTGGATTGCAGTGATGCTCTACATGGTGGCGACGGCCGTCTACCTGGCTCGCCTGTTTTCCGGGCGGGAGCGATGGGGACGGGCAGGGTGCTGGATACTCGCGGCCGGACTGGGGCTTCATACCGTCGGTATCCTGCTGCGGTGGGTGGAGAAGTGCCGCCTGGTCGAAGCGGACCGGCCTGCCGGATGGCTCGGACAGATCACCTTTGTGATGGAGAACGCGCCGCTCGCCAATCTCTACGAATCCATGGTGTTCTTCTCGTGGTCCATCGTGCTGGTCTTCCTCCTGCTGGATCGCAAGTACGGCTTGGATATGCTGGGAGCCGCCGTTTCTCCTCTGGCTGCAGTCGTGGTTGCCCTGGTCTCCGTGCTGCCTGGAGTCTCCGGGGAAATCGAACCCCATATTCCGGCACTCCAGAGTTACTGGCTTACGATTCACGTGGTGACCTGTTTCCTTGCCTACGCTGCCTTCGCGATCTCCTTCGTGACCAGCATCATCTACCTCTCTTCCGGGGCCGATCGCAAAGCGGAGCAGGGGAAGATGTCGAAGACGACCCTCGAGGAAATCAATTACAATACGGCGACGGTTGGATTCCTGATGCTCACCATCGGGATCGTGACAGGAGCGGTGTGGGCCAACTACGCGTGGGGATCGTACTGGAGTTGGGACAACAAGGAAACCTGGTCACTCATCACCTGGTTTATCTACGCCGCTCTCCTCCATGCCCGCCTCGTGGCCTCCCTCAAAGGCAAGTGGATGGCCATCCTGTCCATTGTGGGCTTCGGGGCCGTGCTCTTCACGTTTTTCGGGGTGAACTACCTGCTGCCGGGACTCCATAGTTATCTTTAGCCCGACTCGAGCAAGTACGTGAGTGACCCCAGTCCTCGCTCGGCGGCCTCGCGTACGTGAGCGTACGGGTTTCGCGCGTGCTCTTCGAAGAAGACGTCCTTGCCGGCAGCCTGGATCGCCAGATCCGTGGAAGCCTGATCGATCGCCACTGGATTGGTCCCGAGCAATACGCCGACATCGGGGGCAATTCGGTTGCCGGGGTCGCTGCAACAGTCGCAGAGGCGCGTGATCTTCCGAACGTCATTCACGTAGAATGTATGAGGGGCCTTGGAGAGCACAGCCGCGGCCCCGTCGATCAGCAGCCGGTTGAAGTCGGCCAGATTCGGTTCCAGGGCATTGTTGGGGCAGACGTCCACACAGCGGTCGCAGCCCCAGCAGGAGTTCTGATGGATGACGGCCGTCTCCGAGATTGTGATGGACGACCCGGGACAGCCCTCCGCGCACAGACCGCATGCATCGCACTCGCCGGTCAGGACCGGTTTGGCGCCCGCGTGCATCGCTGCTTTGGAATCGCGGTCCACACCGCCCATTCCGAGGTTCTTGAGCGCACCGGCCGCGCCACAGCACGGATGGCCCTTGAAGTGGGAAAGGACCAGAATTCCGTCCGCCTCCACAAGATCCCGGCACACCCCGATCGGGAAGTGGTTTCCCTCGACCTTCTCGGATTTGTTGGACACGAGGACCGGGCATCCCATCGTCTTTTCCGAGAACCCGTTCTCCGCAGCCCGCTTGAGATACCCCGTGGCCGTGTCCCGATTGCCTGAGTACATCACGGGGGAATCGAAGAGAAACGGTTCCATTCCGAGTTCCTTGAGCAGGAACACGCACCGGGCCGCGAGAACCTCGTCGAAGTGGTGACTCCCTTCGCCCATATGGAGCTTCACAGCCACACGGCCGCCCGGCGGAAACGCCTTGCTGAAGGATTCCTTGAGTGCAGCGTCGAAATCACGCGAGTCGGGCGATCGGAACAGGACGACATCGGCCATGGTGACTCCCGATGTTGAAGGCCGCGGATTGTATTGGCAGATCTGAGGGCAGTGTAGGAAGGTGGACGGCAGGTGTCAAGTGGGCGACAGACCGAGTGCGGGAACAGCGAACCCTTGGCCGCAGATTACGCAGAGCAAGAAAGCCGGTTTGTTTTCCCTCTCCCTCTGGGAGAGGGTAGGGTGAGGGTATGATGCCCTTTTCCTTGCACCAAGGACTAGGGACTACGGACTAGGGACTGTTTCTGATGTCCTTTCCCCTTGTCACTTGGGCCTGGAGCCGGCGTCGGTGGGCACTTCCTCTTCGTATTCCGGATAGTACTTCTCCAGGCACTCCGGGCACAGTCCATGACTGAGCTTGGCCTCCGAATGCTCCTCGAGGTAACTCTCCAGTTTCTGCCACGCGTTGTCGTCGGATCGGATTTTGTGACAATGCATGCAGATGGGGAGAATACCCTGCAGAGTATTGACGTGGGCCAGAGCATCCTGAAGTTCAGCGACGCGGTTTGTCAGAGCCGACTGCAGCTCCACCATCCGCTCGCCCACGCGGACCCTGGCGCGCAGCTCGGTGGGATCAAAGGGTTTGGTGATGTAGTCGTTGGCCCCGGCCTCCAGACCTGCCGCGAGGGCCTGCTTCTGGCTCAGGGCGGTGAGCAGAATCAGATAGGGCGGGGACGGACTCCCGCGTTCGCGGACTCTCCGGCAGACCTCCACGCCGTCTATTTCCGGCATCATCCAGTCGAGGATGGCCAGCCGCGGAGAGTCGTCGGCCTTGAGCACATCCCAGGCTTCGACGCCGTCGCGCGTCGCAACGACGTCGTACTCCCACTTGGTCAGCGTAGCCTCCAGGATGCAGCGGGAAGTAGGATCATCCTCTGCAATCAGGATTCTCATTGGACGGATTCCTCCTGCAGGAGACCAAGAGATGCGACCTTCTCGAGGAGACCCCGCTTGTCGATGGGTTTGATCATGTATGCCTCCGAGCCCCCCCTTGGGCTGTTCGTTTCACTCTGTGGCGGAGGGGACCGGGCGCGGGTCCGCCAGAACCGCCACCAGCTCGTCCAGTCTCTCCTCCAGTCTGTCGACCAGAGGGCCCGTGTTCTTGAGCTTGCCGCTCGCCGCCGCTGTTTCGAGCTCGCCGGCGGTATCGCCGGTGAGCTCGGCACTGATGTTTGCGCACGCGCCCTTGAGCGAATGTGCAAGTCGCTGCACCAGCGCCGCGTCGCGGTCTTCCAGAGCCTGCCTGAGCTCGTTCCGCTGGGCGGGAATGGCCTCAATGAAAACGGCAAGGACCTGCCTGCAGATGGCCTCGTCCGCCAACATACGCTCCAGGAACGCGTCGCGGTTGAAGACAGAGCGGTCGGGCGACTCGGTCGTGCTGGTGGCGTCGGGTGTGGCGTCGACTTTTCCGCCGAGATTCCGCTCGATGGCATCATCGAGTTCCGAGGGGCTGATGGGTTTGGATACGTAGTCGTCCATCCCGGCCTCGAGACATTGCTCACGGTCGCCCTGCATGGCGTTGGCGGTCATGGCAACGATGGGAATGCCGTGGTTCAGGACAGCGGTTTCGGGGTTGCGGATGGCCCGGGTGGCCTCGTACCCGTCCATCTCGGGCATCTGGCAATCCATCAGGACGAGATCGTAGGGGATCGTTTCCAGTGCCCTGAGTACCTCCAGCCCGTTGGCGACCGCGTCGGCGCGGTAGCCCAGTTTCTCCAGTATCTTGAGGGCCACCTGCTGATTCACCACGTTGTCCTCGGCCACCAGGATTCGAATCTTCCGCCTCCTGGCATCCGCAACCGTGTGACGGGTGACGATTCGCGGCCGCCGTGTTGCCGGGAGACTGCGGTCCGAAGCACGCACGGTTGCGAGGCAGTCGTGGAGAACCGACTGCTTGATGGGTTTGGTCAGGTACGCAGAGAAGCCGATTTTCTCCAGGCGAGCCGTGTCCCCACGCGTCCCCATGGATGTCATCATCACAAGGATCGTGTCTCGGAGCGCGGGGTCTTCCTTGATTGTCGCTCCCAGGGTCTCTCCGTTCATCCCCGGCATCTGCATGTCCAGGATGGCAATACGGAACGGATTTCCTTCGTCCGCCGCCCCCCGGAGCTTTGCCAGAGCCACCTCGCCGTTGGGCGCTTCGTCCCACCGACTCTGCCAGGAGCCCAGCAGGATCGTGAGCCAGCGTCTGTTCGTCTCGTTGTCGTCTACAACGAGGATGCGTTCCCCGCGGATGTTTCCCACCGGGAGACCGGAGGGTTCGACCTCACGCGGCTGTTTCCCCAGGACGGCCGTGAACCAGAACGTGGATCCCTTGCCCTCGGTACTCTCTACACCGATTTCGCCTCCCATCATTTCGACCAGCTGTCTTGAGATGGACAGGCCGAGACCGGTTCCCCCGTATTTCCTGGTAGTCGATCCGTCCACCTGCGTGAAGGCATCGAAGAGAGTTTCGCGGTGGTCTTCCGGGATCCCGATCCCTGTGTCGCCGATCTCGAACCGGACGGTCGCCTGCTCATCGTCCTCCAGGTCGAGACTCACCCGGATGGCGACTTCCCCCTCGGACGTGAACTTGATTGCGTTACCCATCAGGTTCGTCACAATCTGGCGCAGGCGCCCGGGGTCGCCCTGGAGGCGAGAAGGCACAGCGGGCTCGACCGGGCAGATGAATTCCAGACCTTTCTCATGGGCGCGGATGGCCAGTAGATCACAGACGTCCTCCAGCGTGGCGCGCAGGTCGAAATCGATGATCTCCAGTTCGAGCTTCCGGGCCTCGATTTTCGAGAAGTCAAGGATATCGTTGATAACCGCCAGGAGGACGTCGGCGCTGTTGCGGATGGTTTCCGCGAACTCCCGCTGTTCGGGTGTCAGTTCCGTGTCGAGAAGCAGACCTGCCATCCCGACCACGCCGTTCATGGG
>JAGLYR010000251.1 GCA_023132135.1 Candidatus Eiseniibacteriota bacterium | reverse complement strand
TCGGCCTGAAGGGCCATCTGGTTTGCCCTGGCCGTCTGCTCCTCGAGCTCGAGATTCAGCTCCTGGAGTTGGGATTTAGATTTCTCCGTGTCACGCATTATGTTGAGCATCGCGCGGTGCTGGCCGGAGAGTTCTTCCTGGGACTCCTCCAGTTGCCGGTTTCTTTCCCGGAGAACCTCGGTCACCGCGGCGGCGTCCTTCATGGATGCCGCAGTCTCGTCGCGAGTTGTCAGAAGGTCAATCTGGGTGTCGTTCGGGGAGAAGTCCTCGAAGCCGAAGTGCGAGAGATCATCCCGGCGTCCCAGGTCCGGGGCCGCAAGCAGCAAAAAACCGTCCCCGGAACGCGCCGGGAACCCGGCCAGGGGAACGGCGGCCTCTCCGTCCCGAAGCATGAATCTGCGAAGACCGCCGGTGTTTCCAGTCGGCAGATTTGCAGGATCCTCGCCTCCGGCATCCCTCGGCTCGAGCAGCTCTTCGAACCTCAGCCCCACCGCATGCCCGACCCTCCTCAGGATCGCCCGGCTTGCCCAGGTCACCATACCCTTGCCGTCCACCGCGACGAGAAACGGGGCCATGGCTTCGAGCGAACCGAGATCAACCTCGGCCATGCTTGAACTTCGGCTCACGGGAAGGTTACCTCGATGGTGCAGTGCGGATCGCCTTTGTGAACGCAGGCGATCGACCGGACCTGGAGTTCCTGGCCGAACAGGCAGCCCACGCCCATGATCAGACCCCTGAACACAGTACAGAGGCCGCGTTTGGAGTGATAGTGCATGAGAAGTTTCCCGTCCGGGAGTTCCTCGTATTCGAACCTCGGCGGTTGTGCCCCTGGAATATTCCTCGTAGCCTGCTCATGCACCCGATCCATGTTGAGCAGGAACTCGCGGGCGGACGAGCCGGCAAGACTGTAGAAAGTCGGGTAGGAGTCCTTGCCGGTATTCGAGACCCAGAACTTGCCGAACTCGATCTGGACCGTTTCCTCCGAAAGCCCGGAGACCTCCGAGACCGCTTTGACCAGCGCCAGGGTGATCTCGTCCGGATAGTCCTCGCTGGTGGCGAAGAAGGGCTCCTCGCAACCGGCGCGTCTCTTGACTTCCTGCCACGCTTCGGGGCCGAACTTCCCTATAACGAGTTGCTCGATGCCCTTGTTGACCACGCCCTTCATGGAGTCCCTCCCTGGACGTCCTCTGTGACGTCCACCTGGTACTTGGGTTCCATACCCGTCTGTACCCTCAGGCGGTTGACCTCTTCCTTGAGCTCGATCATCCTCATCCGTGGCGTCGAATATGCAACTGTGCAACCATCTCTTGTTTTCGGCATTTCCCCCTGTTTCTTTAGATACGGGGGCCGAGGGGCCTTGTCGCCCTTTCGCCCATTCCGTGTCCACGGCGGATAGTCTGGATTGCACCTGCGCGCGTCGACGGGCGGCACGCGCTGGTGGGAAATACAGGCTTGTCACCGGGGCGCCGACTTGCTAGCCTGCAGGCAGGCAGGTTATGGACCATCCAGGCGTGGAGGGACTCGTGGGACAGCGGAAATCGGCCAGCGGGAAACAGGATCGAGTGCGTGCAACGACCTACGCGGCAGCAGGAGTTGACGCCGTGAAGGCGGAGGATTCTCTGGCAGGTCTCATCAAATGGGTGAAGAAATCGGAATCCCTCAGGGAGGGCGCGGGCGCCCCCGTTATGGATATTGGCTACTTCGCCAACGTGATCCGTCTGACCGATACGCTGGGGCTGGCGATTTCGACCGACGGCGTCGGCACCAAGATCCTCGTGGCCCAGCAGATGGACCGGTACGACGGGGTCGGGATCGACTGCATCGCGATGAACGTGAACGACATCCTGTGCGTCGGCGCCGAGCCCCTGGCCATGGTGGACTACCTGGCCGTCGAGGAGGCCGATGCCGGGATGCTCTCCAGGATCGGCGAGAGCCTGTACCGCGGCGCCCGGCAGGCGCGGATCGTGATCCCCGGCGGGGAGCTGGCCCAGGTTCGCGAGATGCTGCACGGGAGCGTCGAGGGCCGGGCCTTCGACCTGGTGGGAACCGCCGTCGGCACCGTCGAGTTGGATCGGATCATCAGCGGGGACCATCTGGCCGATGGTGATGTGGTTATCGGGATCGCCGCCAGCGGTCTCCATTCCAACGGATTCACGCTGGCAAGGAGAGTCATCGAGCAAGCCGGCTGGAGCCTCGACCGCCACGTGGACGAACTCGGGTGCCCGGTGGGCGAAGCGCTTCTTGAACCCACTGTGATCTACGTTCCGCACGTGAATGCCTTGCGCGGCGCGGGTGTCCGTCTCAAGGCCCTGATCCATGTCACGGGCGACGGTCTCCTGAATCTTGCGCGCGTCAAGAGCTCAGCGAGCTTCGTCCTCGACTGCCTTCCCGAACCGCTTCCGGTCTTCCAGGTGATTCAGAATCTGGGGGGTGTCGAGGAAGGGGAGATGTACGCAACCTTTAACATGGGAATCGGGTTCTGCGTCGTTTGTCCCGAGGAGGACAGCGCTGCCTGTGTGGATGCACTGGGCCTTGGGGGATGGGATGCGTGGCGCATTGGCCGTGTTGTGGCGGACGGCGGGCGGGAGGTTCGCCTTCCGTCGCGTGGTCTGGTTGGAAAGGGGAAGACATTCCGCCCGGTGAGAAATCCGGATCAGAGGATTCAAGATGCGCGGAGGATCAACCGATAGAAGGAGGTGAGAATCGAACAACGCGGAGCGGAGGAGAAAGCAACATGGGCGTTAGGAATGCCAAGAAGGTAGTCAAGCAGGTCAGGAAGCTCCAGGACATTGTGAAGGGAACGGCCAATCCGTCGGCGGAGGCGTGGTCGCCGGTTCTGTCCGACATCGGGCAGCTGCTCAGAGAAGCCGCCGCGTTCCTGCAACCTCTCTCGCCCCAGATCAAATTGAACGCGCGGGTTGCGCCTGATCTACCCAAGACCCACGCGGACCCCGCCCAGATTCAGCAAATGCTTGTCAATCTCTATGATAATTCCACCGAAGCCTTTGCCGAAGCGGGCAACGGGGACGGACGGATCGACATCGATGCGGTGTGGAATCCCGACGACTCCGCCATCGTGATTGTCTATGCGGACGATGGTCCCGGAATCCCCGAGGACGCGGCTTCCAGCATTTTTGATCCCGGTTTCACGACGAAGGAGGGCGCCGAAGGCATGGGGCTCGCCGAGTGCATGGTGGTAGCCGCAAACCACGGTGGGGGGATTGTCTACAAATCGGGTCAGGAGAAAGGCGTCCTGTTCAGCATCCGTCTTCCTGTGATCGAAAGCCCGCCGCAGTAGAAAACCAATCAGAATCGCAGGTAGCTCGTGAACGCCCCCGCGGCGCCCTTGCTCGCGCCGCCAGGGAAAATACTGTGAGTGCGCCCTGCAACGTCGAGTCGAAGCGCTCCCATCTGGAAACCCAGACCTCCGGACAGGCAGGTGCCCGTTCCACCGCCGAAGGAGACACCCGTGCGAAGCGGTAACCACGCGGGGCAGCGGAACTCCGTTGCGAAAGAGAGTCTCGGTGTTGTGGAGACCCCGGCGAAATTGCCGAAGCCCTGGTCGTAGGCAGTGCTGAAGAGGAACCCGCTGGTTTCCCGTGTGAGCTCCAGATGCATGGTGGCGGGGATGGAAACCGTGAAGGAATCCAGAGGATGGTCGGTTTCCTCCTCGGTGATAGCGTCGTCCTCGTCGGCATTCTCTACGGTCAGCGAGTCGACCTGGTAGAGGTACGATTTCTCCGTCCCCCGATCCCAGGTGATGCTGCTCCCTATGTCCCGGACGACGATACTGGTTTTCCAGTTGGATGAGATTCGCCCGGCCAGTCCAAAGTCGAAGCCGAAGCCGTGCCCGGAGCTGGTCTTGTACTCCGATTCACTCTCGCCGTCTTTCCCGATCTCTTCAGTCGTGCCGGAATAGTGCACCTTGACCCGGGCCTGGCCCGCTGCCTTGGCGGGGTAGGTCGTCAATTGACCTTCCGCCTCCATGACCTCGAAGTACGCGCGGCCCGAGAGGAGCTTGAGCGAGATTCCCCAGCGCCCGTTCCGGAAGGGGACCCAGGATGTCCGGCGTCCGAAGGAGAGGGCCGTTTCAACAAACGCGATGCTCTCCCCGGTTGTGCCATCAAAGGAATACGTTCGGTTCAACTCGTTACCCGTCAACAGGAGGTCGAAGTAATCCTTCGCCAGGGTCAGGAATCCGGATACCCGGGGCGTGACCGCGAAACCAATGGGACCCGCGGTGAGCGCGAGGGCATTGGCCGCGGCTTCGGCCCGCAGCTGGAACTGGTTCTCCGGAATGCTCTCGAGGATCTCGTTCTTGTCGGAGAACGACAGCTCGGTACCGGGTTCCGTGAAACGGTTGTACCGGTCGAGGGTGAAACTGTTGTTGGACGCGCCCGCTGCCATGCTGAGGAACATGAGGGAGAAGGCCGGACCGTTACGGGCCCCGAGGTTTGCAGGGTTCGACCAAAGGGTCTCGACCCCCCTCGCCGAAACTGTGCCTGCGCCTCCCAGGGCCAGGTCCCGGGCGGTCACGGGAGTCCCGGCAGCCTGCACCGGGAGCAGGAACACCAGGAGGTTCACAGCCAGGGCCGCGACGGCGCCCCGCTTCCGGGCGAGGTTGCTCTCGACTCTCAGCATGCTCATGGTGTTTCTCCTCACTTGTCGTCAGGCATTTCCACCATTGCGGTGAAACGGATCCGCGCCTGGGTCCGGAAGTAGTCGGAGGCGCAGATTCTCACCGCCTGTCCCCCGGTGGAGTGGAGGCGGATCCCGGTTCCGAAGTACACGATCTTGATCTCGCTGCCGGGGTTCCGGAAGAGGTCCAGATCCTCTTCAGTCAGGACCAGGTGGTTGGAGCAGACAGTGGCCGTGACTACCCGCCCCGATCCGTCCACACTTCCGGGCTCCAGCCCGACGGGATCGAGAACCAGGTCCGGGTCGGAGAAGACCCGTGTCGAGTCCGCGGCGAAGTAGGCGGTCACGGCAGCACCCAGCGGGGTATGGTTCTGGAACGTGACCCAGATCTCGGCGGATCGCATCCGCTCCGTCAACTCGCCGTCAATGGCATTGTCTCCGCCATCCATGTCCCCGCTGTCGGGAAGGATCTCGATTTCGGTCAGGTCTGTTTCGATGGATTGTTCCTCGAAGGCGAGGTGGAAGGGAACGTCGAAAGCGTAGGTCCCCTCAACGTAGTCTTCCTGTGAAACGGTCCCAGCGGTGACGCCGTCTCCGGCGCGCCCCTCCCCGGTTACCGTGATGGACGAGGGGATGTTGTTGAGGAACTCTACGATGGTGCTGTTGTCCTGATCGAGGATCACACAGGTCGTATCGGACGAAGACTTGGGAGCCGGCCCCAGTTCGACTTCGATGGGCAGGGTCACAATAGTGCCTTTGTCGGATTGCCCCGCGATCTCGAGGGAGAGGCCCACTGGAATCGAGAGACTCGAAACCAGCTTCAGGACCAGCCGCGCCTCCTGCAGAGAGATGTCCTCCAGGTCATCGAGAACATCCACCTCTTGGGTGGTGGGCGTGATGTCGAAGGAGGTGCCGTCCAGAATCCCCGAAACCTGGTAGAAGGAAAGGGTATCGAAAATGACCTCGACATGGAGGCCGTCCTCGGCGCTCAGTGTGACGATGTCCCCCGTGTCTTCGGTGGTTACTTCCGCGGCGATGTTCAGGATCTGGGGAGCGCCGGGAGCGGGGGCGGGCGCGCTGAAGGTGTAGTCATCCAGCACGACCTCGGTTGAACTCTCTTCGTCCGCCGGTATGTGTACCTCGATCACAAGGGGAGCTCCAGAGGGATTGCGGAACTCGGCTATCTCGAAGGTGCCGCCCACGGCAACCGGCAGTTCGTTGGCGAACTGGAGTTGCAGCTGTCCCCGGGCAATATGGGCCCCGGTCAGAACCATTCCCCCGGACATCTCGGCCGTTTCATCCAGCCGAATCCCGGTGGCAGGGAGTCGGGCGGAGGCCTCGAGGGCCTTGAGATTCGACAGGCCCACCTCGAAGGCGACGCCCGCCCCGGCATCGATGTACACAGGGTCCAACCCCGATCCGGGAGATCCGCCGCTTGCCCGCACCTTGAGATCATTAGTGAGCGTCCTGCCGGCGAGATCGGCGAAAGTCGAGTCGGCCTGCCCCGCCGGCACGCTCGAAAAGCTGAAGGAGACGATAACCGACGAGGAGATCTCATCCACCAGATTCAAGCTGACGTTCTCGATGGCGACCGGGAGAAGATTCCTGAGTACGACCGTGATCCGCCCCTCGTCGAGAGTCATTGAATGGAACCCGTCCAGCTCGGGCACCGGCGCCTCGGCGTTGTCGAACTCGAAACCCGGTACTGGAACGGTCTGCCCTACCAGAACCTGGGACGGCGGCCACAAGCTCGAGAACACCAGTTCAGTCTGCTGCCGCTCGGGGCAGTCCAGCTCAAAGACGCCGATGGTCTGGTGAAACGATTCGGTGATGGGATCTATGGTAAGGCGGTCCCCGATCTCCGCCCGGTCCAGTGTTCCGTCGAACTGGAACGTGATCACTCCCGACGCGTTCTCGTAGAGATCCTCCGACTCTTCGACCCATTCCGACAGCGAAGTGGTTTCCGTTCCGAGGGGAACGTTGAACTCGGCTTCCCACGTTGGCATCTCGGGATTGGTATTGACGCTGCAACTACCAGCGGAACAGACAAGCAGCACGCAAAGCAGCCATCGCGCGACGTTCTTCATGGCGTACGATCTCCACCTTCCGATGAAAGCGTCCGACGCGGACGAACATCGGGATCCAATCTGAGGGTCGAAATGGGCTTGCGAGAACCCTGTTTCCCTATCGGCGGAGACACGCGGGGGGCTTAACACGCATTTCTCAGCAGTGGCCGGAAGCCGGTTCGGATATCAGTCTCTTGGCTCCGACGATTGCGGGAATGCAGCCGGGTCATGAGGGTGGGAACCCGACTTCCGATTCACGATTTCCCATTCACTGATATTCGCCGGCGGCCGATGGCGTCACCAGGTACCCACAGGAAATAGTAAA
>JAGLYR010000250.1 GCA_023132135.1 Candidatus Eiseniibacteriota bacterium | reverse complement strand
TGTCGAGTGTCGAGGAAATAGGGCATAATCCCGCAGGCTAAATGGGGCTATGCTCCTACCAACTCAGGGCCGACACCTCGGCCCCGGCGTACTTGCTGCCGATCGGCCTTGACAGCTGTTCCGGCCGGAACATAGAATGAGGCGCAGTGTGTACTCTGCATGGTTGCCGACAAATGATTCAGGATCCGGCGGCATTGGCCGAAAGTAGCAGGAGAGTATTTCCTCCGGAGATGATGATGAAACTGGGAACGGTTTTCTCTGTATTTGCAGCGCTGCTGGTTGCGGCCTCGGCGGTCTCGGCGGACCCCGGCCAGACGGGTCTCACCTTCCTCAAGATGGGTCAGGGAGCCCGGGCCATGGGGATGGGTGGGGCATTCTCCACCGTGGCCGACGACGCAAGCGCCACTTACTGGAATCCCGCGGGATGCATTGATGTCGGGGACACGGAGGTTCTTCTCAGCCACGCGGGGTGGGTCCAGGGTATTGACATGGAGAACGTGGCCATCGCCCGGTCGCATGGAGATCATGGCTTTGGACTCAGCTTCACAGTGCTCCGCACCGACGAGATCGAGATGCGGGATGTGGACGGGACGCGGATTGGTCATTTCCGTTTCTTCGATTTTGCCATACAGGGGAGTTACGCGCACAATATCGGCGACCGGCTGGTGGGAGGAGTCTCGGTCAAGGCTCTCTATGAGCAGATTGATGAGGAAACAGCCACAGGATTCGCGGTGGATATTGGAGGGATCCTGAACCTCCCTGTCGATGGACTCCGTGTCGGCGCCTGCGTCCAGCATCTGGGCGCAAAGATGAAGTTCATCGATGAGAGTTTCGACCTTCCGCTCACGATACGGGGCGGGCTTTCGTACCGCTTGACTGTGCCCTTCCTCTCCGATGAGAGCATCGTCGCCTTCGAGATTCAGAAACCGCGGGAGGATGACCTCAAGACCCATTTTGGCATTGAAGTGGGTCTTGTGGAAAAACTGGCTCTGCGGTTTGGTTACAGGACCGGCTACGACAACCAGAATGTGAGTGTGGGGGTAGGTATTCCCGTCAACAAGTACCGGCTGGATTACGCGTATGTACCCTTCTACTCGGATCTGGGGGATGTGCACAGGGTTACGTTCGGGATAGGACTGTAGGTAGGTGGGTCTTATCCTCGGGGTCTTAGAAATCGGCTCGCGGATCTAATGGGATAGTCCTCGCTGGAAGGCAGCACGTCTGGTTCACCGCTTTCACTCCAGCACTTGAGGGTCAGTTTTCCGTCAGAGAGCTCCAGGAAGGTGAAGTGATCGATCCAGTCGCCGATCACGATGCACTCCTCACGAGAGGTCGCCACGTGCATCGGGTAGTGGTGGTGTCCCACAACGACGGCGTCGTATCCTTCGGCGATCTTGTTTCGGACGAAGGCCCTGAACTCGGGCTCCACGCCCGGGCGCGATCCCCGCGTGAGTGCGCGGCTTGCCCGGGAAAGCAGATCGGCGCCCCAGATGCCCACGTCCGGGTGAATCATGCGAAACAGGGTCCGCACCAGCCGGGCCCGCGTGATCCGTCGGAGGAGGCGGTAGCCGTAGTCCTTTGAAGCCAGCAGACCGTCGCCGTGAGCGAGGAAAATTCTGCGGGACTGGCACTCCACTGTGAGGGGAGTCTGGGAGACTCGCATTCCCACCTCGGTCTCGAGGAATCCCCCAAGCCAGAAATCATGATTCCCGCCCAGGTAGGTGACGGAGGATCCTGCGTCGACAATGCCGGATAGTCGGCAGAGTACCTTGTAGTGCTCCCTGGGGACCGCCGTGCGGTATTCAAACCAGAAGTCGAAGAGGTCGCCGGCGATGTACAGGTCCGCTCCGAGATCCCGGACGTAGTCGAGGAAGTCGAACAGAAGCCGTTTTTTCCTGGCCTCGATTTCAGGAGAAGCCGCGCCCAGGTGAGCATCGGAGAAGAACAGGACCCTGCGGTGACAACTGGTCATCGTGCTGTCTCGGCCTACGTTAGAATGTCAGGCTCTCGGCTGCGCCGCCAAGAAGGGCGCTGTATGCTCCTGCCGGGCCAGAAAGTAGAGAGTTGAAAGCACATCGCACCCCGGCCAAGCTACCCGGGATGCCCGGTAGGTTCAATGGTTTTCTGCAAACGGGAACCCTATCTGCACCTTGCGTGTCTAATCCCGTGTAGGGCTTGACGGACGGGGATGAAGTCCACTGATTTGCGGCGTCAAGCGGTTGAACACTGATGGCTACTAAGGAGGTATCGGAATGAGCAGGCGTTTTCTGCCGGTTGGACGCGGGACGCGGGCGGCTTTCCTGTTGGTGGCAGGGGTCGTCGTTGGGGTTGTGATCGCGACGGCATTCAATTGGCTACCTCGCTCCGAGGCGAGACAGCGTTTTGTCCTGGAACAGGCCCACTCTACAGATCTGCCGTCCCTGTTCGGGGATGTGGTGGAACAGGTGGCCCCCACGGTTGTCCGGGTGGATACCAAAAGGACGGTGAGGACATCGGCGCCCCACTTCGATGGGCCCTTCGGCAACATGTTCCGGGATATGTTCCCGGACGTGCCCAGCGAGAAGCATCCGGTTCCCGGATTCGGCTCGGGCTTCGTTCTCACGGGTGATGGATACGTGCTGACCAACAACCATGTGGTTCAGGACGCCGAAAAAGTCGAGATCAAGACCCCGGACGGGAAAACATACCGAGCCACGGTTGTCGGGACCGATCCCAGCACCGACGTGGCCGTGCTCAAGGTGGATACGGATGACGCTCTGAAGGCGGTGACGCTGGGCGATTCGGACAGGATGCGTGTGGGAGACTGGGTGCTGGCCTTTGGAAATCCCTTCGGCCAGTTGGAAGGAACCGTGACGGCCGGCGTCGTGAGCGCCAAGGGCCGCTCCGACCTGGTGATCCAGGGCGGCGGGCCCGTGTATCAGGATTTCATTCAGACGGATGCCTCCATCAACTTCGGCAACAGTGGGGGGCCCTTGGTCAATCTCAATGGCGAGGTGATCGCTATGAACTCGGCCATCAATCCCTCGGGGCAGGGGATTGGATTCGCAATTCCCATCAACCTGGCCAAGAGGATCGCAGAGCAGCTGATTGACCATGGCAAAGTGATCCGGGGATACATGGGTGTCTATCCGCAGGAGCTTACGCCGGATCTCG
>JAGLYR010000025.1 GCA_023132135.1 Candidatus Eiseniibacteriota bacterium | reverse complement strand
CCGAACAAAAAAAAGCGACCGGCCTTTTCCCGCCGGTCGCTCGTCATAATCTTTGCTTGCAGAACAGAGCCTAATCGTTTCCGACGGCCATGTCAACTCCGGTCATGTTAGCATCTCGAGATACGGCTTCATCACGTTGGTCATCCGGCAGATTTTCGCGTACTGCCAGAGCTCGTCGTTGGTGCACTTCCGCTGTCGGCGGGAGTCTCTGAGAGCCTCCAGGGCGATGGCGAGGATCGCCGACGAGTTATCTACGTCACAGGACTCGCTTGCTGGGTTCCTGGACAGGGTCTACAAGACTGATCAGGCAGAGACCTTCAAGGAGATAGTGAGCCACCTATCGGACGTCTGGGTAGCTCAGATTGCGGAGGAGAGGGGGATCGATTTCCCTGACCGCCAGAAACCCGCTGATCCACCGCCCGATCTTCCGAGCCCCGAGGAGTTCCTGCAAAGGATGGCCGCCAAGGAATCGGAGCTGGAGGTACCATGAGGGGCCTCCGGATTGGAGGCCCCTCGCCGAATTCCTGTTAGCAATGTGGTAGCAGGCAGGCCTAACTATTTGCTAGACAATGGGTTGGGATCTGGAATTGGGTTGGCTACCCAAAGGTCGCGTCATCAGGGGGAGATCGAACAGCCTCAATCAATCCGCGTGCGATTCCCTCCAGCACTTCTCCAGGTATGCACGCAGCTTCTTGTACCGTTTTTCGAGCTTCTCATTCCCCTCATTCTTGAACCTCGCAGCCTCTCCGGCCGCGAACTCGATAGCATCTTTGAAAATCGGCTCCAGATCTACTCCGGAGGACCGAAGTAGACGCCTCATCCCTTGGCCGAGATAGTCCAAGGCCCAGATACCATCCTGGTCTTCGAAGATGTAGGACAAGCACTCTCGTGCGGTGGATTGTCGGAAGTCCCCATCGGGGTCTGTGGCACGCGACTCTGATAGCAGATACTCCCTCATCGTGTTGCCGATCGCAATCCTGGGATACCTTGCAACGTGGCTTTCTAGCGCGTGTGCGCCAGACAAAGCGGGACCGTAGATGTCACCTCTCGAGAATTCCATCCCAAGTCCCGCCTCGATCGCGCCGCGAAAAACAAGCTGACGAGGCAGAGCGCTCATAAAGACAGCGGCCGATACCACCAGCAGGCTCCAGACACCCGCGATAGGTACACGATCTGCCCGATCCCCTAGCAGTATATAGTAGACAATGGTGTCAGAAAAACACTGTCTACGAATGTCCATGTTTGTCAATCGCTCGATGATGCTTCTTTGCTCAGCGCTAAGCGAGTTACTGTCCCCCTTGACTGCAGAAATGTGATTGCTGAGCGTCTTCTCAAAGACGTCCCGGAAACACAGGACTTTCCCGTAGCTTTGTTGCATCAGTTTCTTGAATTCGCTCTTCTCTGAGGGATCCCTCAGGCAGCGCGCCATCTTCTTCAGCACGTCTTTCTGATTGAGCAGATCCAAGTAGGCAACAGCGTAGCACTCGACTTCGACATCCCCGGATTCCCGTGTTCGCCGATCCACTGGATATGGCCCTCCTGCGTCAGTTCATGGTCAACGCTACTCAGGTGCGCCCATTAGGTAGCCAGTCGTGAGGCCATGCTTCTTGAGCCAATCCTTCACGGCGCTCTTGTTGTCGGCCAGGATTCGGTCAATCTCGTCCTTGGCTGGCGCACGCCAGAACTTCCACTTGGCCAGACGTTCGACAACAGCGCTGATCTGCTCTAGCTGCTCGGGCCGTAGATCACGATAGAACGGCCTGGCCCTGTCCTCAGTGTCTTGGAGGTCGAGCTTCCCACAAACGGCATCTCGCAGAAGTTCGCTCCATGCCATGATCGACTTCGATCTAAACATTCGACTAAGTCTGCGCTGATTCGAGTCAGCTGGGCTCGCCTTGGCATCCCAGCTGCCGAGTGCGTGGTCGTGAAGCATGTTCATCAGCGCGACTGTGTTTTCGATCTCACTCTGCCGCCTGTATGCATCAGTTGCCATGTCTTCCTCGACCGGATGGCGATAGAGAAAACTCTGGAAAACGGACTTGCTCAGCATATCGATCGTGAGGGGCCTCTCATCTGTGCTGCGGTTGCTGGCTGAAAGCAACTGTCTGCACTTGTTATCTGGAGCATCCAGTACGGAGTTGTAGAGGTAGCTGCGGAACTGTCGGTTGCGCTCGGCTTTGGTCAGTGACTGGTTGTCCTTGCGGTCCAAGAATGCCATGAGACCGGCTTCGCTCTTCGGTTCACCATCTTCCAGACTCTTGTATTCCTCGAAATCAGCCCCGAATTGACTGCCCAACTTCATTACCATGATAGAAGAGTAGAACCGTGTCTGCGCGAACTTGTCGTGCGCCGCGATATTCGTCTGGTTCAGCAGCCTTAGTTCTGGAGCCAGGTAGATCTTGCATTTAAACTCCCTTCGACCTGTCCACAATAGAGCTGCAATCTTGTGCTGTCCGTCGAATAACCTGATTTGGCTCCCGACGATTCGTCCGATAGATGGCTGCAACACAGGATGCATCTGAAAGTGCCTGTACATCTTGAACACCTTGTCAAAGATCAGGTATCGAGGCTGGAGGCCCATGTTCGGATCCTTCTCATCATCGCTATCAAGTAACTGGACTGGGAGTGTAGCGTAGAAGTACTTCCATCCGGTAGTCGCGCATTCGTACAGCGTATACTCACGAGTCCAGTGCGCGGATTCAATCACGATTGTGTCGGCATTCTCAGTAGCAGAAACCGACTGACCAAATTCGTCTAGTTCACCAGCTAGCTGGAGATACTCAAGCATGTGTCTCAAAGTCTGAGAGTCTCCCCCCGTGAAGAACTCCTGCAGGCGCAGCTTCACTCTGAAGTCTTCCAGGGGTAGCTGTCCCTTCTGAAGGTTGTGCTGTTCACACATCGGGGCGATGTTCTGAATCTCCGTGAGACCCGCCGTACCAAACGCTCGAATATGGTCGAAGTGTACCGGGTCACCCTCCGGTATCGTGTGGCCAGTGGCGAAGCACTTGCGGCCATGCATCTTCAGAATCTCCGCCTTTTCGTCATCACTGATCTGTCTCTTGAGCATGATCGCCATCAGTAGCCCTCCTTGGACTGCTTCGGAACACATCCCCTAGATGCCCCTCACCCGGCCATTCCGCCTTTCAGGATCACGCAGTGCCATCACTGTCCACCCACAAGGGCGGATGAATGTGACAACGGCCAGTTTGCAGGGCGTGGTGCACCGGGTGGCCAGTCTTGCAGGCCCTCAGCGGGCGGCCCCGGCGGCGGATCGAGGCGAGTCTGGTATGGCCTGCCTGTGCGCATGGCCTCGGCCATCTCGTCATAGATCTCCAGGATCACCCGCTTGGTGCGATACTCTCCGTGTGTCTGCTCGTCGCGACGCTTCACGATACGGTGGTTTTATCTTGGGTCATCTTAGTCAGGATTCCACCTCTCTAGTCTAGCCATCACCAGCACTATCATCCAAAGGGCGAAGGACCTCCAAGAACTCCGCCACCATCCTCACGCCCTCCTCCTCCACCGGAATCGGCTCGAAGGCCGCGTTCTCAGAGACGAGCATGGCTACCCGTTGCGGCCCATCCGGTGTCGGACGCGCCGACAATCTCAGTCTCTTGACAGTGAAGCACCCTTCCGACTCTGGATCCGTTACCCCTTGGAGATCGAAGAGCGCCACCATTCCGTCGGATACGTGCGGTGCCTTGAACTGAAACAAGCAATACGCGCCGTCGGAGATCAGCGGCTCCATTGACCGGCCAACAACCTGCGCCACGAACATCCCGTTCCGAAGTAGGCGCGATGCATTCACCTCGACCCATTCCCTGAAGTCGGGATGCTGCTGGTCACTGGACAGACCGGCGGCGATCTTGAGATCGAGTCGGGGAACGCAAGTGCTGTATCGCTCTTCCCAGCGCGGAGTGGCTAGAAGCAACACTCGCGATTTATCGAGAGCGCCCACTCGACGAGGTTGCACCAGCGCTGGCGCCGCTGGCCGTTCCCGCTGTCTCGGCTGGTGCGCAATACGAGGATCAGCCGCGGGTGGGTTGAGGCGGGTCTGGTATGGCCTGCCTGTGCGCATGGCCTCGGCCATCTCGTCGTAGATCTCCAGGATCACCCGCTTCGTGCGGTACTCGCTGTATTGCTTCTCGTCCTTGCGCTTCACGATGGAGAAGGTGTTCATGATGTAGGCCACGGCATCGCGTGGGGTCGGGAAGTGCTTCTTCAACTCTGCCAGCTCATCTGCGGTTTCGTCGCGTACTGCTCCCTCCGCAATGCGGGCTTGTTTCCATTGCCAGTCTGATGTGGCTGATAGGTAGAGGTGGAAGAAGGCAGCGTCCAGCTCGCAACGGAGCAGGAAACGGCGCTCCTCGTCCCACCGGAACGGTGGTCCGGACCAGCCGCAGTCCTGCGCGAACGATTCGAGGTCCCACGCTGTGTAGGTCAGTTCCAGCGCGCGGGAGCGAATGAACTCACGCGACACGCTCGCAGCCACTGACGGAGGGGCTACCGGTAATTGGGCCAGCACCTGCCAGTTGAAGTGAATTCCACCGACCTTCTGTCGGGCAAGGTAGTCAAAGACGAACGACGATAGACCTGCAAGCAGGAAGTAGCCCTCTTTCGCTGGTGAGAATCCCAGTGAGGGATTACTCCGTGTCGCAAGGGCTCTGGGGATGGCTGCCGCGATCGACGTTCGTTCATCTGTGGCGCGGGCAACATCCCGCCAGACAAGCAGCCACCTCTGCGTATGGGACTGGTATTTCGCGAATAGCTGTCGGGCCAATTCGTCGCGGACGAGATACCGGGTGACGACTTGGAAGGACGGGTTTGTACGTTCCTCGATAGTGGTGCCCCGCGCCTGGCCGTTGGCACATTTGGCTCGGTCCACTCCCTCAAACGTCGCGAATCGGTGGTCGAACAGGTTGACCAGCTTCGACTCGTAAAGGGGAGTGTTCCAGCTCTCGCCCTTGTCTTGCCAGGGGAAGCGGATGTCTTCCGCGTGGTCGTCGAGGTCAATCAGACGCATGTAGTAGGCATTCCAGCGAGAAGCACCCTGAGACGGAACGAGCACTGGTGTATGGGCGCAAATGTGCTTGTTCAATTCAACATCGCGACGCGATCGGAAGATCGGGCAAGTGCGAGTGTTGGGGTTGAGGAGCGCGATGTCCTCAGCCGAGAGGGTGAAGCGGCGCTCGGGGTCGTACAGCTCCTCGACGGCATGGGCGAAGAAGACGAACTCAGCGCCCTTCGTCGCCGGGCACTCGGAACCAATCAACGTGAGCAGGCAGAACTTGTAGCTCCGATGGACACCGGGGAAGATCGCGGCTCGGTTCTCGAAGTCGTACAGACTCGCGAGTGCCCGCGTCTCCATGAGGTCTTGGAAAAAGAACTTGGTCGTATCGTCAGTAGCAATACCTGACGGGACAATGCAACCGACCCGGCCCGAGGGGTTGATAATTCCACGCTTGAGCTCGGCAAACACTGCGTATGTGTTGACATCCCCCCGACCGCAGAGTGGATAGCGGGAGGTGTTTCGCACCAAGTGACTCTCGCCCTCCGCCTTTCGCCGGTCGTTAAGAAACTCGGTGAGGATCGCCGGATCTTCATGCTCAAGGGCCGCTATCATTCTCCGCCGAGCGGCCGCGTTTGGGGCGCGGGCAATGTCAGGCCGCCTCCCAGCGAACCACTCTTTCTCCTGCAATTTGACCCGTTCCCACGGCGGATTGCCACCGACGAAGTCAAAACCGCCGCTCCATCCGGTCTGTTCTTCATCATCTGGCCTCCCGCCCTTTTCCGGAACCTGGAACACATCTGGAAACCTCAAGTGCCAATGGAAGAACTGGTACTGCTCCGTGAGGCGCTGGATCTCGGCCACCATCCAGGAGGATGTCTCTTCAGGGTGTTTCTCGATCTGGCGGAATACGCCTTCGGTGATCGGGTAGGGGAATTGCTTCGTCTTTTTCCACACGAAAGCCGCACACCAGGCATCCGCAAGCAGGCGCGCACGCCGGTGGCTCTTTGACTGGGACAGTGTCTGGTACAGATCCTCTTTCTGGTGGATGCCTTCAATGGTCGAATCGTCAATGTGGTCGAGATTGACCAAGCCGTTGCTCAGAGTCCGGTAGGGCACGAGCGACTCGGCAACTTTCAGTTCGGCAAACATGGTCGTCTGGCCTCTCCGCTCGTCGCGGTTCTGCTTGCGGAATGCCTTCACGAGTTCCTTGTCATCACCCTCAATGGCCTTGAATGCACCGTTGGGGATGCCCTTGGCCAAGAGCGCCGGGGTGGCTCCCAGCAGGCTGTTCCCACACAGAATACGGTGATCAAGGAAGGAGAGAGGCTTCCCGGGTTCTAAGGACTCGAGCCAGAGGCCAACTTTGCATAGCTCGACGGCCATCGGGTTCAGGTCGACACCGTAAATGCAGTGTCCGATGACCTGGCGGAGCGCATGACGCATAGCCTCGGGAGCGGGCTCTTCGTCGCCGGTTTCGATTGCGGCCAGACGGCGTGCCATCCGGTGGGCTGCGGCGATCAGGAAGTGACCGCTGCCACAGGCCGGGTCGCAGACCTTGAGATCGAGAATGGCCTGCCTGGGGTCGGGCTTCTTCACTGCCTCGTCCAGGACAGGTTCCAGGGCCGAATCCATCAGGCATTGGATGAGGCTGGATGGCGTGTAGTAGGAACCCGTCGTCTTTCGCTCGTGGCCGCTGGCGGTTCTGAGTTCGAAGGTGGCGCTGTCGGTGTTGATCTCCGGATGGAGTTCGAGAAGAGATTCGTAGACGCTCCCCAGTTCTTCAGAACCCAGGTTCTTGAAGTCCACAGAGCGGAAGATTTTGTCTTCGATGGTGAATGCAAGAGCCCGGATCGCCTCCAGGATGCCGTGGTTCGAGATGTCGCAGGTTTCCAGATCGGCGATTGCCTCCCTGGACCAGAGGAAGCTGCCGAGAGCCGGGAGGCCGAAGGCGGGACAGCCTCCGTCGCTTCCCAGCTTCTCCATCACAATCCGGAATCCCCTGAACAGATCCGCGTGTTTGGTGCCCCGCAGGCGCTCCGCCATTCGCCTCAGTCTCGCCGTGGAGTAGAACCGGCCGTACCGTTCTCGGGCTTTGGCATCGGACTCCGGGTGGAGGAGGAGATCCCTGTCTTCCGCCACGAAGAGGAAGAGAAGCCTGTAGACGAGGCGGAGCAGCTGCCGGTAGTAGTCCTGGGTGGAGAGGGTCCCCGACCGGAGCTTTTCACGGAGATCATTATTGCCGGGATGATCGAGGAACCCACTCCCCAGCGCCTTGATCGCGGCTTCAACACCCTTGCGGAGCGTATCGAGAGCGCGGACTCCCCGTTCCTGGGCGGCCTGCGCCCAGCGCTCCAGCCAGCATGTCTCAGGCCTGGCGTCCTCGGCTTCGATCCTCGACTGATGACAGAGAAGCCAGAGGAGGACGAAGTCCGCGAAGACCTCGCCTTCCATCATGCCCTCAAGGTCGAACTCGACATAGGCCTGGCGCGTGAGGCTGGAGTTGTCCCGCAGGATCCTCATCCGGAGTCCGTTAGACACGAACCCCCACAGGTGGTCATCGCTCCGGTTCAGAAACTCCTGAACCAGGCTGTGAGGGCTTGAACGGGCAGCTCCTGCAACGCCGGGTGTCCGCCGGTCCAGGTCAACTCGAAAACCCACAAGATGGATGGGGCTGGGATCCCACAAATGCGAGATCGGGTAGCTCTTGCCCTCGATCTCAACGGCTGACGCGGCTCTCAGCCGCCCGTAGCCCAGTTCCTGGAACAGGACCAGCAGCCAGCGCTCACGCGTGGAGCTGGTGCCCAGGTCAGTCTCCGGAAGCTTCTCCGATGCTGCCCGGAACCCGGACCACGCGCCGACCATCCGGTTCCAGGATCGGCTGATCATCTCATTGAGGCGTTCATCAGCGGCGAGGTGGTAGGACTTCGGATCCAGACCCTTGAGATCACCGTCACCGCGGGAGATCCGCTCCAGGAGGTCGGCAGGTAGGAGCCCGCCTTCCGTCCGAATTGTGGTGAAGAGGTCGCGGGCCTTCATCGGTTTTGCCCCCCCTCGCCATCCGGGAGGCAGACGTAGATGCCGAGGACGTCGGTGGGAAGCTGGGGCTCCACACGATACCGGACCCCCTTGATCCTGGCGGCCAGGCGCACCCGCTGGTGAGCGTCCAGGAGATCCTCGGCTCGCCGCTCAGCCGTTGCCTCGAGGTGAGGGCGAAGGGCATCCGCTCCGTCCACAACGCGTTGGACAAAGGTAGTTGCCTGCTCGCGGGAGACGTTGGCCGAGGGTTTGAGATCAAGAAGCGCCTCGACTTCCACTTCAGGCAGCCAGTTGGCATCCGAAGGGGAACCCTCGAAAGCGAGGACCCGGCACTCCTCTGCAAGCTGACTCCGCTCGCCGGATTGATCGGAAGTGACAACGTCGTAGCGGAAGCGGACCAGCAGAAGCGTCGTGCGGCTCGCCACGCCCTGGGTTCGGATGGCCCCGGCACGCTTGGCTATGCCCTCGAGCTCAGGATCGAGGGCGGCGTCCATCACGTAGGATGCAAGACCCTCGACCATCGGATGTGTGCGGCTGAGATAGATCTGTCCTTCGTCGACAGGTAGACTGAAGCGGGCCTGGAATCGATCGGGCACCCGAATGGTATCCCTGAGTGCCCTCGGGACTTCCTGGAGGTCGAAATCCAGGAGGCCGTCGGACTTCGATACAACGGCGCCGTAGGAGCGGAGCCCCTCCACGGCGAAAGCCTCAACGTCTTCCACGGAACCCAGAGCAGCCTGTGTTTCGTCCAGTTCCCGCTTGACCTCTTCCACCTTGATGAGTTCCTGGGCGAACATCGTTCTCGACCGCTTCTCCCGGTCGGCCACATCGTCCCATTGCGTGTACAGATCTTCCTTCTTGGGCTTCAGGTATTCCTCCAACCCCGGAAGAAGAGCCTGATCGCCGCTTCCCCCGCGGGATCGCATCAGCAGACCCTCGAAAATGGCCTCGATCACAGTGTCGGTGCCGACGGGAACGGGTACGGAGATCCCCAAGGAACTTCGAATTGTCTTGTGCTTCCGAAGAAGAACGTCCAGAACGATGCCGTCGATCGGGTTGTCCGCACCGTAGTAGGTCAGCACTCGTACCGTTTCGCGGGGTTGCCCGAAGCGATCCACACGGCCTTCCCGCTGCTCGTGACGGGTGGGATTCCAGAGAAGATCGTAGTGCATGACCGCATCGAAATCCTCCTGAAGATTGATGCCTTCGCTCAGACAGTCCGTGCACACCAGGACCCGCTTGGGCGACTTCGCCAGCTTAAGGATTCTGGCTTCCCGATCCGCCGGGGGTAGAAGGCCCGTGACCGAGACCACGTCGACTTTCTTCGGAAGCCGTTTCCGCAACTCCTCGGCCACGTACTCCGATGTAGGAATGAACCGGCAGAAGACGATGGGGCGGTATCCGTCCTTGAGAAGGCCCTTGAGGAGGCGGACTGCCTTCAGGAGCTTGGCGTCCATGTCCCCGCGGAGCCCTTCAGCTTCCCTTGCCAGATCCAGCAGTTGCCGCCGTGTTTTCTGGGCCTCGTCGGTCTCTTCGCCGGTGTCGCCCCCGGGAGCCACGTCGATAGCCTCGGCCTGGTCATCGATATCAACGTCGAGGACGGTTCGGCGGCCGATTTCATCGGCCTCTTCCAGACCCTCCGACTCCGCTGCAGGTGTCCGATTGCGGAGTGTCTCCGCTGCCGCTGCAGGGCTGGATCCAACCGAGCGGAGGAGACTGAGCGCTGACCACCAGCGGACGCGCTGGCGGTGCTGTCCTCCCTCAGGGTCCTCGACCCGCTCGCGTGTGTATCGAAGGATGCGGTCGAAGAACTGCCGGTACTCATCCGAAAGGGCGTACGTCTCCTCGGCCTCTTCCCGGCTGGGGAAAGGGGTATCGGCGTCGGCATACTGGCGGATGTCTGCCCGGCGTCGCTGGACAAAGTGAGCGGCCAGGCGGCGGCGGTGCTGTTCGTTCTCCGGACCGGTCAGGGTCGAGGGCAGGGACGAGAAATCCGGGTTCAGGAGAGACAGCAGCGACCGGAAGGCTTCTTCTTTTCCGCTGTGAGGCGTGGCCGTCACCAGGAGCAGATGGCGGTCTGGATCGGAAGCGAGCTGGCTCACCAGGCGATGGCGCTGGTGCCTCCCGCCGCGGTGCTCGTAGCCGAACGCGCAGCTATGCGCCTCGTCCACGATCACGAGCTCCGGGCATGTCCGCGCAAACTCGTCTCGACGCCGATCGGACTTGATGAACTCGGTGGACACGATCACATGCGGATGGAGGTCAAACAGCGACTGGCCGAGACGGCAATGCCGTTCCAGGCGGGCTGCAGTGCTCGAGAGCACCAGCTCCGCGTCCACGTGGAACTTCGAGCTGAGTTCCCCCTGCCACTGCTCCGCAAGATGAGGGGGGCACAGAATGGCCAGGCGGCGGACTTCCCCGCGATCCAGGAGCTCGCGGGCCACGAGGCACGCCTCCACAGTCTTCCCAATGCCCACATCATCGGCAATCAGAAGCCGTACGGGGTCCAGCTTGAGCGCCATCAGGAGCGGTACGAGCTGGTAGGGCCTGGGGTCGACCGCCAGCCGAGCAAATGAACGGAACGGCCCGGCGCCGGAGCGGGAAGTCAGCCGAACGGCATCCCGCAACAGCCGACAGGACCGGAAATCTCCAACTGCTGTGGGGTCGGGAAGATCGAATGTGGCCGGCTCGACAGACTCCAGAGGTACGTAGATCCCCGTGACCTCGTCATCGGTGCCGCCGAGGGGGCGGAGGACCAGCATGTCCTCGTCCGACTCCGGGAGCACGACCCACTCGCGGCCCCTCGCTCTCACAAGAGCGCCGACGGGGAAACTCATGAGATCCTCCCAAAGGTCTCCGGGAATTGTTCCACGATTCCCTTCCAATCGTCCCTGTGTCCAAAGCGGACCACAACGTAGCCCAGGTTCTCCATGCACTCCGTCTGGGCCTGGTCCCGGTTCTGCCGGTCCGGATAGTCATGGTGGGGTCCATCTACGTAGACCGCCACCTGGGCAGGGTGGTACAGGAAATCGGGCCGCGTCCTGCAGTTTTCGATCAGAACTTGAGCTTTCGCCGGGAGCGCCAGGTCGTGGTCCTCCAGGAACTGGAGCCAGGCCCGCTCCAGATCCGACGCGCACTGGCGCATTAACCGGCTGAGATGCTCGGCTCGGGGAAGTGGTCCGGGCGAGTTCTGAAGTCTGGCCGCCCCGAGTTTCTGGAGGAAGTCCCGTATCGCGTGCCGGTCCAGCAACCTGTGGTCCATCTGGTTCGAATAGCTCATCATGCAGTCGTAGCAGGCGGCC
The DNA here is from genome assembly GCA_023132135.1 of Candidatus Eiseniibacteriota bacterium. GTDB lineage: Bacteria > Arandabacterota > Arandabacteria > JAGLYR01 > JAGLYR01 > JAGLYR01. The sequence goes on along the minus strand of JAGLYR010000025.1, from coordinate 17,240 downwards.
TCGCAGTCTTCTCTGGCCCCGGGTGCGCGACGAAGGTCGTCCAGGGTATCCGCGTCGAAGTGGCACAGGTCAAGAGCCCTCCGGGAGATCCGCTGCATGGATTCCGGGTCATCCACGAGACGGCGCAGGACACCCGCTCCCCCCTCGGCAGCCTCGTAGAAGAGGAGAATTCTGCGATTGTCCCGCGACGGGAGCGGTTCAGCCGCAAGCTCGGAATCCTCTAACTGGTACTCAATCTGGATCGCTTTCTTGAGGGCAGCCTGCAGCGAAGCCATCTCGATTCCAGACAGTTGGCCTGAAGGCTCGAAGAGGAGGCAGTTCCTACTGTCCTCCACATAAGGGATCACCCGCCGGGTACGGGCAGGAAGGGGATCCTGGGCGTCATCCTCACTGTCGGACTCATTCCTCGCCCAGTACCCTCTCTCTGTGTCGAGGATGAATCCGTACTTGTGCTTGACCGCTCGATGCCTCCAGCCCAAGTTCACACGCCACAGGGTGGCCGCGTGTCCATAGGCAAGGGTCGCGGCTTCTTCACCTTCCAGATCCATTACAGCGGTCCGATAGGAAGGCCGACCATCCCTGGTCGCAAATCGCACACACGAGACCACTTCGTAGCCGATCCGCCGCCGCTCCTCCTCGTCGGAACTGATCCGCTCTGCACGCCTCGTACTCACATTCTGGAGTCGGAACATATCCCGGAGCCGGATTTCCAGGGTCTCGCCGCACCGATCGCACAGGTCCGGACCGTCTCCCTGGCTGATCGGGTGGAGGTATCCACACTCGCTGCAAAGCTTGACCGATCCGGTGGCCAGACCATCCTCCGCCCGATCCTCAACGGGGAGGAAGACCTTCTCGATTCGATACCGGGAACCCTCGTGGTACAGGATGGCTCTCGGCCCGAACTCAGAAATCGCCAGGAATCGGGGTCTGGAGATGTACTCACTGTCGCCGGTTTTGATCCGCCTGCCTGGGATGTATGCCGAGAGCGGAAGCCTCGGGAAACTGTAGCCCGGCAAGAACCCTTCACTTGCGAAGTAGCGGTAGCTGTAGAAATCGGACTGAATTGCCCGACGGGCTTCGGTCAGAAGCTCAATCTGGGACTCGGCCTCGGCGCGAAGCCTCTTGGCCTTTCTTCTCTCATCTGCTGGTCTCGAAGCGTCGCTGATAATCGAGTGCTGGAGCGTCCGCTGCCTGAGTGCCGCCCTGTACAGGTTGCGCCAGCGATCGCAGCTCCACTCGAAATGCAGGGACACCTGTCCCAGGACTTCATCCAGCCAGCCGGCGCTGTACCAGTCGCCTTCCTCAAGCTCACTTTGCATGCTGGCCAATACACGCTCCGCCCGTTCACGAGCCTTCTGCCTGGGGCCCATCGCCTTCAGGGCATCCCGGATGTGGTCCCTCAGCTGCAAAGTCGGCTCTGTCCCGTCGACATCGAGGATCTCGATCAGGGAACTCCCAAGCGGGAGGTTCGTCTCGGCCAGCCAGATTGCATGGATATGTGCCCGAATCAGATCCTCGTTCGCCAGGTCCAGCCGCGGCGGCGTCACTGCCCCCATCACCATCAAGCCGGGACGTTTGAAGAAGTACTGGTCGTGAGAGCTGAACGTGGAGCAGTAGGAGAACACGAGAGCGGGTTGAGCATTTCTTCCACCCCGCCCCGCTCGGCCGCTACGCTGGGCGTAGTTGGCCGGGGTAGGAGGCACGTTCCGAAGATTGACAACGTTGAGCTCCGCGATGTCGACCCCAAGTTCCATTGTCGGTGAGCAGTAGAGAACGGGAAGTCGCCCTTCACGGAAGCGTTCCTCCCGTTCCATCCGAACGTCGTATGGAACGGCGGCCGTGTGCTCCCGAGCCTCCAGTCCCTTTCCCTTGAGCGCAATGCCCTTGTACATCTCTTTGAAGAACGGATTCGTGCTGCCGCCTTCCTCAGACTGACGGGGAACCCGGATCGGGTCCCAGAAGGGTCGGGTGCCGTCACCGGCCCTCCAGATCAAGCCGGAAGCGCGAATCTGGTAGCCGGGCGTGCCATCCGGCCCCTTCTCCTCAGCAACGGCCTCGGTAAGGCCTACAATCCTCAACACCTCCAGGAGCTGACGGCAGAGCTCCTCGCTCTCATCCAGGGTCAGTCTCTGGCCGTAATCCTGGAATGTGGAGGACCTGCGGAGATACTGCCCGAAACCAGACCGGCCCGAGAGGAACGCATTGCCCGCGTAGTCTTTGGCCCGGCGCGACCGAGGATAGAGAATTGCCGCGTGCTCCATCCGTTCCTCTTCATCGATCGCCCAGGGTTCTTTCAGGAACTGCCAGCTCTGCTGTTGAATGCGCTCCTGTCTTGTGCGATCCAGGTACTCAACCTTTATCGCCAACTCTCGTCGCCCGTAGTCCAGGAGGGTTTTGGCAATCGCCTCTCTGGTGGTCGGAGAAGCAGAGGCCAGCGCGGGGTGAAGACCTTTCCAGATGCTTTCGTCCCGGCATACCTCAGACAGCGAATCATACTCAATCTCCAGAAGCCCGCACTGTTCCAGGTTCGGGAGTGTGACTCGCCAGCCCCGCTTCAGGTCCCGATAGAGCCGGTACCCAAGCACCGCACGAAGAGCACCCTTAGTGTCCTCCAGAGCTCTGTACAGGACTGCCGGATCGCTGGCATAGAAGTCGAGCGGCAAGTCCAGAGCATCGAAAGCCTTCTCGACCAACGTGTCGTATCTCAGCCCGTCCGGGCCTGCATCATGTGCGGCCTTGAAGAGGGCCGCCCGAAGCAGGCCAATTTCCACGAAGTCATTGAAGTGCCCCGCCTGGAGCGAGGCATCCTGGCGATTGTCGGTGAAACTCAGGAGCTTCCGGGCCTCGTCGGCCAAGGTGCTCTCGTCCCGGAGGTATCGGATCACTGCCAGACTGAGGATGGTCGTGGCAGTGCTCCGCCCCTCCATGCTCAGAGTGGTGAGCTTCGCGAAGTCGGATGACGCCTGGACCCCGTAGGATACTCCGCAGTGCAAGCAGAAAGAGAACCGACGTGGGATGTACTGACACGCGAGCCCCTGTTCGGCTTCCCGGCCATCCGTGGTAACTCTGACGGCTTGCGGCAGGTACTTCTGCCTGCTCTTCCGGACCCGGACCTTGCCCCTGTACTCTTCCAGCCAGTCTTCAGGGAGCCGAGTGAGAACCTCTTCGAGATCAACAGGCCAGGGGCCTTCCGCGCTCGCGTAGATGAATCCCGCTTCGCTGTCCTCATCGCTGAGTCGATCGCCCAGCTCGCGCGGTTCGAACACACGGTGCTTGTCTCCAACGCCGCGTGTCGCCCGCACACAGTAGTATTCCTGACCGCACTCGCGGCAAAAGACGAGAGGTAGCAACACACGGGTCCGGTCTCCAGGGACATACTGCTGGCCATAGACCGTGACGTAGCGCTGGGGTTCAGACTCAAGGGAGGCATAGACGGTGTCTCCGCGGCTCACGAACTGGTGAAGGCGGAAGGCGAAAGCAGGGGATTCCGTCGCCGGATCGACTCCGTGCTCGTAGCTATCAATGAGATGCTGTCCGATCCTGTCGGTACACTGGGACTCAGGGAGACCGGTGAGCTCGCCGAGTTCCTTGGCCGCTCCCTGTTCTCCCGTGATGCTTCGGGGAGCGCTCCGGATGAGTCTTCCCGTTCCCTCCTCCTTCGTGAGACCGAAAGTGCTCTCGATCCAGGCGGATAGGGGGTTGGCGAGGAAACTCTGGAAATCCGACGGGCGGGAGCTTTCTGGATTCTCGATGCTCTTCTTCAGGTTGGCCAGGAAAGTCGTGTCTGCCAAGTCCGGCTCGTCGGTCGCCCGCTGGAGGGTCTCGCCAGTTACGTGTTGAGGCAGAACAGGGGCACCAAAGATCATCGATGCAACACCCGCGACTTCAGCCCGCTGTTGTTCGTATGATCCGACGCCGGCCAAGGTGGCGGACGTGCCCACACACTGTAGGCTCTCCGCCTCGAAAGATTCGCGGCATCTGCGCACCAGCATAGCCACATCTGCGCCTTGCCGCCCTCTGTAGGTGTGGAGCTCGTCCAGGACCAGGAACTGCAGGCCCCTGGCTGCCTTCACCAGAGGTTTCTCCTGGGGGCGAGTTAGGAGCAACTCGAGCATTACGTAGTTCGTCAGGAGAATGTCGGGTGGATCTGCAATGATCGCCTGTTTCCGCTCGTCGGATTCCTGCCCGGTGTACCGTGCAAACGTAATGGGACCAACTCCATCAGGATAGCCCTGACACAGGAACTTTCGGAGCTCGCCCTCCTGGCTGTTGGCCAGGGCGTTCATCGGATAGACGACGATGGCCTTGATGCCGCCCCCGCTCCCTCTGCGGAGCGCATAGTCAACGATCGGGATGATATAGGCGAGGCTCTTCCCTGAACCCGTTCCCGTGGTGAGGACGTAGTTGTGGCCCTCTTGGGCAGCCCGTATTGCTTCTTCCTGGTGCCTGTGGAGCCGTAGCCCCTTGCTCTCTTTGGGGGGCTGGGGCTTGATACGGAAGATCCGGCGACATTCTTGGTGCAGGAGACCTTCGTCCACGAGCTCATCGATCCATTTGCCGGGCTCGAAGGCGGGATTGAGTTGGATGAGGGGATCCGGCCAGAGGAGACCACCGTCGAGTGCCTCATCGACCGTTCCCTTGATGCGTGAATCCCGAATCTGGATGAAGCTGCTGATGTAGGACTGGTAATCTCGTACCAGCCGCTCGCGAAGCTGAAATACATCCATCGGTCGCCCGGCTCCCCCTCTCGCCACCAAGCTGTTCTCATCTGGACGAAAACACCTCATTGTAGTAGAACAGAAGGGTGGGTGACAAGGACAAGTTGGGTGCGTGCCCTGCTCGCCAGGGCAGAGGAGGCTCCGGAAAACGGCCTCGTGTGGTTAGCAGGCCGTTAGCAGTGGCTCGTAGCTGGTTGCGCAGCAGCGGGTTAGAATCCGGAGTTGGGTGAGTAGCCCAAAGGTCAGAAGACTGTCACCACGAGCAGAGGCCATCTCGGCGGGAGTGTTGCCGCTAGGAGTCAGCAAGCAGAGAAAGGCAACGGGATGGAGGAAAAGGGCGAGGAGCAGATCTTCTACGTTGAGTGGCGCAAACCTGATGATCCAGTCATCGCGCGGGAGGGAGCACAGCGCATCCACGATCTCCGTCTGTGGACTGGGGAGCTTCGTAAGGAGGTCGAGTGGTGGACACGACACCGGGAGAGCTGCGAGGAGCCTGAAGCCTGGAGGTTCAACAAGCCGATCACTATAACACTCTGTGATCTTGCATCAATGTTGCAGCAGCTCATGAGAGCCCTCGACAGCGTCGTTCGCGTCGTGGACGAGGCCTATTCTGAAGCAGGTCGGCAATCCCCCGTCAAACCACTGAACCGAGCAGTACGGAGACGACTCAACGACGCGCTCAAGCAACTCGAACCCATTCGCGGCAAGGTCGCCGCCCACTGGCTCACCGACAGGGCGGGAACCTATCTATCTCTTCCCGAGGCGGTTCAGTACCTGTCCCGACTGGGCAAGGTTACAGACACAGCTGCGCCCGACATCTTTCAGTGCCATGACATGGTTGGGACTTGGCTGGATAGTCCTGTGAACGCGAACCATTTGGTGTTGGCTGCTCTTGACAAAAGGGCCCAGCGTCCCGGGTTGGGCAGTCGTACCTAGGTATCCTGCCACGGGAGCTACAGGGGTCTTCAACAGGTTCGACATCCATAGGGATGGCCAGTTAGCCAAGCGATTGGAATGGAGGGAGGGAGCATGGGCTCTGCTGCCCAACAACTGGAAGAACTGCGCGCTGCAATCAATGACGGTTTCTTGATCTTGGAGTACTCGACCAAGGATGGGATGTACCTGTTCAGGCTGCCAGGCCATGAGTATGGTTTCTACCTCATCACAGTTCCGGATTGCACGGAGCTCCAAGGTTTTTTGGCTTCCTCACAATACCGAGATGCTCTCATGAAGCCTGAAAAGATCGGGGCGGTTCTGCTCGACCTTGTAGGTTTTTCGATGAATCCAGACGAAACCCAGCTCAAGATGATAGTTCGGTATCAGTGTAAAATAAGGGAATCTCTACGCACGTGTGAGGTGGCCAGGCTGATATCCACGGGCGATGGTATGGTAATCGTTTTCGACCAGGATCAGATTGGCGGGATGCTGAAGTGCGTGCAGTCCCTAGATCGTGGCATCGCCAGATATAACGACGAGTTCTTCGAAATGGCTGTGAAACCCCTGGTGCATAGAATTGGCGTTCACATTGGTGAGGCATATTTGTTCAGAGACGTGAAGCGAGAGCTCAACTACGTGGGCGGCGGAATCAACTTTGCCCAGCGTATGAGTACGTTAGTCCCAGACCCCGGAGATACGACACCAACCCAGGAAGAGGGCTCCCGCATTTGCGTCTCGGAAGGTGCATACAAGATATTCGTAGCAGCGGGAGTGCCGGCTGGTACCGCGTTCAGCAAGATTGGCCCCAAGGTGGGCAAGCACGGAGAGAGGCTCGTTGGCTATGCTATGACGTATTGAGCGGGAGCCATTGCCTTCCGAGGATATGGTACGCGTGTCACAGTCCGCTGACGATCCCGCTGTGTTCCTGGTCGTCCCAGCCGCAAGCTTGACCGCCTACATTCCCGACGAGTTGACGTGTCCTTGCTGGAAGGGGACGGTCCCCATTCACATATCACGGTAGACGGCAAAGAAGTATGTTAGTGGCCGGGGTGGGGTCTCCCTTGCCCCATGAAAGGAGGACGAAGTGAAGAAGTCTCTGCTGACCGCCATGCTCCTGGCCCTGATCGTGTCCGCTGCATCGGGAAGCACTGCTGGCCGGGGTGAAACCCGGAAAGTGGTTGACTTCTACATACCCACCGAGCAGGACATGAGCGATCTAGGAGCGATGGCAGACATCGTGACGCTCCTGACAGTGACTATGGTGCTATACGACAACGGCGATGTCGGATACGTACTCCTCGATGGAGCGACCATCGACCTGCCATGGCTCAAGGTCCCGGTGCCAGTCGCGGACATTGCCGAATGGAGCGCGGGTGTACTTCTCACCCGCCATGGTAGTCTTTGGGTTCTACAGCCGTCTGGAGACGATCGGACGTGGAAGATGCTCACCTTGAAGTCGGCGCAGTAGGCATCAAGACAGGAATTCGGGCCGACGGGGACAGCCACCGACCCTCATCAACCGGGCTCTTCCAGGGACATAGTACGCGTTTCATAGTTCGGTGACGATCCCGCAGTGTCGCTGGTTGTCTGGGCAGGACCCGATGCTACGCCGCAAGCCGTTAGTAAACCACTAGCAAGCGTTCGGAAGACGTTGAAGGACAAAGGGTTGCAGGTCGGATTTGGGTTCAATACCCAGAGCTCAGAGTGAACGCCTTGGAGTGCACTGCTTGGAGCGTGCCCCAAATGCTGGCTGGTCAACGCGTCCGTGACTGCAGACTCCCATCTGGGCGTGCAACAAGATACCTCGGTCGGAATCCTACGGAATGCCCTAGCCGTCCACGACGAAACCGGATCCCTCGAAGTGCACTCGAGGATCCACACTTGGGCATTCCTCGCGAAAGCAAGAAATAAACAGCTCTCCCAAGAGAGACCGGATCTCGCTCGCGCTCGATTTCGGGACCTCGCAGAGCAGCGCGTCATGCATCGGAAGGACGGGCCAGCAGTCCGGCGCCTCTTTGTCCAGCCTAATGATCACGCGCTTGAGGATCAGCGATGCGGTGCCCTGAATTCTTTGGCTGATGGCCCACCTGTTCCTAGCTCTGCTGCCGGGTGCTGCCCCTGCCCCAAGATAGCGGTAGTTCCCCAGCCGAGAACCTACTCGTCCTTGGTTCTCAAGTTCTCCGAACAGATCTTCGGTCCAATCTCGAAGACGCATATACTTGCCAAAGAACTGGGCTACGATGTCCCGGCACTCTTCATTCGGTCTTCCCGAGGCTCTTGAGGCGATCTCAACAAGTCCCTCTTCAGTCATGCCATTGCAGAAGGCAATGAAGATCGTCTTTGCGTGCTTTCTGTGTGCTCGGTCGCCAAACAAGGCGATGCTCAGTGGCTCGTACAGGTCGCCTCGGTTGTAGTCACTGATCAATTGCTCATCACCTGACTCATCTGCCAAGATGCCAGGTTCGTATTGGCTGAAATCGGGATATAGGAGCACTCTTCCTGGCCTCGGGCTGATCACCTCCCGACTTTCCCTCCTTAGATTCTGCAGACTTGGTTCAGTTATCACGATTCTTCCCGTGATTGTCCCTTGCGTGTTGTAGCGCGGGAAGACCTCAGTGCTGCCAAAGGCTCCCAGCTTCAGCAGAGTGGACTTGTCTCTCGTAAAGGTCTGATGCTCGTGAAGTAGCCGCGGCAGATCGTGACGAAGCCCCGATAGCTCAAGCCATCCCTTGTCTCCCTCTCGGAGAGCCCGATTGGTTGCCTTGTCGAAGCCAGCCTCAGCCAATCGCGCCCTCACCATCGAGCGGTCTGAGGGGTTCGTAAGATTGAAGCGCATTCTCAATTGACGCCGCACCCGTGCCAGTGATGAGCTGGTGTGCTCGAGCACGCCCTCGAGACGAACGTGGTCGATACTCAAACCCCTCACTTGCTGGCGTAGCATGGCATTAGACACCGGTACTTCAATATCAAAGAAACGCTCCCGTTCGCCTTTTGTCCGGAGCTCATCGTCGAGCTCACGCAACAGCTTCTGGAGGCTAGTGGCTATAGACTGTAGTACTGTCTGCAAAAGTGCAGCATCGACTTCCTCAGTGCAAGCACCGGTTGTCCAGCACAAGTACTGCTCAATGTACGATTCGGAAATGCCTGCCTGGGCAAGCAACTTCCCTTGGCTCCACGGCTCTGCTCCTGCTCTGGCCTGATGCTTCTGACCAACCACCAAGCGCTTGGCGAGACATAGGTCCACGAAGGTCGTTGTGATCGAGAGTGTCTTCCCGCTCAGACCATCTGCCAGATCTGGCAATCCCAATACGACAATTGGCCCGGACTCTCCGCACAGATCAACCACGTTCACGAAACCGCCCCTGCCCTCAGGGGCGTGCAGGAAACCGGCCAGCTCCTGCCCTAGTTCGTGAACGGGGTTTCTGAAAAGAAGGTAGCTTGGGCGCATTATGGACCTGATATTGACGGCAGATCGTCGAAGAACTCGCTAGGAGTCAGAGGATAAGGCTTCACGTAGTAAATCGGACTTGCTTCTCTTCTAGTGAGCCACTGATGCGTGGACCTCGTCTCTGGAGTCAAGTAGGGCAATATTTGCCTCCTGGCGGTTGACTTCGGTGTCTTCTGTGTGGCAAGCAGAATTGCTCTCTTAAGGAAAGGGGATCTGACTCTCCCATACTCCTTAGCTATCTTCTCCCTGTCTGCCGAGGTACCGCACTTGCCCAAGTAGAGTATCGCCGCTGCTCGAGTTGGCACAGGGCCTCTTGTTCTGGTCATTGCTCTAGCCCTGTGAAGCAAGGCTTTGGTCTTGATCTCATGATAGCCAAGTGCGATCCAGAGGTGGTAGTTCTGCCACTCGTATATCGCAACATGCCGATCCAAGACCACCCGCTCAACCTCGCCTAGCTGTGACGAGTCGATGGGCGCCGTGACAAGATACTTAGTGATTGGGGCTGTAGTCCAAGGTCTATCGCGAAGCTGAGGCAACAGTGCCTCCGTGACCGGCTTCCATGCAATGCGAATCCCCCTAACCCTGTTGATCCGCTCCAGTCTATTTAGGCAAAATCTCAATGCCGTCTCGTCGACATCATCTGACTGCAGTGTCTCGAGCGTGAACTCTCGCAGCAGAGGGAGTCCGCGTTTGAAGGTGCTCAGACGGCGGGACTTGAGTAGGGTATCAATCTCCTCGATCCTGCGGTTCGGTGGAGGAAGATGCTCGTCCACCTTTTCGTCATCATAGGATAGGATGTGAGTCTTCTTGGTATTGACGTTCAGCCGGAGACGGCGGAGTGCTATGACGAGGTCACGCAATGCCTTCCTTGCGTGAAGATGGTCTCGGCAGACAATGACAATATCATCCATTAGGCGGAAGTAGTGCTCATACCTTCTCACCATGGTGTTGTCCACGGATTTCAGGAAGGCGTTCGCCAGAAACGCGGATGCATCCCTGTTCTGAGGTATTCCGTGGTCCCCATAGGGACACCACTGCAATAGAAGCTGCTGGGTAGTGTCGACAGTTTCCTGGACCGTGCGCTTTGGCCCAATCCTTAGGAGCTCGGAAGCGAGCAGACCAATTGAGATTGACTCATAGTAATTCTGAATGTCTGTTTTCAGGAGTACTCCCCTGCGGGAGGAGAGGGTCTCGCGTGCATCCGCGATGAAGTCCCGCCACGCAACAACAGGAGGGCAGAACATGTAGTCAGACCGCCCGGAGCGAATCCGACAGCTGTACACTCGTGGGTCCAGAAGCGGATCATAGAGAGGGGCGATCGCGTCAACAAGAGCCTGGTAGAAAACACGCTCGGAAAACATCCCCTGAAGCGCATACCTAAGGGTGAATCCCACCTTTGGAACGTTGAAAACCTCCGAACGCCTGACAACACAGGTCTGTCCTGGAGCTACAGAGCCCCAGAGGACCGACTTCTGGTTTGCCTGGTCCTTGAAACGGATAGGATCGGGAAACCAGTCATCACTCATGTCCCTACGCACTCGGAGGATCGCACGAGCGAAGTGCAGTGAACCTGGTATCTTTATGTGGCATTTGTTGCTCATGGCTCACACGTAATGTTTCCTGCGAGTCTCCCAGAGTTGGCCGATCCGGGATCCCCTCAGCCGGTAAACGCGAGTGAAGATTTCAGGGGCTCGAGATACTTCCTGATCATATGCTCGGACCAGCTGCTCTATTCTTGCGTGGTCGTCGGGAGGCACTGCACCTAGTGCCGTCTCTATGAGCCGTATTTCTTGATGAATCCGCCATGCCCCGAGCCAAGCATCTAACGAACGCAAGAGCAACAGCGCCACTATCACCGTCAGCAAGAAGTCAAACGCGAAAACGACCTCGTCGGTCGGCAGTGGATTCACAGCATAACGATACAGGTAGCACAGAACGTATACGAGTGCGAATATGGCGACTGTTGCCCAAACAATGGCCGTGGTCCGAAGAAGCTGGAATGTGAAGAAGGCGTTCTGGGCTACAAGCTCCCGTAACCTGCGTACACCCGGTCCTGAGCTTGGCGCATAATAGGCTGCTAGGGTCGGGCAACTGCTTCTTCTCGCAAACCAGGACGCCAGCCATGGCGCTCCTACATCGGCATCCGTTCGCTCCGCAGGGCCAACATCCTGCTCAAACGCTACGGCGCGGACTATGCGAACCCGGAGAATCTCAGCATAGCCGCGGATATTCTTCGCATAGGATCGAAGAACCACTGATCCAGAAAGAAGGAGCACTGCGAAGAGCGGCCCGTAGCCCAGCTTTGGGGAACCTTCAACAGTTCGTCCGTAGATGGCGATGATTGCAGCAACCAGCTCAAGCACGAAAGCTAGAATCCGGACCACCTTCTGCTGCTCCATCGCGCCATAGTACAGTTGGTGTACATGCTCTGTATTGGGCATGGCGGTCATGTTCGCAAATATCTCCGTAGGAGGATCCTAGGCTTCACCAGCCCCATGGCACCACGAAAGGGCTGCACTGGGATTGGAACCATGCCATCAGGTCTCAACGCCTGTTTCACAAAGACGACCGAGACGTGTCTGGGTGAAGACATCTAATCTTAGGAGAACATACTGGGAGATACAAGGACTACTTTGCGACTGCACAAGGGAGGTCGTTGCAGGCTGAATAGCCATCACTGTTTCAACAGCCCCTATGTCCCTAGATTTCCTGAGCCATTGGATCGAGGCCAAATGCGGAGAGACATGCACGCCTGAACTGGGCGGGTATGATCTTCAGGAATACGTTGGTGATGTAATTCAGCGGAGGCTTCTGGTTGCGCACCTTCTTGCGGAATTCTACCACCGGGTCAAGGCCCCGCGCCTTGGCCGCCTTTGAGCCCTCGATTGTGCGGAAGAGATGCTGCGGGAACCAGAAGTAGTAGTCAGCAAAAGCGTATGTCAGCTCCGGCCACGTGGTCGGATCTCTCCGTTACACTCCTCACGACCGCACCCGATCCCGCCGCCGCGCTGGCGGCCAGGGTAGGGGAGAGCATCTGGATGGAAGACACCCTATGCTAGCGGAACAGATGGGGAACCTACAAGGACAACCTCGGGGAGAGCTTTGGTGGTTGGATGTTGGGAAACTGTTAGCAAACCATTAGCAGGCCCCCGGAATCACTTGCCGGACAACAGGTTGAAAAGCGGTATTGGGCTACTAGCCCAAAGGTCACGCATCCGCTGGTCCTGACGGCCTCGATGCTCTCCGCGGGCTCCCACCGTCGCCGTCGTCGGTGTTTGAGCCACGCCCGCCGTCGTGGTGATGGTGAACGTGAGCATCATCGGTGGAGATGGTGATGATCGACCAGAAGACTGCCCCGGCCAATAGCGCAGAAATAGCGCAGCCTGTTGCCTTATTATCTGCGCCATTGGCCTCGTCCTCTCTGGGCTGCTAAATGGCTGTCTTGGCCACGGAATGGCCAACGGGGTATGTGCTGGCTGCCTTATTCTTGCCCTATTTCTGCCCTATTCTTGCCCTATTTCCGCCGCACGCGGCCCTATTCACGATCTCCATCCCTGGTCAGGAACCAGACCGCTCCTCGCCCATGACCTTCCGATCCAACGATCCCGAGTCTCTTCAAGTGGATCAAGTCCTCCCGGAGGGTCCGATCCGGCGGCGCCTTGGCCATTCGACGGCGGATCTCACGGAATGGCATTCGAGGAGCAGCCGCCAAGATCTGGAGGACCTCGCGCTGGCGCTCGGTGAGGTCATGAGCCACTCTCACTGGAGCAATGTAGCCGCTGGGTAAGAAACGGACGCCAACAGCGCCAGATTGCTCATTGAACTCGGGCTCAGGATGGCCGGCCTTGACGCAAAGCTCGACAATCTTCTGGGTGCCGCGTCCCCAGCGCTCGACCAACCCCCGTCGAAAGAAAACGTCGGCCATAATCGGATTCGGCGGACGGGACTGATGGTCTCTCTTGAGATCCTCGATGGAGAGTTCGGGAGGTAGAGCACCATCACTCCAGATCTCCAGCCGATCATCATACACAGCTACGCTAACTGCTCCGCCAACTAGAGCATAGTTTCGATGGCACAGCGCGTTGACCAAAGCCTCCCGCAGTGCGGCAAGCGGGAAAAGCGGTTCATCCTCGCGTTCAAAGAGACCCGGCTGGATCCGCCCCGCTACAGGGAGGTGGCGCCTCAGAAAGAGCATTGCTTCGTGGAGAAGGTCGAACGCATGACCCTGGATCTGGCGCTGGTCCAGGAACTCCGACTTGTCGGTTCCTTTGAAGCGAGCCAACCGCAGCTGGCACTGGGGAAAGTCTGGAAGGAAGTGCGTCCCGAAGAGAACCACGGCGGCGTTCAAGATCTCTCCGTCCATGCGAAGTCCAAAGCGATCCAGTATGATTCCCAGATCCTCGCCTGTGGACTCGGGCACACGCCCCGCCTCTTTTCCGACGCGGACAGTCCGCAGGATTTCCTCCTGATCAAGATCCTCAATCCCAACATCTGCTCGGGTGTTCTCCCAGCGCTGATGACTATGGATGCGCTGAAGCAGCAGCTGCTGGTACCGCTCCTGTGGCATGACGGAGGTTGTTGTCCCGATCCGTTGGTACGGCCTACCGTCGAACGTGAACGGAAGGCTACCCGGTGTCGCAGCGGCCAGCACGATAACCTCTCTGTCGCCTTCCCCCGTCAATGGAACACGCTGGATTTCGACAGAAGCAGGCGGTTCGAACTTCTTCAAGGTCGCCGCGATGTCGATCTGAGTGCTGTCTGAGACCTGCTGGCCGAGAATAGCACCCTTCTCGCTCACGCCAATCAGCACGTGTCCACCACTGGCATTGAGAAACCCGCACAATGTCTGGCCGGCAGGTCTCAGTTGGCCAGTCGACTTCTTGAACTCCACAGTCTCGGATTCGCCTGCAGCGACCAACTTCTCAAGCTGCTTCAGATCCACCGCGACCTCCCCGACTGTTTCCCCGAATAAGCGTCTGCTCGATGCTTGCCACCCCAAGTGGGAATACTACCTGCGAAGGCACTTCACTTTCAAGGGTTCCGTTGGGGAGTGCTCGGAGGCTCGAGCTGACACAGTGTGATTCTCCTGGGAAGTTCCTCCGAGTCGACCGGGCTCCGGTTCTGAAGATGGCGCGTTCTCAGGCAGGTTCCTAGCCAAACCGTTAGCAGATGATTAGCATGTCTCCAGATCTGGTTGACCCGCAACAAGGTAGGAGGTGGGATTGGGTACTGGACCCAAAGGTCAGGCAGACGCAGCCTTGACCTGCCTCCCCTGAAACCCGCTTTGGTGCTTGCAATCCGGCATACCATACGCCACAATAGAATGCTACTTGGCGATCGCCAAATGCGGAAGCCCATCCGAGGAGGCCTGCCATGAGATTGTTCGCTGCTATTCTGGCCGCGTGTGTGTCCTTCCTCCCGATCTTTGCTTACGCCACCACCTGGCACGTCCCATCCCAATGCCCCACGATCCAGGCAGGAATCGACTCGGCAGCTGCGGGGGACACGGTGCTGGTTGCCTGCGGGACATACTACGATTGCACCCATGTGGACGCCGGAGGTGTCCTGAACTGCGTAATCATGAAGTCGGGGATTTGTCTCCAGAGTGAGACTGGCCAGGCAGACTGTGTCACCGTCGACGCAGATTCAATGGGCAGGGTCGTCTATTGCCGGGAGGCTGACAACGCGACTCACATTGACGGCTTTACCATCACAGGGGGACTTACAGAGGGCCGTGCGGGTGGAATGTACTGCTATAGGTGTTCGCTCACAGTCAGCAATTGCGACTTCGTCGCCAATCATGGAGACGTGGGTGGCGGCATGTACATCAGATTGTCCAGTCCTACTGTCACGAATTGTACCTTCTCAGGCAACTCGGCGACCGGCAGTTCGATACTGGGTGGTGGCGGAGTCCTCTGCTGGGATTCCTCTCCGGTGTTTGTCGGCGTGACTCTGTCGAACAACGTCGCTGGCAACTGCGGTGGTGGGATGTCCTGCTTCCGCTGCTCTGGGACAATAGTCAACAACAGCACCTTTGTAGGAAACTCTGCAGACGAGCGCGGTGGTGGCCTGTACTCATGGGATTGCCGGCAGGATACGCTTGTGAGCGTAACCTTTTTGGAAAATTCCGCGGCTTTTACGGGTGGCGGCATGGAGACCTACGGTGATTCTTCCTTGGTTCTTGAAGAGTGCACCTTCTCGATGAACTCTGTGGGAGCTTCGGGGGGAGGGCTTGCATGTGATCAGTCCGCGTTGACTTTGGACACTGTCCGCTTTATCGAGAACTCAGCAGATTTGTACGGAGGAGGAATGATATGCGTCCAGTCTTCACCTGAGCTCCGGTGGGTAACCTTCGATAGAAACACTGCCGTGACCTATGACGCCGGTGCGCTGGATTGCGTTGAAGAATCAAGTCCCGTTCTTTCGAATGTCACCTTTTCCCGGAATACCGCGGGGCGGGCTGGTGGAGGATTATCCTGCTATGATAGCTCGCACCCTGAGATATCCAACGCGACCTTTTTTGGCAACTCGGCATTCCAGGGTAGCGGAGTGATATCCTGGTACAATTCGTCCCCCACGCTGTTCAACAGCATCATTACTTTCGGCGAGAGAGGCGCCGCGGTGTATTGTGACAATGGCGGCACTGCAACGCTCACGTGCTGCGACGTCTTCGGCAACCAAGGCGGCGACTGGGTGGGCTGCATCGCAGACCAAGGGGACGTAGCAGGCAACATCTGCGAGGATCCTAGATTCTGCAGTCCGGACAGCAGCGATTTTATGCTTCGCAGCGACTCTCCCTGCAGACCATTCTCACCCCCGAACGATGAATGTGATCTTGTCGGTGTGTTTCCAGTAGGTTGCCCGGGTGTCGAAGGTACTCTGTGCTTTGATCCAGACGTACCTGATACTGTCTATACGTGTCTCACTGGAGACACGGTCAAAGTCGATGTGATTCTCGGGGACAATTTGTCTCCTGTTGGGGAGATCGGCTTCGATATGACCTACGAATCATCTTATTTCAGGTTCGCCGGGTGCTCCAATGGGGACCTTACGGCCAGCTGGCCACCGGTGGGCTGTGCCACGAGTCGGGGAGAAGACACAATCAGCGTGTACGGCTATCGAGGCGGATCCTCTCCCATTCCGGCCGGTGCGTCCGGAAGCCTAGTACGAATGACTTTTCTGATGGATTGCCAGGGTCTGATTTATGGCGACTCGATTCCATCGCTCAGATGCATCACCAATGTGGCCTACGACTGCTCGGCCTTCGTTGCCTGTGAGTGTCGCGGATGGACACTCACAGGTACTGCGGATGTATCCCTCGACGCGCCCACGAGGCTGTCGCTTGGCGAGAACTTCCCGAATCCATTCAATCCCGGAACGACCATTGGGTACGATCTTCCGGCCCCGGGTGGACCCGTGACGCTAGCTATCTACGACGTTCGCGGGCGGTTGGTCCGGACGCTCGTGGACCAACATGTCGCGCCCGGCCGCCACGAAGCGTACTGGGACGGCAAAGGCGACGACGGCAAGATTGTGCCCTCTGGCATCTACTTCTATCACTTGAGCACGCCGCAAGGAGTCCGTCACAGAAAGGCCGTCATGCTGAAGTAGGAGGTCGAAATGAAACGCTTCATGTACGCATCGATCGGGCTCGTTGCCCTTGTTCTTTGCCTGCATGCGGAATCCCCCCAAGGAGATCTGCCATGAGGTTGCTCGCTACAATTCTGGTTGCGTATCTGACACTTTCTCCCGTGACCACTTATGCCGCCACCTGGCATGTTCCTGCCCAATGCCCGACGATTCAAGCGGGGATTGACTCGGCGAGTGCTGGGGATACGGTTCTCGTGGCTGCGGGAACGTACACGGGTGAGGGAAACCGCGACATTGACTACCTCGGCAAGCTAATCGTCGTGAAATCCGTGACTGGGGATCCATCTACCTGCGTGATTGACTGCGGGGAAGCAGCACGCGGGTTCTACTTCCACTGGGGGGAGTGGCCGGAGGCCGTGCTGGAGGGGATGACATTCACGAATGGCGGCGCGGTGTCAACGCCGGAGTTGTTTGTCCCCTGATCTCCGGACTAAGATGTCCCCTTTTTGACGGTTCAGGGTGTTGACCTGGTCAGATATTGGCCAGGT